>CAZQHJ010000007.1:0-40726 GCA_964593225.1 uncultured Thiotrichales bacterium
GGCGCGCTGGCCGAGATTCCCGAGGGACTGCACCCGGGCGCGCCCCGCGAGCTCCGGGAACTCATCGTGGTGTCGCTGCGGCTCAAGGGGCGTGGTTCCGCTCGTTCCCGACAGACGGAATCACTATCCCCCAGGGGCTAAATCACCAGAGAAAACGGATTCCGGAGATTATGTCCCGTTCCCATATATGGGAACGGGACATAATCTTTCCGATACGTTAAGGAAGCTCTGAAAAATGCCATGGATGGCTTTTTCAGAGCTTCCTTAATTTGTTTATCTCCCGCTCGGCTTCGCAGATGAATCCGGTTTTACAAAACACCGATTTTGCTTTGCAAAATGAACGGAGTTCCCCGTTCAGGGTATACTTCGAGCAAGCCCATTCCATTCGAAATATCCGATTCCAGGGCATATCGTGGAGAGTAATATCATGACCGATAAAGAACTCAAGGAACTTGTCGCCAGTCTGGCCGTTTCCCACAAAGAGACGCGGGCCGATTTGGCCGCTTCCCAAAAACAGACGAGCGTCGATATGGAAAAATTACGCGCATCTCAACGGGAGACCGATCGGCAACTCAAGGAAAGCATCAGAGAATTACGCGCCTCTCAACAGGAAACCGATCGGCAGATTCAGGAGACTGATCAGGAGATTAAAGAACTGGGCCGCCAGATCGGTGGATTGGGCCGGAAATTCGGTGGCCTTACCGAGGGCATGGCCTATCCCTCCATGAAAAAGCTGCTGCGGGAACGCTTTCATATGGAATTCATCGTGCCACGGGTGGAGATTACCCGCCATGGCCGGAGCATGGAACTGGATGTGTTCGGCTATTCCAATGGCAAGGAAAATCAGGCCGTGGTGGTGGAGGTCAAAAGCCGCCTGGACCAGGGGGGTATCGAGCAAATGGAGCGGATCATGGCGCGCTTCGACGAATTCCTACCGGAACATCGCGACAAGCAGCGCTTCGGCATCGTGGCGGCGGTGGATTGCTCCCAGGAAATGGAGACATTGACGCACCAGCGTGGGTTTTATCTGGCCCGTATTCAGGATGAGTTGTTTGTCCTGGATTCCCCGGCATCGTTTCGGCCCCGTTATTTCGGAACATGTTAGCGCTTCGCGCCAAGTCTGGCAGGGGGTGGGTTCCGGTGCACGCACCGGTTCCCCAAAGTATTTTATTTTTCCGATATTTGTCCATAAAGGCCTTTGCCACTTCCCGCACCCGCGCCCTGCTGGTGGGGAAGGCCGTCGCGATGTTTTTACCCGTCACAACCGAGGAATGGCCTCATTTCGCGAAGCGCGATTATTCCACATTCTGAACCTGTTCGCGCATCTGTTCGATGAGGACCCGGAGATCCACGGAGGCGCCGGTCACCGCTGTATCCACGGATTTGGCGCCGAGGGTGTTGGCCTCCCGGTGCATCTCCTGCATGAGGAAATCCAGGCGGCGACCCATGGGGTTTTTCCCAGGCCCCGTTTTCTCGGAGGGCCCCCCCCCCAGCGCGCGTTCCACTTCGGCCAGGTGGGTATCCAATCGATCCAGTTCCTCGGCCACATCGATCTTTTGGGCAATAAGCACGAGGTCCTGTTCCAGACGATCCGGATCGATCTCCGCCTCGACCTCGGAGAGCCTGTCCAGAAGCCGGGCGCGTTGCGCGGCGAGGATCGTGGGCAGGCGTTCCCGGACGCGATCCACGATATCCGAAACCTCCGCGCAACGGGCCCTTATCAGGGCCGTCAGTTTTTCCCCCTCCCTCCATCGCATGGCGAGGAGCTCTGTCAGGGCCTGATCCAGGACGTTCAGGATGGGCGTTTTAACGGCCTCCAGGTTCGGGGCCGGGGGGGGGTACACGACACCGGGCCAGCGCAGAATACCTAGGGGACTGACCGTCCCTCCGTTGGGCAACAATCCGGAGATTCGGTGTAACGCCGCCACGACCTGTCCCGCGAGTTCGAGATCCACATGCAATTGGGTTTCCCGCCGGGCAGTGGATTGGTAACGTAACAGACATTCCACCTTTCCACGGCCGATCCTGTCCCGGACACGCTCGCGCACGACGGGCTCCAGGGAACGCAGGTCCTCCGGAAGACGAACGGTAACATCCAGGTATCGGTGATTGACGGAACGCAATTCCCAGCTGATCTCCCCACCTGTCTCTTCGTTTTCGCCGCCCTGCTCTTCCCGGCGCGCGAAGGCTGTCATGCTGTATATCATGTTGAGATAAGAACCTCTTTATTTAAGGACTCCCCGATAATATTCTCTCAAGGTATCCAGAAGGGGCCGACTTTCCGATTTTCGAATGGGAACAAGGCGCCGTGGGAGCGGCGGAGGGGTAGGGGGTTACAAAAAGCACCATGGTGAGGGGCATGCGTATTTTCGAAGAGATGGAATCGGAAGTAAGAAGTTATGTACGATCGTTCCCCGCGGTGTTCGACGTCGCCCATGGCCCATTGCTCCACGACGAGCAGGGCAATCGCTTCATCGATTTCTTCTCCGGGGCCGGGGCCCTGAATTACGGGCACAACAACCCGGTGATCTCGGAGGCGCTCATCCGGTATCTTCAAGAAGATCGCATCGTTCACTCCCTGGATAAGGCAACCGTGGCGAAACGGGCGTTTCTCGTCAAGCTACGCGATACAATCCTCGCCCCACGGCATCTCCCATACAAAGTGCAATTCACGGGGCCAACGGGCACCGATTCGGTGGAAACCGCATTGAAGCTTGCGCGCAAGGTGAAACGGCGCTCGAACATCGTGGCGTTCACCAACGCCTATCATGGCTTGACGATGGGTTCGCTGGCGGTAACGGGCAATGCCTTTTATCGGGATGAGGCGTATGGCGTAGGGAACAATACGACCTTCATGCCATACGACGGTTATCTCGGTCCCGAGACCGATACCATAACCTATTTGCGTCGTTACCTGGAAGATCGAAGCAGTGGCGTCGACCTGCCGGCGGCCATTATCGCGGAGACCGTACAGGGCGAAGGCGGGATCCACGTGGCGAGCAACGAATGGCTAAGACGCCTGGAACGGCTTTGTCGGGACTTGGACATCCTGTTGATCGTGGATGATATTCAGATGGGGAACGGGCGAACGGGCCCGTTTTTCAGTTTCGAGCGCTCGGGGATCACCCCGGACATGGTGACCTTTTCCAAATCCGTCGGCGGCGGCTTGCCATTGGCGCTCCTTTTCCTGCGCCCGGAATTGGACCGGTGGCGTCCCGGGGAGCATACGGGGACATTCCGCGGCAACAACCTGGGCTTCGTGGCGGCCACCGCGGCGCTGGGGTTTTGGGAAAAGAGCGGAGACTTCACCGCCGCCATCCGGTACAAGGGAGATATCCTGGAAAAGGCGCTGAAACGCATCCTGGAGACGTATCCGGAGTGCGGCGGGCAACTGCGCGGCGTGGGCATGGTCTGGGGCATCGAATTTCCCGACCGGGATTTCGCCGCCCGGGTGTCTCGGGCGGCGTTCGAGAATGGGGTCGTCATCGAGACGGCGGGCGCCCAATCCCAGGTGCTGAAGTTTTTCCCCGCGCTGACCATCGAGGAGGCATGGCTTCGGGAAGGGCTCTCCCTGATCGAGGGTTCCATCGCCGATCTGCTGTTGGAAAGAAAAAACCGCCACGGAGAGATAAAGAGATGATCGTTCGTAACCTTCAAGACATCATCGGCACGGAGCGGGACGTGGCTTCGGCAAATGGCCACTGGGTGAGCCGGCGATTCCTGCTGCGCGGGGACGGCATGGGGTTTTCGTTCCACGAAACCACTATGTTCGCGGGGACATCGACCGATATGTGGTACAAAAATCACCTGGAAGCGGTGTACTGTGTGGGCGGAGAAGGCGAGATCGAAGACCTGGAGACGGGAGAGCGACACAAGATTACCGACGGCGTCCTCTATGCGCTCGATGGCCATGAAAGACACTACCTGCGCGTCAAAACGGACATGCGCCTCGTCTGTGTATTCAATCCGCCCCTGGCGGGTCGGGAGGTCCATGACGCGGAGGGGGCCTATCCCCTGGTCGAGGACTGACGCCAACGTCCGCGCGCACTTTATTTGGTGATGTCGTTATCGGACGATTCGTCAATCGTACCGTGGCGGATTCCATGGCGAGGTTGCCTGGAAGCCTTCGCGCCAGCCACCCGGAAATATCGACACAGCCCGAGAAGAACAACATGAATGCAGTCGAAGACCGATACCCCACACGAAAAGAAAAGGAATTCATTATCCCGCGTACCGACCCGATCGTTTGGGGCAAAGAGACCGGTCATAGACGCCATCCCCTCGATAAGGAAGAATTGGCGTTCTATGAGGAAAACGGTTACCTGTTGGTGCCCAATGCCTTCTCCCAATCCGAGGTGGACCGGTTGCTGGCGGAGCTCAACCGCATCATTGATGCCAACGAGTTCGAAGGCAGGGAGGAACGGGTCATGGAACCGGATAGCAACGAAGTCCGCTCCCTGTTCAGTCCACACCGCTTCAGTGACCTGTTCGAGAGGTTATCCAAGGACGCGAGAATTCTCGATAGGGTCACCCGGATCCTGGGGAGCGACGTCTACATCCATCAGGCGCGCATCAATATCAAGCAGGCATTGCACGGCAAGTCCTTCCCGTGGCACTCGGATTTCGAGACCTGGCATGCCGAGGACGGTTTGCCCCACATGCGCGTCCTCTCCGGCTGGATCACCCTCACGGACAACAACGAGTTCAATGGTCCCCTGTATCTCATGGCCGGCTCCCACAAGCAATATCTCTCCTGCCCGGGCCAAACCCCCGAAGACAACTACAAGCAATCCTTGCGAAAACAGGCCTACGGCACCCCAAGCCTGGAAGGCATCCGCAAGCTGGCGGAGAACGCCACACTGGTCAGTGTCCACGCCCCCCCGGGCACCCTGGTCTTTCACGACGGGAACATCCTCCACGGCTCCCCCGACAACCTCTCCCCCTGGTCCCGCACGAATATCTTTTTCGTCTACAACAGCGTGGAGAATCTACCGGGGGACAGGCCCTTCTCCCTGGACGGATTCCGCCCGGAACACCTGGGCAGTAAAAACTTTGCCCCGCTCGGATCGGTAGAAAACGCATTCATATAGATCCGAACCCTGCTTCGGGTTCAGCGCTTTCAAGTGGAAAACCGACAGACGAATGAGCCAACATCGGGATTTCATTCTGCGCCCGCCGGTCATGGAAGACGCCGCCCGCATGTGGCGATTCGTGATAGACTCGAAGACGCTGGATCCCAATTCTCCCTATTGTTACCTGGTGCTGTGCCGCCACTTTACCGACACCTGCGTGATTGCCGAGGCCGAAAACGCCCTGGCCGGTTTCATTGCCGGATACCGCCCGCCCGGTGCGCAAAACACCGTGGTCGTCTGGCAGATGGGGACCGGCGCCCCGCACCGCCGGCGCGGGCTCGGATTGGCCATGCTGGGCGAACTCCTACGTCGGGAAGAGTGTCGCGAAGTTTCCTATCTGGAGGCCACCGTCACGCCCTCCAACCCGGCGTCGCGGGCCATGTTGACGGCCCTGGCCAGGGAACTGAAGGCCGATTATGTGGCGTCCACCGGCTTCGAGGCCTCCCTCTTCCCCAAAGAGCGCCCTCACGAACCGGAGCGTTTGTTTCGGATTGGACCTTTTCCAAGGGTGCTATAGACATGACGGGCCTCTCCGTATCCATCAAGGCTTGAAATGGCGGATTTCCGGCTTCCATCCGACAAATTCAGGCTTTCCCTTATCGACTTCCGGCCTGAAATCGGTAACTTCAAGCTTGAAATATATAATTTCCGGCCTGAAACCGGCAACTTAAAGCTTGAAATGGATAACTTCAGGCCTGAAACCGGAAGCTTTAGGCCGGAAGTCCACGGCTTCAGGCCGGAAATCGACAAAAAAAGCCGGAAATCCATCCGGGAATCCCTTCCATGGGCAGGATCCGGGGCGAGAAAACGGAAAGTCCCGGCCAAGGGCCGGAAGGCAAGGGCGTGTCCGAGCATTCCCGGTCGTCCCGAGGCGGCGGCCCACAAGATTCGGGGGCTGTCCCAGCAGACCGGGGATCTTTCGGACCCGCTCCAAGGCCGGAACCCATTGTAGAGTTGCCACCAACGCCAAGACCCGCAACCCCATGAGCCGACCACGAGCCGCCCTGTCATGACCACAAGGAAGATCGGGCGTATTTTCTGCTTGGGGGAGAACAAAAAGGCGCGCCCGCTTCCCGCGGGCGGATTCGTCATGCCGGCCTGGAGACCGGCGCTCCCAGCGGCGCTTCGATATCGCTTGTCTCCCGCGATGGTTTCAACGATAGGCAACCCTCGGAGCGCCGGTCTCCAGGCCGGCATGACGAATCCGCCGCTCGCAAGAGCGGCTCCTGTATGAAGGAACGAGATATATCCCTCCCCCAACTGGAAAATACGCCCAAGAAGATCCATATCCCAATGGTCGGGCACTGTCCTCCAATGGGCACATTCCACAACTTTTATCAATGCGTAAGTCCCATGTCCCATGAAATACTCCAGTCGGTACGCCGAACCCACGTCGTCTCGCGACCCATTGCCCCGAGGCCCGACCTCGCCGGTGTTTCTTCGTGTCCGAATCCACGGTTAAACCACGCCTCGTCACCTTAAAGATCCCAAATTCCCCATGTCCGCCAAAACCCAACACAAAAAACCCTGGTCCGGCCGCTTCGCCGAATCCACCACCGCCCTGGTGAAGGCCTTCACCGCCTCCGTGTCGTTCGACCGGCGGCTGTATCCCTTCGATATCCTCGGCTCCATCGCCCACGCCACCATGCTGGCCCATGTGGGGGTCCTCTCCCTGGAAGAACGGGAGGCCATTGTCGATGGCCTGGAGGCCATCGGCGCGGATATCGAGGCCGGACGATTCCAATGGTCCGAAGACCTGGAAGACGTTCACATGAACATCGAGGCCGAGCTCGTCCGGCGCATCGGCGAGGCGGGCAAGAAACTCCACACGGGCCGCTCCCGGAACGATCAGGTGGCGACGGATCTGCGCCTGTATCTGCGGGAGGAGACCGACACGCTCCTCCAGGAACTCGGCGCATTACAGACCGTGTTGCTGGATATCGCCGAGCGGGAGTTCGCCACCCCCATGCCGGGCTTCACCCACCTGCAGATCGCCCAACCCGTGACCTTCGGCCACCACATGCTGGCCTGGTTCGAGATGCTGTCCAGGGACCGGGAACGGCTCTCGGACGCCAAGGGCCGCATCAACCGGATGCCCCTGGGGGCAGCGGCCCTGGCGGGCACCGGCTTTCCCATCGATCGGACCATGACGGCCGAGTTGCTGGGTTTCGACGGGATTTGCGAAAACTCCCTGGATGCCGTCAGCGATCGGGACTTCGCCATCGAGTTCACCGCAGCCGCCGCCCTCATCATGACCCACCTCTCCCGCATGTCCGAAGAGCTCATCCTGTGGTCCTCGCCCCCCTTCGATTTCATCGAGCTCGGCGATGGGTTCTGCACCGGGTCCTCCATCATGCCGCAAAAAAAGAACCCGGACGTGCCGGAACTGGTGCGCGGGAAGACCGGGCGGGTGGATGGGCATTTGTTGGCGTTGCTCGTCCTCATGAAGGGTCAGCCGCTGGCCTACAATCGGGATAACCAGGAAGACAAGGAAGCGCTCTTCGATACGGTGGACACCGTGAAGGCCTGCGTCCGGGTGTATGCCGGGACATTGGCCTCCATGGGGATAAAACACGATCGCCTGGCCGCCCAGGCCAGGAAGGGGTTTTCCACGGCGACGGATCTGGCCGATTACCTGGTGGGAAAGGGCCTGCCCTTCCGGGACGCCCATGAGGTGGTGGGAAAGGCGGTGCGTTACGGGATCGAGACCAAGAAGGACCTCTCGGAGATGACCTTGACGGAACTCCGGGCCTTCTTCCCGGGCATCACCGAAAACGTCTTTACCATCCTTTCCCTGGAAGGGAGCCTGGCGGCGCGAAACCACCTGGGCGGCACGGCGCCCGAGCAGGTCCTGAAAACCATCGGACGGGCGCGAGCGAGAACACAATGAAAGAAATCGTGATCATCGGCGTGGCCATGGACCTGGGGCAATCCAGGCATGGGTTGGACATGGGGCCGAGCGCCTTGCGCTATGCCGGGCTGGATGACCAGTTGCGCCGGTTGGGCTATACCTTGAAGGACCATGGCAACATCGAAGCGCCGGTCCGAGATACCTTACCGCCGGAAGGGGGGTTGGCATTTTTGCCCGCCGTGACCAAGGTGTGCGGGGCAGTCTATCAGGCAGGGCGCGAAGCCATGGCCGCCGGGCGGTTGCCCCTCTTTCTGGGTGGGGATCACTCCATTGCCCTGGGCAGCATCGGCGGGGTGACCCATGACCAACCGGCCGGGGTGCTCTGGATCGACGCCCACGGCGACTTCAACACCCCGGAGATCTCACCCAGCGGCAATCTCCATGGCATGCCCCTGGCCGCGCTCCTGGGCCATGGCGCGCCGGAGCTGGTGAATATGGGACGCCACGGCCCGACGCTCACCGCCGACCAGGTGGTGATTATCGGTGTTCGCGATCTCGACCCGGGGGAGAGCGCGCTGCTCAAAGAGAGCGGGGTTTGTGTCTATACCACCCGGGATATCGACGAGCGGGGTATGGCTACCGTCGCCCACGAGGCCCTGGATCGCCTCGGCCATATACCCCGCCTCCATGTGAGCCTGGACATGGACGCCCTCGACCCCGGCGAGGCCCCCGGCGTAGGCACGCCCAAGCCCGGTGGCCTGACCTATCGCGAGGCCCATCTGCTCATGGAAATCGTTGCCGACCGCGCCTGTGTCGGTTCCATCGACGTGGTGGAGATCAACCCGATCTTGGACCACCGCAACCACACGGCCGAACTCGCCACGGAATTGGTCAGCTCGTTATTGGGGCGGACGAGGGTACGGGTGTGAAAAGGCATCGCATGGCAAAAAGGCGCCGAAAAGCCACCGCCCACCCGTCTTCTCGATCCCATGTTCTTCTATTCTTGCGAACCCCTTAATAAACCGGCAGGCCAGCATGTAACACAGTAGAATCAAGGAAGCTCTGAAAATAGGGCTTCCTGTGCGGTACAGGCCGGTATCCGCGTGGGGGAACTCATCACCATCGACATCCAGGATCTCGACATCCGGGAGGGAACCATCCGCATCCATGGAAAAGGCGACCGGGAGCGTATCGTCTTCCTGCCCGATGAAAATCTACGCAGTCTGCTCCGGATCTATCTGAAGGCCAGAGGGGCCGCGTTTCCCCTGACCGAACGCGTCATCATCACACCCCAGGGCCGCGCCGCCAACACCCAATACGTTCGCCTCCTGGTGCGCAAGGCCGGAGAAGCCGCGGGCATCGGGCAACGCATCACGCCCCACATGCTGCGCCATTCCACCGCGACCCACTTATTGAACTCCGGCGTCGACATACGCCACGTCCAAAAGCTCTTGGGGCACCAGAGTATTACCACCACGCAGATCTATACCCAGGTCAGCACGGATATGTTGAAGCGGGTTATTGCCGAGGGGCATCCGATGAGGGGGATGTGGGAGGAAAGTATGGATAATTAGGAATTATGAATTACGAATTTTGGATTGGAGATTGGGAATCAAGAATCACAACTCACAACAATTAACCTATAATCAACAATCCGTAATTCGTAATTAAAAAAATGAAGGCTGACAACGTTGTTCAAACCAAAAGCTATGCCTTTGCCGTGCGCATTGTGAGGCTCTATCAGCATCTGTCCACGGAAAAAAAAGAATTCATTCTCTCAAAACAAATCTTGAGATGCGGAACGAGCATCGGAGCAAATGTCGAGGAGGCCATTGGAGGACAATCCCGCGCCGACTTCCTTTCCAAATTGTCCATTGCATACAAAGAAGCTCGCGAAACCACATACTGGTTACGTCTTCTAAAAGACACCGATTACATTACCTCAAACCAATTCGACAGCATTCATGCCGATGCCCAAGAACTTTGCCGTATCATTGCAGCCATCAAGAAATCGACAAAAAGAGTGCAGGATTCTAATTCGTAATTCGTAATTCGTAATTCGTAATTACTATGCCACCGTCTTTTCCGGTGTCGACCCCCACGGTAATGCCGACGCCCCCCCGGGCCTTCTATTCCCGACCCCCCCCCCCTGTCGGGTCAGGGTGATAAACAGCAAAAGCGCGCCAACGGTAATGGCGGAATCGGCGACGTTGAAGGTAGGCCAGTGCCAACCCTGGTAGTGCAGGTCGATAAAGTCCACGACGGCGCCCAGGGCCAGCCGGTCCCACAGATTCCCAAGCGCCCCCCCCAGCACCAACGTCAGGGCGGACGGTAACAGGACCTGGCCCCGGGGCGTGCCGCGCAACCAACTCACGAGCACGATACTGATCACAATGGACAGGCCCACGAACAACCAGCGCTGCCACCCCCCGGCATCACCCAGGAAGCTGAAAGCGGCGCCCGGGTTATAGGTCAGGGTGAAATTGAAGAACGGCAGTATCGACACGGGGACGTGGGGGGTAAGCATGGCCTCCGCCAGATATTTCGACCCCCGATCAAGAATGACGATGAGCGCCGCCCCTATCAGCCAGGGGGTTATGGGCGTGGGTCTTTCGGTGGGTGGTTGATGGTCGGGAGACATTTTCCACATTATCCTTAGGGCAAGTGAGAGCCGGCCAGTGAGAACCGGATTCAACGGAGAATTCGGCTCATATGGGTTCGATGTTATGCCGCTTGGCATCGATAGTTCAAGCGGCGAGTTCGGATGGATATTCACGCTTCCTCGCTTTTTGCCGCCTCGGCGACCGAAATGAAAGCACCGGTAAGGCATTATGTCATCATGTTATACTTCGAATGGATGCGGCCTTTACTCCCAATGGCAGAGCCATTGCGGAGCGCCTCGAACACACCATTTTTCCACTAAACAAAAAATATTGCCCGATTGAATAGCATTCGACGGCGATATGCGCGGGGGAATCATTGTGAACACACTGACAGTCGACCTGGGAGAGCGCGGCTACCCCATCCATATCGGTAGCGGTTTTTTGGAAAGACCCGAATCCCTGACGGACCTGTTGACAAAGGGCATTCCCGGTCCCGATATCCTAATCGTGACCAACGAAACCATCGCGCCGCTGTACCTGGAAAGGCTCCAGCGCGCCCTGCGCGCCCATCGCGTGGAGACCATCGTCTTGCCCGATGGCGAGAAATACAAAAAGATCGAGGTTCTGAATCGGATATTCGACGCCTTGTTGAAGCACCGATATGCCCGGGACTGCACACTGGTCGCGCTGGGGGGCGGGGTGGTGGGCGACATCACCGGTTTCGCCGCGGCCTGTTATCAACGCGGGGTGGCGTTTGTCCAGGTGCCGACTACGTTGCTGGCGCAGGTGGATTCCTCGGTGGGCGGCAAGACAGGGGTGAATCATCCACTGGGGAAAAACATGATCGGCGCCTTTCATCAACCCATCGCCGTGCTTGTGGATACCGATACCCTGGCGACCCTGGATGACCGGCAGTTATGCGCGGGTCTCGCGGAGGTGATTAAATACGGACTGATTCGGGATGGGGAGTTCTTCACGTGGCTCGAGGGGCATATGGAGGCGTTGCTGGCGCGAAGCCCCGAGGCGCTGGGTTATGCCATCTACCGCTCGTGTGAAAACAAGGCAAGTGTGGTCGGGGCGGATGAACGGGAAAAAGGTATGCGCGCCTTGCTGAATCTGGGACATACCTTCGGGCACGCCATCGAGACGGGACTCGGTTATGAGACTTGGTTGCATGGCGAGGCCGTGGCCGTTGGCATGGTGTTGGCCGCCCGATTATCGGCCCGTCTCGGGTGGCTGGAATCGGCGGACGTACTTAGAATAGAGGCCCTTATCCATAGGGCGCATCTGCCTGTCCATGTACCGGAAAACATCACGGCCGGTCGCATGCGGGAACTGATGGCCGTGGATAAAAAGGTCCTCGGCGGGAGAATGCGCCTCGTGCTGTTGAAGGGCATCGGGACGGCAGTGGTCACCGATGGGTTCGATCCCGATGCCCTGGACGCGGTGCTGGAAACCGGTTCCTCTGTTATCTCCGATTGAATCCCATTAAAAATCGCTCTTAACTTCATAGATTGTTCACGAGGCATTTGTGATAAAAAAATATTTTCGGCGCCGTGAGACTACGCCCGACTCACCGCCACCTCCCGTCTTCCTGGAAAACACAGCGGACGACTTCTTTTTTTCCACACCGGTGTTGATACAGCGATTGGACCTGTTACGCCATCTGGTCCAGTCGGGCGGCTTTTTCCTGATTCTGGTCGGCGAGCAAGGAACAGGAAAAAACACACTGCTCAAGCGATTGTGCATACCGGCGAACCCGCGATGGGAAGTGTGTCGGGTTCCCGCCGTCGAGTTTTCCATCGTCGGGCCTTCCGCCGATGACGAAACACAACCGAAACCTGGGTTACTTGAACGGCTGATCGAGGAATACAAACTGACGCCACCCTCACAAGATTCGGACTTGATGAAAAATGCCCTGTTCGATCATATCGGGGCGCTCCACGACAGCGGCGGCATTCCGCTGGTTATCGTCGATGGCAATGAGACTCCGCCCGTGGACGATTTGCGGCTCCTGGCGGAATTGTCCTCCGCCAATGAGCGCCTTGGCGCGCGGATAGTCCTGATCTGTAAACCGGGAAACGCACGGCGAATCCGTGAGCTCGTCGCGACTTTTCAAGGCGGTGAAATCACCCATACAGTCGATGTTCCGCCCTTTACCGAGGAAGAGGTGGGGGATTACCTGCACCTGCGCTGGAACCAAACCAATCCGGTGGGAGACGACCCCTTTACGGATGGGGTGATCCGATCGATTTATCATGCCTCGAAGGGATTACCCGCCAGCGTTAACGAACTTGCCAGGCAATTCGTGCAAAATCGGCTGCCGGCTTCGAGCAGGAAGACCCGGGTAGCAACGATAGGCGCTCCAGTGCTCGACACCATGACGCAAAGGGGTGGATTGATAGCACTTGTGGGCGGACTGATAGTCATATCGGTCTCTTTACTGCTTGTCATGAACCACAAGCCCCAAGGAGGCACGGAAAGGGTGGACTTACCGCTGCCAATCCCGCCCACGAATACCCAACAGGCCGTCGACTTGAAATCCGCCAGCGCTTTAGGCGGTATCGCCTTAGGGCAACCGCCACTGTCCGCCCTGGCAGGGTCTACCTTGCAAAGGCCTGTCATGCCGCTCGAGGAATTCAAATCCGCGATAGCACCCCAGCCCCTAACTCCCGACAGCACCGATTCGAGGGATGTCGCGACGACAATCCCGCTGGAATCGGACGACCCATCCAAGGTCGCCGCCGAGCAAAGCCCCTCGGATCCCGCCACAGCGCCAATCCCAGCGGCGCCCTATGAGCCGGAACCCACGACAGTACCGGCCACGGCGTCGATTGCCGCCGCGACAACACCGATGACCACTGCCCGTGAGCTCGATTTTCGCCGTAAAGAGGCGCGCGAGAAGGCCTCATCCACACCCACGAAAGACAGCACGACGTCGCCGCCCGCGACAGATGGGGACAAACCGCCAAAGAGCCAGTCCCAGCTCCGGCAACAGAGTCCGAAACTGGTGCGCATCCCGAAGCGGATTTCCAAATATACGGCCGTACGTACCATCGAATGGCTACGCCAACAAAACCCCGAACACTATACCATCCAACTGATCGGACTCTCGACAAAGGAGAGAATGATGGACTTCATCGAAAAGCATCGGCTGGATTCCCGGGCGGCCTGGTTCGAAACCGTCAATCGGGGCAAAGAATGGTTCGTTGTCGTATATGGCATTTACACGACACGTGAAGCGGCCAGAGCGGGGATTCGGACGTTGCCTCGAACGTTACGGAAAAACAAACCCTGGGCGGTCACCGTCGATAGTATTTTGAATAAGGCCACCATGTCCGGTTAACGGCCATCGGGCAATTCATCGGACATGAACAAGGTAGATCGGAATTATGGGAGAAGATGATCGGCGCGGTGGGGGTGATCGTGTTGTTGGGCAGGTTTATCGAGCGTTTCTGAATTTGAATGATTTGGCCACGGGGAATCACCGCATAGAAGGTTCGGGATGACCGGTTACCGATCCGCCGGATTCCATTACCGTGGCGGAGAATCCGGAATGGTTTTGTGGGCATAGAAGATCCTGACGATGTCTGACACCACGCATACCTTCCTCCAAGGCGCTTGGGATGTCCCCTGGAGGGTATTGGCTGTCATTATCGCGTCGATACTCACATGGTTCCTTGGCGAAACATTATTCCGTTGGTTGGCGGGTTGGAACCCGGCGCAAAGATTCGCCCTGTGGCGTTGCCGGCGCCGATTGCGTAAAAATGAAGACAAAGGCGAAAACTATGAACGCATGGATGATATCTATTGGGGATATGTCAAGGAATGTGTCGGCGGCAGGCGTCCTCCCCTATTCAAAGCGCAATTCATCCCTCTCGTCTTGGACCGGGCGGGGTCGGACGGGAATACGCCATTTGCATCGAAGCGGCCCAAGAACCTGTTGATCCTGGGGGAACCCGGTTCCGGTAAGAGCACCTTGTTGCAGGCCATGATGTTGGGAGATGACGCCCTCATCGATGGAATCCGCCTGAACGATCCGGCCGATCAGTCGCCCCCAATACCTCTCCAAGAAGTATACGGCGACCTGGACCGCCGTATTCCCATCCGCGCCAACCTTCGGCACTTCGCACCGAATTCGAACTCCTTTCCTGATTGGCTATCCAAGGAAGCTCTTGGAGTCTCGCCCTACCTGAAAAAGCACTTGTTAGAGAAAGCGAGGCTCCTGCTGCTCCTGGATGGCCTGGATGAGGTGGATGGGAGGCACATCGATGGGGTTATCCATTCCATAAACGGTTTTCTGAACAAAAACATCAATTGTCGCGCCGTCATCACGTGCCGGGAACGGCACTGTACGCAAATTCCGTCATTCGACAGCGAACTCGGATTTGCGCGATACCGGATTCGGAAGATTGATGGGGAAAATATCAAGGAAATCGCCCGCCGGCGCCTGACGAGTATCGATAACAAGGACAAAACGCCGGAAGATTTCCTGGACCGCGTGAGAATCCCGATTCAAGAGCCGGACGCCTTTGACGCCACCGCCGAGCCGTCCTCCCCCGAGGAGGACTATCGGAGAGAACCTCGTATCGCGGATCTCCTGCAAACGCCCTTGCTGGTGACCCTGGCGCTCGGCGCTTATGTCCGGAATCCGGAGATACCGAACAATCTGGCGGGTTTCTTCCAGGGCGCCATCGGGAAACTGTTGCATAGGGAAGGCGAATCCCCTACGGAGAAGGAATGCAAGCGGGATTTGTTGAGGCGGGTTGCCCTGGAATCCAAGTCGAAGGCGGATTCCGGGGAATTTAATAAATCGAACCTATTCGAAGAGGCGCAAAGATCGGCTAGCCGTGATGAGGTTGCCGCCGAACGGATTGAGACAGTCGTCCGGGAGATCACGCAATCGGGTTTGATCCGCTCGAAAGCCGATGATGACAAGGTGGTTCATGAATTCTCCCATCCGACATTCCTGGAATTCCTGGCCGCGGAACGTCTGGCGGACAGGGACCGGCAAGAAGACCCAAAAGGGATGCGGCAGCTTCTCATGCATGCGGGAGAACGGGCGTGGTTGCAGACCGGCATCTATTATTCCAGCCTCGAAGACAATGGCCATGCCTGCGCCTTCGTATCCGAACTGCTTGCTGAATCCGGTAAATCCCCGGTTGGCGACCCGAAGCGCGTGTTTATTCTGGGGATGGCCGGCCTGTGCGCCAGCGTGCTGGCAAATGGGGATCGGGAGGCGATCGAACGGCTACAAAGGGAAGTCGTAGTGCGCTTGAAGCGTGAAATCGGACGACACAGCGATACCCCCCAGCAGCTGGTCGTGGGCCTGATGAGCATCGCCAGGGGCGGTAGGGAGGACGCGCGGGAATCCGCCAACCGGGCGCTTTCCGATGCCGTGCCGCCCGAAAAGGTCGTATCGGAGATCCATTGGCTCGGTATGGGGATTGCAAGAATAGGGCCACTTTGGGCTTCGTTATGGAAGATTTATGGACAGCGGGATAGAGACTTCATTTCCTTTCCCTCCGCCTGTGGCCAACTTCTCGATCTGATGGCGGAGGAAAACGGCCCCGAGCGTCTTGCCAAATTACCGCGTCATTACGGTCATGACGATAGGCCGCCGCTCTCGAAAGACCCCGATTTGGCGCTGGAAAAGGTCCGCGCGTATTACCCGTGGGGGAAGAAGCCCCCCAATCTGGCCTATCTGATTACCGTGGCGGCCCTTGCGCGTTTTGCAAAGGGAGCGCTACGACCCGATTGGCGATGGTACAAGAATCCGTGGTGGGCCTTCTTCTTTGCCGCCACCGAAGAAAAGAGCAACCGGCGGAAGCAGGAACACTGGGAGAACCTCCTGGAAGATAAGGAACGGGAAGGCAAGGAAAAAGCGCGCCAGGGCTTTTTCCGCAAGCTTACCCGAATCCCCACCGCCCTTTTCGGCTGGTGGATGGCCCTGGTTCCACTCCTTGCAGGACTCGGCCTGGGCGTTTTCTGGGCCAATGCTACCGGCCGGCTGAATCTCGTGGCGCTCGGTCCCGATGCGCTGTATCCGGTTGCGCTGGGGCTAGGCGCGGGGTTGGCCCTGTTCGCCTTCTGGCGCCTCGTCTGGTGTCCCTTGATGCGCCGTTTGGATAGGGGAAGCGGCGGCCTCTGCCGCCTGTGGGCGGGGCAAGGGACAGGGAATCGACAGGGAGGGATACCATGAGTGGCGAAAACTCACCTTTCCTGCGGGCCGTCGTGGCGCTCCTGTGGTTTTCCCTCGGTGTACTGCTGATACCGCTCGCCCTGTGGCTTACCCACATGTCCACCGAGGGACACAGCGCCCCCATCGCCGAAATCGCCTTCTCGCCGGAGAGCGGCGAAATCGTCACCATCGGCGCCGACGGGCAGTTGTTTTGGGACGCGGCGACTGGCCGGGAGTCGAAGCGGCGAAAAAAAACCATCCCATCCACCGAAAACCCCATCCTATCCGCCGATCGAATGCTGGCCGGTCCCTACGGACGGCGCCTTGTTCTGGCCGATGGTCGGCAAATGGAAATATGGAACAGGGCCGAGGGCGGGGCCTTTTGCGCCATGGATTTCGAGGATCCGCCAAAGGATTGCCTGGAATTCGAACAACCACCCAAGGCGCTCGCCCTTTCCTCGAATGGCGCCGAGGTCTATGCCATGGAGGAATCCCGGTTGCTCAGCTGGGAGACAGAAACCGGCCGGCCGGCCCGGGCGCCGCTGCGCTGGGCGGCCCCTGTCCTCAAATGGTATGTGTCGCCGGAACTGCAAAGGGGCGCAAGTTTCTCGGACGGCAGGGTGACCGTGTACTCGCTTGCGCAGTCCGTGGCGGGACGCGTCGACCCCGCGCCCATCGCGTCCTTCCAGGCGACCGCTTTTGCCGCGACCCGGGACAAGCTCCTGATCTCCGACGCCCAAGGGACCACGATTCGCGACTTCAATACCGGGAAAATCCGAAAAACAATCGGCCACGCCAAGAGCGCCCTGGCCATCGGCGTCAGTCCCGATGAAAGACACGCGGTAATCCTGGAGGAGGATGGCGAACTGAGCATCATCGACCTGGATACGGAAGAACAGGTCATCGAGGCATTGTTATCGGATACGGATACGTATACGGATACGTATACGGAACACGCCATCAAGGAAGGGTTATCGGATATGGAATTCAAGAAGGAGGGGTTGACATCGCTAAGACTATCGAACAAAACACCCTCTCAACCGTTCCGGTTGACGCTAAATTACCGCACAGGCGTTCAGACCTGGAAACTGGCCGATCGCATCCATTACATACGACCCGACCTTCCTGAGAAGAAACACGCGGAGTTTGTCGCGAAAATCGAGCCCTCGGCTGATATTCTGGCCCACGATGTGACGCGGAATGTGTATTTCCAGTTGGAACCGGTTGACCGAGAGTGGTTCCGAATACAACGGTTCGATGCCGTCACGAGGGAACCGACAGGGAAAATCGCATTGTCGAAACGGCTCAGGAAACAGTTACGACAGGAACAGTTACGACAGGAACAGCTACGGCAGGAACGGCGACGGCAGGAGGAGAGCTACCTCGCCACCCTCGATACTCCCCTTCAGGAAATCACAACATTTCCGTTACGGCTGGTCTCTGCCATTTCACCGGATGGCGCGCGGCTGGCGATCGCAGTACAGGATACGATCCATATCCTGGATGCCCTCACCGGCGCCGAGATCGGGCGCCGGCGCGTGCCGATGCCACCGGATGCGTCGATTTTGTCGCTGATGTTTACATCGGATGGCCAAATCGCGGCAATGGATAGTCGTTCGGCAGTGAGTCTCTACAATAAGCAGGCCGAACGGATGGTGTTGCTAGGGGAATTCCGGGTGGAACCCGGCACCCTGTTGGCCCTATCCGCCGATGGCGAACGGGTGCTTGTCCGGCGTGGAAATTCCCTTTGGATAGCCGATGCCAAAAACGGCGATCGTCTCTCTCGCCTGAAAACGGAGGATGGAATCGGCGAGATGCAAGAAGCGCGGTTCTCCCAGGACGGCAACCGGGTCATCGCGTGGATCGATGATGGCTTCCGTTTATGGGATGCCGAAACGGGCAAGGAGATCAAGGAGACCCGGGGGCTGGATTCCATCGATACCACCGTCGTGTCCCGGTGGGCGCTGTCGCCGGATGGAAGTAAGATAGCCATTGTGTACGACGGCAACTCGACGGTCTTGATTCGTGACGTGGAGACAGGGAAGGGCCTGCGAAAGATAAAACCGCCCCATGCCGACGATGGCATCCGTGCGCTGGAATATACCCCGGATGGCGGTTCCCTGCTTTTGATCTCGGGGGCGCGCTGGCAGTTGTGGGATGCCGTTTCCGGGGAATTGCGATTGGAAAGCGCCATCCCCTTCTGGCACCCGGAGATATGGGGTTGGCCGGTCTTGTTCTGGTGGCTGTTCTTGGTCTTCGTGGTATTCTTCATCCCGACCCTGAGCTGGTTTAACCGGAGCAAGAAGATCGGCTTCTCCACCAACCCGTATCTGGAGCTGCTGGATCGACCCGGAATCGAACGCTATCTGCCGCCCGGCATTCTGTCCGAGCCTTCTCCGGGACAGGCCGCGCGCGGATAGAAGGCCATGGGATTTTCCCTGCCGATTTGCCCGGGCCCCTCGACGAGCGGCCATGGCCGCCGGGCAAGGGGTAATTTCCCAGTACTCTTGGGTCATGACCGAAAGGCGATGGGCCATACCGCAAGATAAATCTTCCATTTCCCCTTTATTATCGGCCATTGCCGATCATCGATAGTTCATTGCCCATTGGAAAGAGTCCATAGCCCATTGCCGAGGGTCCATGGCCTCCAAGAAAACGGCCTTCGCCCATTGACAAGCAGCCTTCGCGGTTCTATAAATGGAATTTTTACAGGAGAATGCCATCATGTCATCGAAAAAATTCCCCCGCGCCGAAGCGGAGATCCTGGCCTTGGGGCAGAAAATCACGGCCGGTTTCAAGGCCCATTCCGACATCTATCCCAACCCGCCCCTGGATATCCCGGACTTCGACGCCGCCATGGAGGCCTACGTGGTGGCGCGGGATGCCGCGGTCGGCGCCCGGGGCGAGGCCAAGCGCGCCATCGACGCCAAGGACGAGGCCCTGGCGGCGTTCGTGGGGAACATCAAGAGCGCCCTGCGCTATGCGGAGAACACCGTCGATTACGACGACGGGGAGCTGGAGCTCATCGGCTGGAGCGGGCGCCGGCCGCCCACCCCCCTGGCGCCGCCGGGTCAACCCCTCTCCCTGGAGGCCCCGGACCGGGGGGATGGCTGGATCAGCCTGGAGTGGGAAGAGCCGGAGGGCGGTGGCAAGGTGGCGGCCTACAAGGTGCAGCGCCGGGAGAATGACGCCACCGAGTGGCAGGATGTGGGGATGGCCGTGGAGACCGCCACCCGGCTCGAGGGGCAGGAGGGCGGAAAGTGGTTCGTGTTCCGGGTGATCGCCGTCAACAAGGCCGGCGAGGGCGAGCCGAGCAATAGCGTGATGGCGACATTGTGAGCCGGGAAAGGGTTATGAGAGATCCAACGGTCATGTCGGTTCCGTCTCCACCGGCCGCATCTCCTCGATGAGCGTCTCCGGGGCAATATCCTGTTCGTGGGGCCAGGTGATGGCGCCGAACAGGATATGAACCTGATTGAAGTAGCCGATATTTTTGAGTTCCCGGAATGCCCCTTTATCGAGATAGGGGCGCATATCGAAGATGCCTTTTCGCCCATCTTCCAGCTCTACGTATAGTCGATAGTCGGCCTTCGGTTTTACGACTTTCACATCCCAATACATGAATCCGGCCTCACAGGGGGGCGATCTTGTAGGGAGTTTCGCCGCCATCAATGGCGATCTCCCAGTCGGCCATGAGTTCGTCCCGATGGAGTTCTATCCAGGCCTGAACCAGCCTCAACTGTTTCCGGGGCAGCTCTCCAGCGAGTATTTCCCCATCATTGATGTCGATAGATGCCTCGAACTCGGCATACTTTGCGTGGATATGGGGCAGACGATGATGCTTGTCATCGGACAGATACATGCGGATGATGATTCCATAGAACATAGAGATGATTGGCATATGGTTCTCCTGTTTTCTACCGCCGTTGGCAATACAGCCACAACTCTTCGTACAAGGATTGCGGGAGTGAAATACCCTGTTGCCCGAATAGATGTCTTTCACTGAACCTTGGAACCCATACCTCCGCCGCTGGCGAATTGCAGTTTTGCGTCGTTTCCAATGGGATTCCAGCCCACCGAGAAGCCCTGTTCACGCGCAATCTTTCGGGCCGCCCGGAAGACCTGGAAGCTGTCCGGGCGCACAATGAAATACAGCCATCGTTCCTTGGGATCGAACCCTTTCTCTTTCAGCTTGGTGAGAAAAACCGACCCTTCCCGGGCAAGGGCCCTTTCATCCTCGCCGAGACTGGCGTCCCGTAGGGTAAAAACGGTCACGGAATCTCCAAGCAAACCATCTTCCATGGTCATCCGATAGTATTTTCCGCCAATATCGTTTTCCTCCAGGAAGCTTGCTATGTCGTCCGAATCCGCTTTCCCGAGGGCAATGGCAATGGCGGTTACAGGGGATTTTTCCTTGGTTAGAGCGATAAGCTCTTCATGAGCCGCCTGTGCATCCAATGGAACCACGCGACTGTTTTGACATTCGAAGATGAACCGCTCCGCTCCCCTTGGAGGATCCTGCAGGGCCGGTGTCCCGAGGGAAATCTGTATGCCTTGGGCGTTGATCACCACCACAATCGTAATCAGCACCAGTACGCCCACCACATTGGAGACGATATCCAGGAACGAATCCGAGGAAAACTGGCTTTCGCGGCGGCGGCGTTTCACTGTAACGAGATCTCACAGGGTTCTTCTACTTCAATCGGACCGGCGGCGGCAATAGGCTCGTACCCAACGCTGATGGCTTCACCGCCCCCCACCCCCAGTATTCCCAATAGTCGGTTGCGTACAGTAATACTGGCATTCGCCTTTTGGAAGGCCTCCAGGCCATCCTGCCGAACCAGCAACACCAAGGAGACATCCGGGCGAAAGCTCAATTGCTCGAGAAACCTTGTCCAGGGGCTATTGGGGCGGGAGATTCGATCGACGGAAACGAATTGATTCGTGGCATGGATCAGCAGCCCGCCCGGCCTGCACTCCACATAACAGGCCTTCTTTTCCACCCCCGCCGGGCTTTGGACAATCTGCTTGCCGGTCTGTATGGAAATGAGCGACATGGCGGTGATCACCAGGATCAGCGTGCCCATGGTCGCCACTAGGATGCTCAGGAAGGGGAACAGGCTGACGGTAAGATAACCCGAGCGGTTGCGCCGGGGGCGGCTCATTGTCTATAGGCCTCGGCGGTTGAAGGGAAACCACGAGGTTTTGCGTTGTATCAGCGTATCATTCAAGGCATGCAGGGTCTTGTCGAGGCGAGCGATGCGCTCATCGGCGTTCCGCATCGTATCGACGAAGGCATCGGACCGGGTGATCATGTCCCGATGGCCAGCCAAAAGCTTGTCGAGCGCTTCGATTTGTCTTCTATATCCCCCAAGCACGATACCAAGTTCGCGAGTTACCTCTTTTGCGGTGCTGCCAATTTGATGGGTTTGTTCCGTTCCTATCTTTTCTAGTGTGCTTCGATGGGCTTGCGTAAGTTGCTCCGATGATATCATCAAGGATCGGGAAAACTCTTGTATCATGGTTTCCGCGCGCGCTTGCTCGTCCCCGGCGTATTCCGCTGTCTGGCTTTTGAGGATTTCCATCTGATGGGTAAACTGACCAACCAGACCCTTTTGGGCATTCAACGCAGCGCCGATATCCCTCGCCATGTCCTCAGAGGCTGTTTGCAGTTGCTTCAGGGAATCCGCCGCCTGTTCCGCGTACCGACCTGATGTTTCGGTCACGGTAGTCCGAAACGTATTCAGATTCGTTTCCAATCCGCGCCCGATCTCGTCGGTGCGGCGCAGATTTCCCTCCCAGGCCGCCACGACGTTTTGCAGGCTGGCGTCCATCTTCTCCGTCAGGGAGGGCGCTATCTGGGATAGGGAGTCGGTGGTCTCTCTCAGTCCATCCCCCATTTCTTTCATGCCCGCGGCGTTTTCCAGATATTGTTCCTGGAGCTTCCCGTGCACCTGTTTCCATCCGGAGACCACCTGCCCGGTAATGATCTCTCCGATATGGCCGAGTCTGTGGCTCCAGTCCTCGAGGGCCTTGCGGTGCGCGGCGAATTCCCCGGCAATCAGTTGCCGCGCCTCTTCTCCCATGTTGGCCGCCGGTCCCCGCGCGCCATCGTCCAAGAGCGGGATCAACCGCTCCCCGCAATACTCGTCGATCCGGGCCAGGATCGCCTCCTCTTCCCGTTCCAGATAGCTGGTGGGAAACACGATCAGCAGGCTCATGGCGAGCGCGAGCAGCGTGGTGTCGAAGGCAACCCCGAGCCCGGTGGTGACATCCCCGAGGGCACCCTTGATGAGTTCGAGTTCCTTGGCCTCCTGGATGGCGCCGGAAAAGCCGCCCACGGCGTCGCCGATGCCGATCACCGTCCCGATGAAGCCCAGGATCGGGATGGCCCAGATAAAGACCTTGAGGAGCGCATAACCGGATTCCACCCGCGCCGCGTCGAGATCCGACTGGGTGGTCAGAAACTCGCCCACCTCGCCGGTATCCCGCCGGGCGTGGAAGTGTCTCAGGCCCCGGATGACGCGCTGGAGCAGCAGGGTCTTCGACAGGTTCTCGCGTAGGTGCGATAACCGCTTGATGTAGCGCGGGACATCCGCGACCCCTATCTTGGCGCCCGACGCATCGGGCAGCAGATAGGTGTCGAACGCCTCCTTCTGGTGGTGGAATCCCAGGTATTTCAGGACCAGGATGCCGGCGGACCAGAAGGTCAGGAAGGTGATCACATAGGGGACCCAGCCCCGATTCCCGAACAGGGCGCCGAAATAGGTATCGCCCAGCGGCAATACCAGGACCAGATAGAAGGCGATGGTCGCCAGGAGCCCGATACCGGATGGGACCAGGGGATGGGTTTCCCGCGCGGCCGGGGTTGGAGGAGGTAAGGGGGGTATCTCACCGGCGTCCGGTCCCGAGGAGGGGGCGGGAGAAGCGGCTTCTCGGGGAGGTGGCCCGGAAGGGGCCAGTGCCGGGTCCGCGTCTTGGGAGGGACCGGGTTGGCCGCCCTCGAACGACGTGGATGGGTCCGTATTGAATTTCTTCCAGCAATTGGTGCAATAGATATATTCCCCCAGAATCTCTTCCGGGCACTGGAATGAGGCATGGCAATGTGGGCAGGTTACGGTAGGTGTCGTCAATGGGGTTCCCCTATATCATCGACCGGCTTTGGCGTCGCTGTCCGCGGCGCAACGAAAACCGGTTTCATTGCCTCGGTATTCACGGGCGGCGGAGGTCGGCCTGTCGAAAACCAAGGCCTTGGGTAGCCCGGATTCTTTCCAGTTCCCACCTTTGATACGCTGGTATGGCTCACCATTTTTCGTTTCGACAATCTCCGATGTCCATTCCTGCACATTCCCGGCGAGGTGGGCAACTTGCGCGGCCTCACCGGGAGGGGCGTCCACCGCCACCGGCCAGAAGAGCGGGCTCTCGCCGAATACATCCCTATCCTTATCGAATTCGTTGCCCCACGGGTACAGGGAATAGGGATTTTCCCGATTCCAACGCGCCGCGTATTCCCACTCCTCCGTCGTCGGCAGGCGCCGTCCGACCCAGCGGCAAAAGGCGTGGGCATCATACCAATCCACGCCCACCACCGGTTGGTTGTCGGCTTTATATTGGGGTTTATCCAAATAGTCGGATTTATGATCCTTACCTTGGGGCTGGTCGAGGTGGTCCATCCAGCGGTCTTTCGTCTCCTCGATGTGTCCCAGAAATGCTTTGTAATGCCTATTGGTGACCTCGTATCCGTCCATGGAAAATGCGTCTATCGGTTCCGTTACCCGGGGTTCACGCAGCACGATTTCCACGGCATTGGCATACTTTTCACGCAGTCTTCTTATCAGCTTTATCATAGGGGAATCGTCTCCGCCAAGCCCATATTCGCCACCGGGTATCCGTATCATCCCTTTCGGTGTAGCGCCTTTGGCACCGCGGGCGCAGCGAAAGCCGGTTTCTATTCCGCCACGATCCAGAGATTTGCCGGGGTGTCTGACGAAGGCCAGGGCATAGACCTCTCCGTCATTCTGGGTCCAGGCGCTGCCCTTGATCACCTTGCCGCCATCGGGGTGATCCGTGCTGGTCCATTCTCCGGCGTTGGTGGCCATGCCTTTGGGGGCATTCTCTCTGGGCGCCAGCAAGTCCTTAACCGACCGTGGCCCTTTACCGTCCCCGTTATTTTTTCGGTAAAAGGCCTCGTCGAATCGCTCTCCCCAGGGATACGGCCAACCCTTTCCCCCACGCGCCGCCGCCTCCCATTCGTCTTCCGTGGGCAGGCGTTTGCCTTGGGAGCGGCAGTAGGCATCTGCACCGTAAAAGCTTACGCCAACGACTGGCTGATTAGCCTGTTTGGCATCTATGCCATTCGGAAGTTTTGCTGACCAGACTGATGGTTTTTGCTCGTTATTCTTCGGTGTATCCTGAAATGCACAATAGTCATCTGGATCTGTGCCCTTTGGCTTTTTGAGGCCCAGAAATTCGCAATAGTCCTTGTTCGTGACCTCGTATTCATCGATGTCGAACGCATCCAGAGGGACCCGGCGG
This sequence comes from uncultured Thiotrichales bacterium, assembly GCA_964593225.1. GTDB lineage: Bacteria > Pseudomonadota > Gammaproteobacteria > HK1 > HK1 > JABDQX01. Next base: position 25,303 of record CAZQHJ010000007.1, read on the forward strand.
GGTGGTGTGCCGATGAGGTCGAAAGCCGCCTCCAGATCGACAGCGCCGATGATGGGACCGCCCCCCCGAGTAGCCGCGTCTATACCGATCTTCTGGTTGTAAATCCTTCGCAGCAACCGGGTTGTCAGGGATTCTTCTTCTTTCCAAACGCCTTTTTCATCCCGTACGCTATCCCGCGCGCCCCGGTGCAACCTTCCGCCCGGTATCGGCACGGATGCCGGCACGGGTCTTAAATCGTTCCGGGAGAGTTCGATCCGGGTGTGCGAACCCTCTCCCGGATCGATGGTTCGGATGGTGGGGAGATAATCCTTAGGATCATCGATATCGATGGATATCCGTTGTTTCTCTTGTTTGGGATTCAATCCCGTCAGTCGGACATGGCCTTCCTGGTCGGTAGAGAATTCCTTGGAGGTAGCGCCTACCCCCAATAGCCGGACCTTTGCATGGGCGGCGCGTTGTTTATCCAGAAATAGGGTTACATCATGCTGGTTGCGCGCGAAAATACCAAAGGAAGGCAACGTGATCTCCGACCCATCCCGAAACCATGCCAATGCGCCAAATAGGGAAACGATCATCAGTATCAGAGCGAGCGCCACGGAAATGATTCGAACAAGGAAAGCTCCGCGAATAACTTCTTTGATATTTTTCCCTATATAGTTCATATCCCCCGTGGGATAGATATCAGCCGACCACAGCCATTGCGCCCAACCGGGTGTGTCCTTTTCCCGGACAGGAGAAATCATGCGAGGGAACACCTTTAGCTTTCCCTTACTCCACTGTTGGTGAATCAGGAGACATTCCCTTTGTGTGACGGAATCTCGCGGATCGGACATGTCGATATAAGCGCGCGAAAACAGGACAATCGCGGCGCGAGAGCGTTCCAGGGCTCCTTCCGCTTCCGCCTGCCACGCCGTAGGATCGGAGGAATCCGCTCGATAACGTAGCGCTATTCGGCGATTTCTTCCGAAACGGTCGAGTCTTTCCCGCAACGACGCGAGATTTTCCTTGTCCTCGTCGGCATAGCTGATAAAGATCGTTGGTGGATTTTGGCGCCACCAATGAACCACTCCCCAGACAATGGTCACCAACAGAACGATGCCAATGCTGACCGTGACGGCGGTAAAATCGATCCGTTCGATAATACCGATTACAGCAATAACGGCACCGATGACAGCGGCAATGGCGCCAACGGCGGCCCAATCAATGTTGGATCTTGGAGATGTCATGGCAGGTAGAATGGGGATAGAGCCCGTGGGCGATATAGTGACAAAGTTCAATCCAGCCGGAGTTAGAATGAGAATGATACTGTCAAAGCGCGGTTTACGCCAATGCAAATCGCAAGTTTTACTTGCTTCACTGGCGAAAGCGGCGTTGACGCCAACCCGCTGACCTCCACCCAAAATGCCGGCTCCCACTGGGAGATCGGACTCGCCGAGACCCACCAGACGTTGGTCAGGAATGATCTGCGCGGACGCATCGCCAGCGTGGCACGGCGAGCGCTTTGCCGTGCGTAACTCCGGGGCCATAGCGGTCATTGAGGGCGTTGGCGATCACGGCTGCGAATATATAACCGGCGGGGTCGTGGTGGTCCCGGGCGGCACCGGCCGCAACTTCGCCGCCGGCATGAGCGGCGGGATTGCCTATGTGCCGGATGAGAAGGGCGACTTCGAGGTTCGCTGCAATCGGGCCAGCGAACGGAGTGGGCGGATTCCAGTCCAGATAAGTGGGCGGCATTTTTGCCGAGGTTCGTGAAGGTGATGCCGGTGGCGTATCGGAGGGTGCCGGAGGATCCGGCGAAGCGATGATTTTGCAGAACACGATTATGTGGCCGCGTCTCGCAAGGCGGATTGCCCGATGAATATTCGCGGAATCCCATGGCCGACGGATTCGGCGCGACGCGATACGTGTCGGACTTTTCACGGACTTCATAAACGCCTGACATGAATTTGACCGCAGGAGGGTATCTGCACCAACTCGATCAATGACTCTTTGATGAGTTCGAGGAGGGCCAGCAACGCGACGATCACGCCTTGCCGTCCCTCATCCGGCTTGAACAGTAACTTGAACTCCGCGAATTCGTGAGCCTGCAATATTACCAGGATGTTGGCCATGCGTTCCCGTACCGATAACGGTTCTGCCTGTATTTGATGATGGGAAAACATGTCCGCGCGCGTCAGTACCTCGTGAAAGGCGCGTAATACATCCACAAGGTGGACTTTGGGATAGACCTTTTTGATTGGAATCTCGGGCGGCGCGGCGCTTGCCGGGAATATATCCCGCCCTGCGCGGGGTAGCGCGTCGAGATCTTTGGCTGCTGCCTTGAAACGCTCGTATTCCTGAAGGCGTCGAACGAGTTCCGCGCGAGGGTCTTCCTCTTCTTCCGCCACCTTGGGTTGCGGGAGCAGCATGCGGGATTTGATCTCCGCGAGTATGGCCGCCATGACCAAATATTCCGCGGCGAGCTCCAGGCGCAATACCTTCATCATCGCCACATAGCCCATGTACTGACGGGTCACTTCCGCGATGGGGATGTCGAGGATATCCAGGTTCTGGCGTTTGATGAGGTATAGCAGCAGATCCAGCGGGCCTTCGAAGGTCTCCAAGAAGACTTCCAATGCATCCGGCGGTATGTATAGATCACGTGGAAGCTCTGTGATGGGCGCACCCTGGACGATGGCAATGTGGGGCTTTTCCCGAGGGGGTTCCTCTTCTTGTGGAAGAGACGCGACGCCATGCGGCGTTGTTTCGGGAGGATTCATGGCTTACCGATACACCATCCCCACGGCGTTCCGTACTGTTTCCAGCGTCTCATGGGCCGCATCCCGGGCCTTTGCGCAACCGGCCAAGATGATGGAGCGAACCAGCTCCGGTTGTTCCAGATATTCCCGGGCCCTTTCCTGTATGGGCTTTTGTTCCCGCAGCACGGCGTCGATCACCGGCTGCTTGCAATCGAGGCAACCGATGGTGGCGTTGGAACAACCTGCCTGTACCCAGGTTCGGACCTCCTCGGTGGAATAGACCTGGTGGAACGGCCAAACAGGGCACTTCCCGGGATCGCCCGGGTCGGTGCGGCGTACTCGCGCGGGATCCGTCGGCATGGTGCGCAATTTTCGGGTAATCGATTCCGCCTCTTCCCGGAGCATGATGGTGTTACCGTAGGATTTGGACATCTTTTGTCCATCCAGACCCGGCACCTTGGCGGCCTGCGTCAACAGGGCTTCGGGCTCCGGGAGGATAATTTTTCCGCCGCCTTCCAGATAACCGAACAGCCGCTCCCGGTCGCCGATACTCAGATGCTGCTGGGTTTGCAACAGGGCCTGCCCTTCCTCCACGGCTTGACTATCGCCCCCTTCCTGATAGCGTTTGCACAATTCCCGATACAGGCGCGCCTTTTTCCTACCGAGTTTTTTGATGGCCTTTTCCGCCCGATTCTCGAAGTCCGGCTCTCTCCCGTATAAGTAATTGAAGCGGCGCGCCACTTCCCTCGTCAGCTCCACATGGGCCACTTGGTCCTCGCCCACGGGGACCATACCCGCGCGATAGGCCAGGATATCGGCGCTCTGGAGCAGGGGGTATCCCAGGAAACCGTAGGTGGACAGTTCCTTGTTCAGCTTTTCCTGTTGGTCCTTGTAGCTCGGCACGCGCTCGAGCCAGCCCAGCGGCGTTATCATGGACAACAGCAGATGGAGTTCCGCGTGTTCGGGCACCCGCGACTGTATGAAAAGCGTTGCGGCGCTGGGGTTAACCCCTACCGCAAGCCAGTCTACGATCATGTCCCGGACACTGTCGGCGATGACCTGGGGGGTTTCGTACTCCGTGGTGAGGGCATGCCAGTCGGCCACGAAGAAGAAGCATTCATACTCGTACTGGAGTTCGATCCAATTGCGCAGGACACCGTGGTAATGGCCAAGGTGCAGGCGGCCGGTGGGCCGCATACCGGAAAGGACACGCTCGGGGGCGAGGCTGCTATTACCGAGAGTCATAAATCTTTTGTCGCGCTGTCTTTTTGAGTCATTTGGGGGAAGACGTTGCACACGGGGGCGTTTTCGGCCGCGGCCGTGCCGGGTTTCATCCTTCGGACACGCCCTCAGGACAATCCCAGCACCGAGAAAAACATTGTCTGGCTGAAGACAAGGAGGGATTGGAGGATACCGAGTAGCAGGAGTCCGATAACGATAAAAAGGCCATAGGGCTCGATGCGGTCCACGTGCCGGGCCCAAGGGCCGGGGAGCAGGCCGACCAGGATGCGTCCGCCGTCCAGGGGAGGGATCGGCACCAGATTCAATACCATCAAGGCCACATTGATGCTGATGCCGGCAAAACCCATATAGATCATCAACACCATCCATTCCCCGACATACTGAGGCATCGCAACGAGCATTTTGACCAAAACGGCCCACAATATCGCCATGATCAGGTTTGCCGCCGGTCCCGCGAGGGCCACGAGGGCCATGTCCTGTTTGGGCCGTCTCAGATTCCGGTAGTCGACGGGCACCGGTTTCGCCCAACCGAAGAGAAATGGTGCCTGGAAGAACAACAGCAGGCCCGGGATCACGATGGTGCCAATGGGATCCACATGCTTGAGGGGGTTCAGGGTCAATCGCCCCAGCATCATCGCCGTCGGATCGCCAAGGCGCTTGGCGACCCAGCCATGGGCCACTTCATGCACGGTGATGGCAAACAGGACCGGGAATACCCACACGATGATTTTTTGAATAAGATTTAATTCGGCCATTTTTAGAGCGTCTCTGAAAATTCGTTCCCGACCGTAGCAAGGCGCGCAAGGCCCGAAATCGAGTCGTGCGTGGCGGGCGGCCTGTTATACTGGGAAACGAATACGACTCAGTCTGTTGGGATGACTTCAACCGAACTGAAGCGCCCTTCTCCCCTGGGGAGAATACACCAAGCAAAGCCGGGAAGCGAACAAATAAGGCTCACATTTGGCCACTTTATGCCTCGCTGAAGCTGTAAAATTAAAGTGGAGACCCATGCCGCCGAAACCGAACAAGAATTACCATGCGAGCTCCAAACATGAAACCGATCAAGCCGTCTCTTGAACGATCCATCAAAAGATTCATCAAAAGGTCTATCAAAACGTTCGCCAGAATACTGTTACGGGGCGTGTTCGCCCTCCTGTATCGGGTCCGGGTAAAGGGCCTCGAAAACTACCCGGCCACCGAGGGACGGGTATTGATGGTGGCGAACCACCTGTCCTTTCTGGATCCGGTCCTGCTGTGGACATACCTGCCCGGCGACCCGGCATTCGCCATCAATCCCCGCATCGCCGGGCGCTGGTGGGTACGCCCGGCCCTCTCCTTCATCCCCGTGCTGCCCATGGAGCCCAACAATCCCTTGGCCGTCAGGGGACTGATCGCCAGACTCAAAGAAGGCAAAAGCGCCGTCATTTTCCCCGAGGGACGCATCACGGTCACCGGCGGGCTCATGAAGGTCTACGACGGTCCCGGCCTAGTGGCCGACCGGGTGGGGGCCACGCTGCTCCCCGTGCGGCTGGACGGTCCCCAGTACACCCCCTTCTCCCGCCTGCGGTGCCAGGTACGCCTACGCCGGTTCCCCCCCATGACCATCACCGTGTTGCCGCCCCGCGCCATCGATATACCGGAGAGCATTACGGGGACCGAACGGCGCCGGCGCATCGGCATGCTCCTGTCGGACCTCATGGCGGATCTCCTGTTTTTCGGCAGCGATACCCGGCGCACCCTCTACCAGGCGCTCCTGGACGCCCAGACCATCCATGGCCCGGCCCACGTGGTCGCCGAAGACATTCGGCGCGAACCCCTGACCTACCGCCAGTTTCTCCTGCGCACCTATATCCTGGGACATCTCATGGCCAAGGACCTGGAACAGGCCGGGGAACGGGAGACCCGCGTCGGGCTCTTGCTGCCCACCGCCACCACCACCGCGGTGGCGTTCTTCGGATTGCACCGCCATGGCCGGGTCCCCACCATGCTGAATTTCTCCATGGGCGTGGGGGGCATGTTATCCACCGTCGTCACCGCCGAGGTCCAAACGGTCTACACCTCACGGCGTTTCGTCACCGAGGCGAAACTCACCGACGATGTGGCCAAGCTCGCCGCCCAGGTGCGGATACGGTATCTGGAAGACCTGGCCGAGGACGTGGGGTTCGGCCTCAAATTCCGGGGCGCCCTCGCCGCCCGTTTCCCCCGCCTCACCTATCGCCGGCCCTCCGACGCGCCCGGCCCCGATGATCCGGCCGTCGTCCTGTTCACCTCCGGCTCCGAAGGGACGCCCAAGGGCGTGGTCCTGTCCCACGCGAACCTGATATCGAATATCGAGCAATTGAAAAGCCACGGCGATTTCCGCGCCACGGATATCGTCCTGAACGCCTTGCCCACCTTCCACTCCTTCGGTTTCACCATCGGCACCCTGCTCCCCATGCTCTCCGGGATGAAGGTGTTCTTCTACCCCTCCCCCTTGCACTATCGGATCATTCCGGAGCTGATCTACGAGACCAACGCCACCCTCATGTTCGGCACCAACACCTTCCTGTCCGGCTACGCCCGCCACGCCCACCCCTACGACTTTCGCAGTCTGCGCTATGTCTTCGCCGGGGCCGAAAAGCTCCAGGCCGATACGCGCCGGACCTGGATGGAACGGTTCGGGGTGCGTATCTTCGAAGGCTACGGGGCCACGGAGACCGCCCCGGTGCTCTCCTTCAATACCCCCATGGGGAACCGCCCCGGCAGCGTGGGGCGCCTGTTGCCCGGCGTCGAACACCGTCTCGAACCGGTCAGTGGGGTGGAGGGGGCGGGCAGGCTGTGGGTGCGCGGTCCCAACATCATGTTGGGGTACCTGCTCTCCGACGCCCCGGGGAAACTCCGGCCCTTGGAGACGGATCTCGGGCCCGGTTGGTACGACACCGGCGATATCGTCAATCTCGACGAAGACGGTTATCTTTGGATTCAGGGGCGGGCCAAGCGGTTTGCGAAGATTGGGGGCGAAATGGTTTCCCTCACCGCCCTGGAGGCCTTCGCCCACCGGGCCTGGCCGAACTTCTCCCACGCCGTGGTGGCCATCCCCCATCCGCAAAAGGGGGAGCAACTGGTCCTGGTCACCGAATGCCCCGACGTGGATCGCCCGGGGCTTCTGGCCCTGGCAAAAGAGGAAGGGCTCGGCGAGATCGGCCTACCGAAGCGGATCGTCCTCACGGAGAAGATTCCCCTCATCGGCACGGGAAAGACCGACTACGCGGGGGTAAAAGCCCTCGCGGGCCATTCCGCGGGCGGGGAGCGGTAGGGGCGTGTCCAGAACCCCCCGGTTCCAGTGCCTCGTTCCGGGTGTGAACCAAAGTGCGATTTTTCGAAAATGCGATTTTCCGCCGGACCTGTCCGGCCCTCTCGAAACCCTGGGTGAAACCCTGCCTTGACTCCATGTTCCCGACCCGAACTCGGCCCCAACCGGACCGACCAACCGCACTTTGGTTCATACCCGTTTGAAACCCTACCAACCAACTGCAACCCAGCGGGCCGCCATTCGGGGGCCACCGCAGTAGACCGGGGATTTTTCAGGGAACGCCATGCATCGCCAGTCAACATCGAGGATAACCGTTCATTCGGCTTTCGGAATGATAAAGCGTGCGCCATGGATATGACGAGGGGATAGATCGATAATATGCCCGCGATTGGGCTTGCCCATCGAGCCATGTATATCGTTCCCATTTTGTTCATCGTTCATGCGACAACGCGGAAAGACCGGAAAGGAAGATGCAGTTTCGGTCCGCCGGAATTCAGGCGAGGCTCGATGAAATCCAGTTTTGGCTCGACCGAATTGAATTGAGGCTCGATGAAATTCGATTTTGGCTCGACTGAATTCGGGTGAGGCTGGATGAAATTCCGTTCCGGCTCGACGGAATTTAGGCGAGACAAAACCGAATTCCGTCTTGCCCCACCCGATTATGTTATCCGAATCGACGCGGATCGCCCATTCATTCTACAGCGAGACGGAAAACCGTCAGAGGCAAGACATGCCATCCATGGATACCCAAAAAATATTATTCGTCTGCCTGGGCAACATCTGCCGTTCCCCCGCCGCCGAAGGGATCATGAACGCCCTGGTCCAACAACGGGCCTCTTCGGGGGATAAGATCCTCTGCGATTCGGCGGGCATCGGCGACTGGAATATCACCGGCGACCCACCGGACCCGAGGATGACCCGCCACGCCCGGCAACGCGGATACCCCTTATCCGGGCGCGCGCGACAATTCGATCCCACGGGGGACTTCCATGAGTTCGATTACATCGTGACCATGGATGCAAAGATCGATGCCCACGTCCGAACCCTGGCGCCCGATGCCGAACAGGCGTCCAAGATCCACCCGATGGCCGACTTTTGCCGAAAGATCGCCGTCAAAGAAGTCCCCGACCCCTATTATGGCGGGGCGGATGGTTTCGAGGAGGTCTTGAATATCCTGGAGGACGCCTGTTCCGGGCTTCTGGCGCATTTGGCGGGCTCTAAAAAGCGTGTCCGGTGAAACCCTGCCGTAGGGAGGACTCGCCCCATTGCCACCGGCGCGCGTGGGGCGATTTTCCTGTCGATCCCACCTATATCTCGTCGAGGGGAGGATTGACAAATGTCCCAATATGACCCTGTTCAAGCTGTGGGATTTCGAGACAGCCGGGTGGATTGGAAGGCCTTCGAACCGGCGGGAATCCCTACCAAGACGAACCTGCCATACTTCGAGACCTTCCTGAGCGCCGTAACTGCCTTCGAGCTCACTTTACGTTGGAGTTATGCGCTACCTTCGGGCTTATGGGTTTTTGGATAGGGCTGCGGTTGTCTCCACGATCCAGGATGTACGATCCTGACGCAGGATATAACAGATTAGACGATGGGCCACATGCAAAAGTTCGTCCCGCATTCTCCAGCTACATTGAAATCCGAGTAACCATGGGCACTTAATTTGTTGGGGAGCCAATTCTGACTTCTACATAGGGCTCAGAGGTTTTGAAAAAATCTCCGGCTGTCGCAGTAGATCCGGGGGAGGTTCGCAACCTTTCGCAACCTCCCGGATCGTTGGTAATCCTGCCCTACAAAGCACATAAACCATGGCTAAAAACCTTCTCATTGTCGAATCGCCCGCCAAGGCCAAAACCATCAACAAATATTTAGGGGCCGACTTCCAGGTCATGGCCTCTTATGGGCATGTGCGTGACCTTCGCCCCAAGGAAGGCGCCGTGGAGCCGGACAATGATTTTGCCATGCACTACGAAGTCATCGACCAGAGCCAGAAACACGTTGCCGCCATCGGTCGGGCCATGAAAGAAGCCCAGGCCCTGTATCTGGCGACGGACCCGGATCGGGAGGGGGAAGCGATCTCCTGGCATCTGGTGGAGTTACTCAACGAGCGGAAAATCCTCGCCGACAAACCTGTGCGTCGGGTCGTCTTTCACGAGATCACCAAACGCGCCATCTTCGATGCCATGAACCGGCCTCGCGCGCTCTCTCCCGATCTCATCGATGCCCAGCAGGCCCGCAGGGCGCTGGATTACCTGGTCGGGTTCAATCTATCTCCGCTACTGTGGAGAAAGATTCAATGGGGACTTTCCGCCGGGCGCGTGCAGAGCCCGGCGCTGCGCATGATTGTCGAGCGTGAAGAAGCGATCGAGGCCTTCCTATCCCGGGAGTACTGGACCATTGAGGCGGACCTTCTGGCCAGCGCGCAGCCTTTCGTTGCGCGCTTGACGCACTACCGGGGAGAGAAGCTCGAACAATTCAGTATTACCGCGGAGATCGACGCCGGAACAGCGGAAAAGGTCCTGCTCGACGCCGCCGCCCGAAACCTGGCCCACAAGCCGACCGGTGAGGCAAAAGGGGGCATCGCCAACTTCGAGGAACATGGCGCCAATGGCGTAATCGGTATCCTCATTGTCACCGATGTGACCAAAAAGCAGCGGCGCCGAAACCCCGCGCCCCCTTTCACCACCTCCACCCTGCAACAGGAAGCGGCCCGAAAACTGGGTTTCACCGCGGCCCGCACCATGCGCCTCGCCCAGCAGCTCTATGAAGGCATCGACACCGGGGACGGCCCGGTGGGCCTGATCACCTATATGCGCACGGACTCGGTGGCCCTCGCCCAAGAGGCCCTGGTGGAAATCCGGGATTACATCGGGCAACGTTACGGAAAGGACCAGCTCCCCCCCGAGGCGCGCGCTTACAAAACCAAGACCAAAAACGCCCAGGAGGCCCACGAGGCGATCCGCCCCACCTCCGCCCTGCGGGATCCGACGTCCCTGCGTCAGAACATCGACAAGGATCAGTACAAACTCTACGAGCTCATCTGGAAACGGGCCATCACCTGCCAAATGAAACACGCCACCATCGACACCGTGGCCGTCGATCTCTCCTGTGGCGACCAAAATACCTTCCGCGCCACGGGCTCCACCGTTGCCGATCCGGGTTTCATGGCCGTGTACCGGGAAGGGGTCGACGACAAACCGGGCGGGACGGGAGAGCCATCCGGGGAAGAAGAACGCCGCCTTCCTCCCCTCGCCGTGGGCGATCCGGTGGATCTCCAGGCCATCCGTCCGGAGCAGCACTTCACCGAACCGCCCCCCCGCTACACAGAGGCGAGCCTGATCAAGTCCCTGGAGGAATACGGTATCGGACGTCCCTCCACCTACGCCTCCATCATCTCCACGCTCCAACAACGGGAATATGCCGAGCTGGACAAGAAACGCTTCCAGCCCACCGACGTGGGGCGCATCGTCAACCGCTTCCTCACGGAATACTTCAATACCTACGTAGACTACGACTTCACGGCGAAAATGGAGGATCAACTGGACGCCATCGCCCGGGGCGAAAAGGAATGGGTCTCCCTCATGCACACCTTCTGGGGCGAATTCAAACCCCAAGTGGAACAGATAGAGACCCAGGTCACCCGAAAGGACGTGGGAAAGTCCCGGGAACTGGGTCCCGACCCGGTCAGCGGCCGGATGATCCACGCCGGGGTCGGGCGTTACGGGGCCTACGCGCGGCTCGATGCCGAGGACCCGGAAGGGAAGGCCCGCTTTGCAAGCCTCCGGCCCGGTCAGAGCATCAACACCATTACCCTGGAAGAGGCCCTGGCACTCTTCAAGCTCCCCCGTGAACTGGGGCAAACCGAGGAAAGCGAGGCGGTATCCGTCAATATCGGGCGCTTTGGGCCCTATGTCCGCTACGGCAACAAATTTGCCTCCCTCGGCAAGGAAGACGACCCCTACACCATCGAGCTGGAACGGGCGCTGGTATTGATCACCGAGGCCAAGGCGCGGGAAGCGGCCAAACACATCAAAGACTTCCCGGACAGCGACCTCCGGATCCTGAACGGGCGGTACGGTCCCTATATCACCGATGGCGAGAAGAATGCCCGAATACCCAAAGACCGGGAACCTGCCGAGATAACCGAAGCCGAGGCCCGGGAGCTGCTGGCCAATGCCAAGGCACCAAAGTCTGCCAAGGCGACCAAAAAAAAGGTCACCAAAAAACAGGCAACGTCTTCGTCGGCCCGTAGCAAGAAATAGGCTCTTAGTATCAACGTCGATTCATGTTCTTCAGCCTCGTCGATTCATGTTCTTCAGCCTCTCCAGCATCCTTCTCTATCTCACTGCCACTGTCTTGCTCGGCTGCCGTCTGGTCTATCCCGCCTTGTCGGAGAGTCATGGCATTCGGATAGGGTCCATCGGCACCACGGCTTTTGGGGCTATTCTGCACGGGATAGTGTTATATCAGGTTATCCTGACAAGCGCGGGCCTCAATCTGGGACTTTCCAATGTGGCCTCCTTGGTCGCCTGGGGTATCGTACTGGTGTTGTTGTTCGGCACCATCGTGCGCCCGCTGGTGAATCTCGGTATATTGGTTTTGCCCCTGGCCGCCATCAGCATCGCGCTTGCCCTGTTTTATCCCGGTGAACACAGGCCCTCGGAAGGCATCGTCACTGGCGTGGAGATCCATGTGGTGCTTTCCGTTCTGGCGGCGAGCATGCTGGCCGTGGCCGCGATCCAATCGGCGTTTCTTGCCTTTCAGGAGCAAAGCCTGCGTCGCAAGCAGTGGAGAAATGTGCTGCGGGTCCTCCCGCCCCTGCAAACTCAGGAGTCGGTATTCTTTCAGCTCATCGGCGTCGGTTTTTTCCTGCTGAGCCTGAGCCTTGCCAGCGGCATGGCGTTTCTCGACGACATGTTCGCCCAGCATCTGGCGCACAAGACCCTCTTGTCCCTGTTGGCCTGGGCGGTGTTCGCCGTTTTGCTTCTGGGGCGTTGGTGGTTCGGCTGGCGGGGGCGTAAGGCGATTCGCTGGAGCCTGGCCGGATTTTTCGTGCTGATGCTGGCCTATTTCGGCAGCAGATGGGTGCTGGAGGTTATTTTAGGCCGCGCGTGGCATTGAGGCTTATATCCGCTCGGAAATGACAGAATTTTGAACAAAATGACGAAGAAATTCTCATGAACCTTTTTGGTTCCGGCTTTGTCGGGTTGGGAGGTGACAGATGGAGATAGCCTGCCTCGATTTGGAAGGCGTACTGGTTCCCGAGGTTTGGATAGGCGTGGCGGATAAAACAGGTATTACGGCGCTGCGGGCAACCACCCGGGATATTCCGGATTACGATGAATTGATGCGCCAGCGTTTATCCCTCCTGGAACAACACGGGCTCAAGCTCGCGGATCTCCAGGCGGTTATCGGGACATTGAAGCCCCTCAAGGGGGCGCTGGCCTTCCTGGACTGGTTGCGGCCCCGTTTCCAGGTCATCATTCTCTCGGACACCTTCTACCAGTTCGCCACCCCGCTCATGCATCGGCTGGGCTGGCCGACCCTCTTCTGCAATCATCTCGAGATCGATGGCGAGGATCGAATTATCGGATATCGGCTTCGACAACCCGACCAAAAGCGCCAAGCCATCAAGGCCCTTCACGCCCTCGACTTCCGAACCATCGCCGCGGGCGATTCCTATAACGACACCGGCATGTTGGCCGAGGCCGATGCGGGTATCTTTTTCCGCCCGCCCCGGGATATCGCCCGGCAATTCCCCCAATATCCGGTGACCGAAGACTACGAGGCCCTCCGGGCGGCGTTTACGCGCGCGAGCATCCGGCCCATCCAGGCCATGGAGGCGGCCCCGGAAACCCCCTGAGCCCCCTCCCCCGACCTTCGAAAAAGAAGCGGGTTACCGGCCTCCCCGATAACCCGCTTCTTTCATTCCCCTCGCCTGAGCAATCGAGTCCCGACGACGATTCTCACGTGATCACATTGGGGGCCTTACGACCGGAACGCTGTTTCACCCGGGAAAGTTCCTCCGCAACCGCAATGGTGTCTTTCAAGGCCTCCTGGGGATCCAGGCCCTGCCTGTTCGGATCCGGCTCATAACGCTCCAGATAGATACGCATCGTCGCCCCCTCCGTGCCTGTGCCCGAAAGGCGGTAAATCAACCGCGCGCCATCCTCGAAGAAGATCCGAATCCCCTGTTTCTCCGTAAAGCTCCCGTCCACCGGATCGGTGTAACTGAAATCGTCCGCGCTGGCCACCTGTTGCCCCGCGAAGCTCTTCCCCGGCAGGTTCGGAAGGTCATCCCACAACTGCTGCAGGATATCGTTGGCCAGATCCGAATCCAGCGCCTCATAGTCGTGGCGGGAATAATAATCCCGACCGAACCGGCGCCAGTGGTCCTTGACCAATTCGCTCACCGGGGTTTGCCGCGCCGCCAACAGATTCAACCAGAACAACACCGCCCAAAGCCCATCCTTCTCCCGAACATGGTTCGAACCGGTCCCGAAGCTCTCCTCCCCGCATAGGGTAATCCGGCCGGCATCCAACAGATTACCGAAGAACTTCCAGCCCGTGGGGGTCTCGAAGCACTCGATGCCCAGCCCCTCCGCCACCCGGTCCGCGGCCCGGCTGGTGGGCATGGAGCGCGCCACCCCCGCCAAGCCGTCCCGGTAACCGAGGACATGCCGGGCATTGGCCGCCATGAGGGCCAGGCTGTCGCTGGGGGTCACGAAGAATTGCCGCCCCATGATCATGTTCCGGTCCCCGTCGCCATCGGAGGCAGCGCCGAAATCCGGTCCGTCGGGCCGGTTCAGCAGGTCCGCCAGATCGTGGGCGTGGGTCAGGTTCGGGTCCGGGTGTCCGCCGCCGAAGTCTTCACTAGGCACGCCGTTCATCACCGTCCCGGCCGGCATCCCCAATCGTCCCTCCAATATCTGCGTGGCATAGGGACCAGTGATGGCGTGCATGGCGTCGAAGCACATGGAGAGGGCACCGGCCTTGGCCGCGGAGGCAATCCGGTCGAAATCGAACAATTTCTCCATCAGTTCCGCGTAATCGGCCACCGGGTCGATGATCTTCACCCGCATGTCGCCGATGCGTTGGTCCTCTATGGTGTCCAGATCGATGTCGGGGGCATTGGCGATGCGGTACTCGCTGATCGCCTTACTGCGGGCAAAGAACTCATCGGTCAGCTTCTCCTGGGAGGGACCGCCATTGTCCGCGTTGTATTTGATCCCGAAGTCCCCCTCCGGTCCGCCGGGATTATGGCTGGCGGAGAGGATAATCCCGCCGAAGGTCTTGTGTTTGCGGATAACGCAGGAGGCCGCCGGCGTGGAGAGCAGTCCCCCCTGCCCCACCAGCAACTCCCCGAACCCATGGGCCGCCGCCATTTTGGCGATGGTCTGGATGGCCTCCCGGTTCATGTAGCGGCCATCGCCGCCCACCACCAGGGTCTTGCCTTGCGCGCTTTCCAGGGTATCGAAGATCGATTGCACGAAATTCTCGAGATAATTGCTTTTCCCCTGAAACACCTTCACCTTCTTGCGCAGACCCGACGTACCGGGCTTCTGGTCATCGAAGGGAACCGTCGTTTTCGTTTCTATTTGCATGATTCTGAAGATCCTGTTTGGGTCATCCTCCACTCACCTTCGCGTCGGTGAGGGGAAAGTGACAGATTGGGGTAGCGGATAGGCGAAGTTATTATCAATCCGGCCCCTCGTTCCGGTGGCCGAAGCGTCACTCACACGGCATCGCAACGTCTTAAAGATTGCGCCGCCTCCGCTCAGGGACAATGAGAACAAGACCATAGCAGAAGACATGGGTTTATGTGAAGAAACCCCGGCCACCCGACCCTCGCCCTCGCCCTGGAAAAGGGCGCCGGAAGATCGAACGCCCTCGCCGCCAGAGCCCAAGCCACCGCCGGAAACCCATCCGCCATGGCTTCCAAAGCCCAAGCCAGCGCCGGATGGTCGGCGGCCACGGCTGCCGAAACCCCAGCCATGGCCGGGCATCCGGCGGCCTTATCTACCGCCCCCGATCCCCTTAACGCTATCCTCGTGTCTTTGTGGTGCGTTTATGGAACCACGAAGGCGCAAGGGCACGAAGGGGCGGCGTCGAGAGGCGCCCCTTATCCCTTCGACGCCCCCAGCGCGGC
>CAZQHJ010000008.1:0-34873 GCA_964593225.1 uncultured Thiotrichales bacterium
AATGAAGTATTTTTCAATATTAATCCGATTGTTGCTCTTGGGAGTTGAATCCAGGATAGCCAGAAAAATATTATGCCTGGGTTCTGGCATATATAAGGAACCGAGGTAGATACGGATATGAACATTGGTGATGTGCACCGAGAATTACGGACATTCATCGGCGGGAAACCTCTCCTTCATTATCAGGGGCTCGATTAGAAATAGTCCCGATTTGCCACTGCCTATTTAGCCGAGAAAAATGAACGCCGATTGACAAAACGGCTGGATGTCGAGTTTCAAGACTTCTTTTCCCGACCCAACATCGTCTAGTGAACCATTCCAGCCAATTTTACAGGTTGCTACTTCGAGCGGCGGCGGGGGGGTAGCTGTGAGGTCGGACGCAGGGAGCCCTCAGTACCATCGAGATGATTCGCGCGGTTCGGTTTCTCGCCTACTCCCAACCCGACACAGCCGGAACCAAAAAGGTCCACGGGAGTTTTTTCGTCATTCGCTCGGGCAATGGGTTTATCATCGTCTCTCTCCGATGTATTCCCAATAAAACGCCTCCACAACCCCCCGCAATTCTTCATCCAGTATCCCGATCGCCCTTTCTCCGATCTCCTCCGGCACGCCGCCATAAAAGGCCTCGGCAATCCCGCCGGTGATGCAGGCCAGGGTATCGCTGTCCCCGCCCAGGGAGATGGCGCCTCTAACGGCGTCTTCATAGTCCGTGGATTCCAGGAAGGCCGTGATGGCCTGGGGGACGGTGCCCTGGCAAGAGGCATCAAAGCGGTAGGCCGATCTGATTTCATCCAGTGATTTCGAAAGATCATAGCCGAACCGCTGGACGATGAACGATTTGATTTCGGCTTTGGATGCGCCGGTCCTTGCGAGGAAAAGGGTGGCGGCGGTGGCCTGGGCGCCCGCAATGCCCTCGGGGTGGTTGTGGGTGAAGGCGGCGTAGTGTTCGGCCTTCGATAGAACTTCATTGAGATGATGGAAGGCATACCCCACGGGGCTGGTTCGCATGGCGGAACCGTTGCCCCAACTATTATAAGGTCCGCTGTCGGGGTTGGCGGCCCACCCATGGAATGATCCGCCATAGCCGGCATCAGGATAACGGCGGTAATACTGATGCATGATCTCCCCGTAATCTTTTTCATGGAGAATGGCGTCGGCGAGTGCGATGGTCAGTACGCTGTCATCGGTAAAGAAGGATTCCTGGCTGAAAAGGGGAAACGCCTTGGTTTTGATGTTGTTCCATTCGTATTCGTACACGGAACCGATAATGTCGCCGGCTATGGCGCCCAGCATGGGATTTTCTCCGTTTTTCGACGGGCGTGGTCCGGTGGCATGGTCTTCATACAACGTGATTCGCGCGTCCCCGCGCCTCGAAAAAGGCCTCAATCAGCCGTACCAATTTCCCCAGATCGGCGATCCGGGTTGCCACGTGGTTTCGGATGAGGGAGAAATCCAGGCTGCTGACCGTTCGTTCCACCTGTTCGCGGGTCTTGTGGTAGGGGATGGCTTCCAGGAAGTAGATGTCCTCGAGATCCTTTGCCGGCCGCTCGCGGAGCTGCATATGGTCACTGGCGGGATCGAAGCCGAATTCGCGCCGGATTCGTTCCACTGTGATGGCCTCGTGGACGCGGGAAAAGTGGGAATACTCGGCCAGGAACCATGCCTCGATCTCCATGATGGCCAGAATCAGGGCGGGTTTTATCGGGCCGTTGGGCCATCCGAAGCTGAATCCCTGGCGAACGCGATGGGCATCTTCGCGCTTAAAGGGGCGGAGGTCGCGAATGCCCACGATGTGTTGGTAGCCTGCCTCGATCAAGCCTTTGTAGCGATCCCTGATATCCGATTTCACCCGCTCGTCCTGTCCGCAGTCGATGATGAGGACGAAGAACTCGTGTCCTTCCGGTTCCCCGGTCCCGGCGATCTCGACGATCCGGCGCGGTTCCCGCCTGCCGCCTTCCACGCGCTCGACGCGCACGGCCACATTCGCTCCACCCGCGAGAAAGAGGACCAGTTTCTCCGCGAAGATCTGCTCGGTGCGGCCTTCGGTGAATATCGCGAGATTTCTCATTTCGCTGCATCCGCGCCGGTATGCAGATAGTCGAAAGCCAGGAAATCGAAATTATTGAGCCCGGTGAACTTGAACCGGTCGAAGATCTCCCGGGAATTGGCGTAATCCCGGATCGTCACGTGATTTCCCTGCCGGTCCACCACCGACCATGCCTCCAGGGGCACGTGGTTCATGACGAAGCGATCATTGGTGGCCATGATGAGTTGCAGGGAAGTGCCTTCCACCTTGCGCATCAGCACTTCGATGAGACTGCGGGAACGCTCGAAATCCAGACCCTCGCCGATGTCGTCGATGAGGATGCAACTGGGCGTATCTGCGAGGATGGCGTAATTGAGTTGGATGATGATGGAGAGCGCCCGAAACATGCCTTGGGACATGTGTACTTGATCTGTAATGGTGGGCAGGTCGGTTTCTTTAGCGTATATCCCAATCCATTTCCCAACCCATTTATTAGCCGTGGGTTCTTTAGTGAGCATAAAGCGAGGCGCGACGATCCCGATCTTGTCCACAGAGTAGCCTACAGATCCAAAATCCTCCATCACCGCGTTGACGAAGGCATTGCCGAAATCCTTTTTCCCCCGGCGAAAGACCCCGACCACCTGGGATGGGTCTTTTGGATTCACAGACAAATCGTCAGGGAAAAACGCTGCGAAACGATCTTTCCCCAGCGAGGAGCCAAATTCGTAGTAATACAGCGAAGCAGCCCATTGATGCAGGGGCTCGAAGAACGGATGCTGGAGGGTATCGCGCCGGGTGACAACAGCGAGTTGGTTCTCCGGGGTCTGGAACTCAATGAGCTTGCCTTCCTTTTCAGCGTAGATTTCGCCTTTGCCCTCCTCGCCGCGATTGAGTTTGGTTTCGTTCCCAACCATAAAAAGCTCAACAACAACTTTATTGTTTCGTATTTTCTGCTCGTATTTTGTCTCTTGCACACCATTATCGAATATAAGAGAAAAATTCCAGTTGCGGGGCAAACGTCCGCCGGCAATCGTCTGGGTCGCGCTGTAAATAACGTTCAGAATACTGCTTTTCCCGGATGCATTTTTTCCAACCAGCAGATTGGCATTCCCAGGAGTAAAGCCTCGCAATGTCCACTCTTCCGGGGCGCCTTCATGCTCGCTGTATTCAAGAGATTTTAGTCGCATATATGTTTCCCCGATACCTTGAAAAACGGTTCCTCTCGATCTACCCGGCCCGTCCCTTACACAGCGCCGTTGTCCTTGATCGCCATTGTCAGTATTCCGAGTATTTTCCCCACCTGGCTGATCAGATATTCGTTGAAATCGATGGAGATCCTGTCACCTTCGAGTTTCAAAAAGCGCCAGTTGCTTCCCGTCGTCACCACGCCCAGGATGTAGTCGAAAGAGGCAGCGTTGCGTTCGTTGAATAGTCTGGCAGCCAGCATTTCGGCGATGCATTGTCCGAAACCGGCGCGAATGTTTTCGTTTTTTGCCTCCACGACACAGATGACCGGCGCCCGGATGAACACCTGATCGGGTGATTTGCTGATGATGAAATCGCAGTAGCCGTTGAGACCCGCATCGCTGTCCACGTTGAATTCCGACCCGGAGAACAGGCTGATCTTCTTTTCCAGCATGCGCCTTATCTCCATGAGGAGCGGGGCGATGATGAATTCCGAGCGGGCCTTTTCGGTATCGATGTTGAGGGCGAGATCGACATTTTCCTTCAGCATCTCGGCAAATTGCGCGCCTGGCGAAATCTCTTCGATGGAATCGAACAGAGGGGCGCCGGAATCGATGGCCACCGGGAATCTGGCCTGGATGTCTTCGATGGTCTTGAAGTTGCCGTAGGGCATGATTCTTCCCAATCCCGATCTTTGAGGATGCGCCTTGGTTGAACATGTTATGGCCGTTTTCGCCTGTCTTTCCAGGGCAGGCTATGAAGCATCCCGCAAATCCCGATAGTACTCGAAAAATGCCTTTGCCGTGTGGCCGTAGAAAACGATACCGCGATTGCGATCTTCCGTTGTCGTTTTCGGGAACGTAACGAATGCAATGTGGGTGCCGTCCGACAGTTCCGTGAAAATTCCGTCGATCCTCGTAAAGTAGTCTCCCGACGGGACATTGATGATCTTCGCGCTTGGCGCGAACTCTTTCAGAAGCGTTTCGGCCTGAATCCTGTCCGTGTCCGTACAAACGCTATCCGTTGTCAACCGGGTAAAGGACGCGTCCTTGGGAAGGAGCCTCGCCAAGTCCTGCTCGCCGTAACAAACAGGATTTTCCCGGAAGCACGTGCCAATTACGTCGCCCGTGGCGTGTTCGTACACGTGCCGGGTGATCCGGAAGTTGTCCGTTGGATTGTCCGAAAGAAAGTAGTTGCCGGTGTAGGATTGTACGGAATTGCCCAGTTTGGCAATGATGTTATGGGCTTGGCCGGTCAAACCGGCCCGTCGCTTTTTGTGCCATTCGTAGGCCCGGTCCATCAGGAAGCCTGCGGTGAGCACTGCTATGCCGACGATCCATTCCATAGGTTCACCTCCCATACACTACCGATGAATTACTTTAATTTTCTATCCCACTTGCCGGAAACCCACCAATCACGGCCAAAATCGGTTTGAGGTCCCGGCTGATGGGATCGACGCCGACACCGAAATTTTCCAGCGCGGTTGCCCCCAGCAGGAAAAGCGATGCCTTCGGCGCGAAGATGATGGGGCACGGCACGGCCCCTTCGATACCATGGATCTCGAAGCTGCAGGTGCCGAAAAGCCGGGTATCGGTCCGGCCATCGGCCAGTATCGGATTGCGTTTGCCCGTCGGCGCCACGTGTATCCCTTCCAGGAAATCCTCCGGGATAAAAGAATATATGTCAGCGCTTCGCGCCGGAACCGAAGCGGGGTGGGTCATAATTCGCGCGCGGGGTTCATCAGGGGCTTTGCTATATTGCACGTGGTTTGCACCCGTATCGACCCAAAAGTCCGCCTGGAAGCGCTTATCCACATCGAACAGGTTGGATACGGTAACCGATTTTTTGAACATGCCCATGATCTGTTTCCCGTCGGAGCGCGCTATTGCGCGCCCCGACATGGCAAATTCCCGCTTCGCGGGGATTGATGTTACAACGCCACGGGCCCGGCCACCACGCCCTTGTCGCGCAGCTCGCCGATCTGTCCGTCGCTCATGCCGAGATCCTGGGAAAGAATCTCGTCGGTATTCTCGCCGAGGATGGGCGCGCGGGTGGGTTCCTGTCTCGGGGAGGCGCCGAAATCGATGGGGCAACCGGGCACCAGATACTTGCCGATGCCGGGTTGCTCGATCTCGGAGAACATGGGGTTTTGTGTCGAACAACGCGCGTCTTCGGCCACCATCTGGGGGAAGGTCTGATAGGGGCCCCAACACACGCCCGTCTTGGTGAAGGCCGCCTTGATCTCCTCCAGGGTGTGGGCAAAACACCAGGGCCGCAGGAGGGCCGTGATGGAGTCCCGCGCCTCGAAGCGGTCGCCTTCTTTTTTGAAATCGAGCCCCAGGATCGACTCCAGCGCGGTGAATTTCTCGGTGAGCCCCGTGGCCTTGGCGGTCTCGGTCCACATGCGGTCGGTGACCACGACAATGTAGATCATCCGCCCGTCACGGGTCTCGAAGTCATGGCCATAGGCGCCGTAGAGATTGTTGCCATAGGAGCGCCGATCTTCCTTGTTGACCTGCACCTCGGCTACGTACCCGAGATTCGCGACCCAGGCAAAGGCGATATCGGAAAGGGCCATCTTGATGAGCTGCCCTTCCCCGGTGAGTCGCCGGTGCCGGTCGGCGGCCACCACGGCCAGCGCCGCGTTGATGCCACAGATGGCGTCCCAGGACGGGAACACATGATTGACGGGATTGACGGCCGCCGGGCCATGGGAAGGTCCCGTCACGAAGGGGAAACCCACGGCGCAGTTCACGGTGTAATCCACCGCCGATGTGCCATCGGAGCTACCCAGCAGGTTGACCATGATCAGATCGTCGCGCTTGGCCTTGAGGGCGTCATAGCTCAGGAAGCCGGTGACGGGGAAATTGGTGGTATAAATACCGTTTCCGGGACCGGGGGCGGTGATGAGATTGGTGATGATCTCCTGGCCCTCGGGCTTTCTGGTATCGATGGCGAGCGAGCGCTTGCCCTTGTTGAGCCCCGGCCAGTAGAGGCTCTTGCCGTTTTTGTCGATGGGCCAGCGCCGGGCGTCGAGACCACCCCGGATGGGGTCGAAACGGATGACGTCGGCGCCCATCTGGGCCAGGGTCATTCCGGCGGATGGCGCGGCGACAAAGGCCGCCCCCTCGATGACCCGTAGGCCGCTTAGCATGTTGTTCATGATGTTTTTTCTCCTGATCACTCTCGGCTGCGCCGGAATTTATCTTGATGTTACGCTACGTCCGGTTCGGACATAGCCGGAGAGGTTGCGATTGGCCTTGAAAATTGTGTATTCCATGGCGTATTACAGCATTAAAGACGGTGAAGATCGAATGCAATGGCCATAGCGATCTCTTTAGGGAAATCCGTGGAAAGAATTCGACCCATCAAAAATATAGAGCCGGTCGTAAATCGAAGGTTTACCGGTTACCCGTCGGATAATTTGAGGTATACACCCATGCGAATCGCCAACCCCATCTACGATGTCGTGTTCAAGCATCTCATGGAGAACAACGAGATCGCTATTCTGATACTCTCCGCCATTCTGGACGAGGAGATCGTGGCCTTGGAGCTTCTGCCACAGGAGACCTCGGTGCCTCTGGAGAACCGCTCCTTTACCGTGTATCGACTGGATTTCTCCGCCCGGATCAAGACATCGGAGGAAAAAATCAAGCACGTTGTCATCGAGGTCCAAAAGGCGAAATTCGCCGCGGACATCATGCGTTTTCGGCGCTATCTCGGGGAACAATACAAAAAGGGCTACACGCTGGAAGCGGGCGACAAGATCCAAAAGGCCACGCCCATCGTCAGCATCTACTTTCTGGGCTATCGGCTGGAGCACGTGGCCGTTCCCGTCATCAAGGTCTTGCGAAACTACTATGACGCGGCCACCGGGGCGGAGATCCCCGAACGGGAGGAATTCATCGAAAGCCTTACCCACGACAGTTTCGTGATCCAGATCCCCTATCTCGGTTCGGGGCGCGAAACGGCCACGGAACAACTCCTGGCCGTCTTCGATCAACATCTGAAAGTCAGGGACGACGAACATATCCTGGACATCGACGAGAAAGCCTATCCGGCGGAATATCGGCAGGTGATACGCTGGTTGAATCGAGCCGTCTCGGAACCGGGAATCCGGCAAACCATGGATGTGGAGGATGAAATTCTGGCGGAGCTGGAGGACATGGAGCGCAAAATCGCAGGCATGGGCAAGTCCCTCGCTGACAAGGATAAGGCGCTCGATGAGAAGGATAAGGCGCTCGATGAGAAGGATAGAGTTATTGCGCGGAAGGATAGGATTCTCGAGGAAAACGCCCGGACACTGGAAGAAAAGGACCGACTGATTGCCCAATTGCAAAAGTCGCGATGATATCGAGGGCGGCGAGTACTTTATACTTCGAACGGGTCATTTATTTAATTTCGAAAGCAGTCGAAAGGTCGAATAGCATTGAAAATCATGCTTGACCATCAATGGTGTTACATATTTCAATACGATCAGCGCCCGTTTCGCGAGAAGTTCAAAATATGGCCGTTGAAAGTATACCGAGCGCCACGGCCCTTCGCTTTATCGATGTCACCAAATATTATGGCGCGCGGCGCATTCTCGACGATCTGGCGTTTTCGGTGCGGGAGAACGAGTTCTTCGGGCTCATTGGCGTGAACGGCGCGGGGAAGAGCACCGCCATCAAGGCGCTGTTGGATCTGTGCGATATCGACGCCGGCCGCATGGCGATCTTCGGCCGCCCCCATCGCGAGGTTCGCGCGCGCTCTGTCCTGTCATTCCTGCCGGAACGATTCCTTCCCCCCTATTACCTGACGGGCCAGGGCTTTCTCCGGTATATGGCGCGCCTGCACGGACGGCCTTATGGGGAGAACGAGGTGCATCGGATGCTGAGTCGCCTCGATCTCACGTGGGCCTCCCTGGCCAAACCCGTTCGGCAACACTCCAAGGGCATGGCGCAAAAGCTTGGGCTCGCGGCCTGTTTCCTGAGCGGGAAACCTTTGCTGGTGTTGGACGAACCCTTGAGCGGACTGGACCCCAAGGCGCGGCGGTTGGTGAAGGGGCACCTGGCGGGCCTCCGACTGGCCGGGACCCATACCCTGTTCTTCAGTACCCACCTGTTGAATGACGTGGAGGAACTTTGTGACCGCCTCGGCATCCTCCACGAGGGCCGGCTGCGGTTTGTGGGAACCCCGGAACAATGCCGCGCCCACTATGGCGCGGAGACATTGGAGGCGGCCTTTTTCCGATGTATTTCAGAAAACGCGTCTTCTTCCTGACAGGGGCCACCCTCACCGTCTACCAAGGGCGGCGATGCCCTACCCCATCCCCGGTGTTCCAGGATAACCCGGCGGGCCTGCGGGCGTTTGCCGACTATCTGGACAGTGCCCCCCGGACGCCGGTCTGTCTTTTGATCGACCTTGTAGAGGAGGAATTCCGCACCGGGACGATTCCCCACGTATTCGGACCGGATCGACGCGCCCTGGTGGCCAACCGGCAGAATCGATGGTTCCGGCACACGCCCTACCGATGCGCGCGGTTCCAAGGGCGGGAAACCGCCGGGCGGCGGGACGATCGTGTCCTCTTTGCCGCCGTGGGGCGCCCGGATGGCCTGGGACGCTGGCTCGGGCCGATGACCGAACGCAAGATTCCCCTTGTCGGCATCTACTCCCTGCCCATGGTAAGCGGGCGGCTCCTCCCGACCCTCCGGGCCATTGTGCATCAGGGCGCCGCCGCCGCTGTCTTGTCGGTTCATTGCAACGCCGACGGCGGACTGCGTCAGAGCCTCTTTCTCGGGGGGCATCTGAAGGCGAGTCGGCTGGCCACCCCGCCGGGGTCGGCCTCTGAACCCGGGGTTGAAGCGGGGGTTGACGCCAAGGAACCCGATAACGCCGCCGGTTCCGCCGCCTGGATTTTGGGAGAGGTGGAGAAAACCCGCCATTATCTCGGCGATCTCGGTCTGTTATCCGGGGATCGACCCCTCGATGTGTATCTCTTGAGCGCTTCGGAGACATTGGCCGCCCTGGAGCGGGCGTCCGCCGCCCATGACCGTTTCCGTTACCATTTTGTCGATCTTGCGAAGATAGGGGCCAAGACAGGCGTCGGGACCGCCTCCGGGACCGGCCCTTCCGGGCCCCACGCGGACGCGCTTTTCGCCGGCGCCCTGATGCGCGGGACGCTCGCCAATCATTACGCCACCCGGAACGAGATCCGTGACTTCCGAGTCCCGCGGATCCGCGGGGCCCTGTACGCCACCGGCGTGGTGATGC
Source organism: uncultured Thiotrichales bacterium (assembly GCA_964593225.1). Taxonomy (GTDB): domain Bacteria; phylum Pseudomonadota; class Gammaproteobacteria; order HK1; family HK1; genus JABDQX01. The sequence goes on from CAZQHJ010000008.1 coordinate 9,464, forward strand.
TGTCCGCGAGTCTCGCCTGGAGCGCGTCCCGGTTTTCCGAGCAATCCCTATTACGGGAACAAACCGCCGTACTGGCCAGGCAAGCCCACATGGACGACGATCGTGGGGCCCGCGGGGCCCCCGATCCGCCGGAGACCCCCGCCGATGGCCCGTCCTTGAAGGCCGCGGTGGAGACCGCCGCCCTGCTGGAGGCCTCCAAGACCACGCCATATCCCCTATTCGTGGCCCTCGGCACCGTACTGGATGGAGAAAGCGCCGTGGAGATCCGGGCCATCGAATGGTCCGTGGCCGCCGAACCGCCCCCCGTGGCCCATGCGCCCGGGGGAGGCGGGATCGAAAGCCATCGGTCCCGGCTACCCCCTCGGTCACCCTCCGGGCCGCCTCCAACCCCCGGACAAAAGGGGCTCGCTCCGTATCAGGTCGCCCTCATCGAAGGGCGACTGGCGGTATCGGCAAAGGATGCCGGTGGGGATTCCGGGGGGGAGGCCAGGCCCGATTACCGGAAGGGGATGGGGTTGGTGGAAGACTTTGCGAGCAAGTTATCGCGGCTCCACGGGATGGTGCGCGTGGAGATTGTCCGGCGGCCATTCGGACTCGGTTCCGGGGAGGCATTGAGGGGCAAGGCCAATGGGGTGTTGGAGGCCGAGAATTTCGTTTTACGGATTGTGTATCTTCGCGGAGGTTCGAAGGAGGGGGTTTGAAGACATTGCCCGTCCGCCATATTCCGGATTAAAATCCAAAGCTCCTTGATATTTATTGTATTTTATGGCGGATATTCCGCGCCCGTTTCTATTGGATGGGGCCCATGCGCCATTCATCAACCATGAATAAGGGTATTTCGGCCTTGGAATCCCACGGTCTGAATTTCAAGTATGAAATCCAAGGCTTTTTATCGCATGGAAAAAATTTCAGATATCGTGCATGGCGTATCGAACATCTGTTTCAAAGCGTCCGATATAAGGAACGAAGTTTCATATATAAAGACAGACGCTAAAAATATCATGACTAAAATGTCGAATTTATCCATTCCGAGGCATGGAGCCTACCGGGAAATGGACGATATAGGGCATCATGGAATTCGGATGGTTCCGCGAGGCAGGGGTGGGACATTAGCGGAGAATGGAATGGAAGGCAATCCGTGCCATTCAAGAGAATACACGAAAAAGGGGACGGATCGGCCCCGCCGGAACCGCCGTGATGTCTTTTCTTTCTCGCAACAACGGGCTACCCTTGGATCGACCCTTCCATTGCGGACTCAGTGAGTATTCACCATGAACCCGACGCCGGACACCCCCCAAAACGACGCCATCATCGGCAAGGCCTTCCGCTGGTCCCTGGTGGTATTGCTGATGGTTGCCGCCATCGCGGTCCTGGGCATCACCCTCTATCGATACTGGGAGCCCCCCCAGGAACCGGTGGGGACCGCGCGGCCGAAGGGCCCCCGGGCGCAAGGGACGCCCATCGCGCGGCCCCCGCCGGTGGTCGCCTTTACCGACATCACCGAGGAGGCCGGCATCGATTTCGTGCACGTCAACGGCGCGCCCGCCGATGATAAAGGGGAAAAGCTCTTACCGGAGACCATGGGCGGCGGCGTGGCGATCTTCGATTACAACGGGGATGGGCATCAGGACCTCTTGTTCGTGAACAGCCGGGACTGGCGGGCGGACCCTGTCGCCCATGCCTCCTCGTCTCCCACCATGGCCCTGTACGAGAACGACGGCGCCGCCCGGTTCACCCATGTCACGGCCAAGGCCGGGCTTGCCGTGGCCTTCTACGGCATGGGCGTCGCCGTGGGGGATTTCGACAATGACGGCTGGGTGGATGTGTTTTTTACCGCCGTGGGCGGCAACCGCCTCTTTCGTAATGAGCAGGGACGGTTCCGGGACGTCACGGAGCGGGCCGGGGTGGCCGGGGACCCGGAGGCGTGGAGCACGGGGAGCGCCTTCCTCGATGTGGACAATGACGGCGACCTGGACCTTTTTGTCGCCAACTACGTCCGTTGGTCCCGGGATATCGATCTCGCCATCGGTTTCCAGTTGACCGGCATCGGTCGGGCCTACGGGCCACCCACCACCTTCCCGGGGACCTATCCCTATCTGTACCGGAACGACGGGGGCGGACGCTTCACGGATATCTCCAAGGCCAGCGGCGTCCGGGTGGACAATCCCGCCACCGGCCGACCCATGGCCAAGACCCTGGGGGTTACCCCCCTGGATGTGGATGGGGATGGCTACTTGGATATCTTTCTCGCCAATGATACCGTCCAAAATTTCCTGTTCCACAACCAAGGGGATGGGACCTTTCGGGAGGCGGGGGTGATGCTCGGGGTCGCCTTCGACCGGAACGGGGCCGCCACCGGCGCCATGGGCAGCGATGCCGCCTATTATCGTAATGATGGGGACCTGGGACTGGCGGTGGGCAATTTCGCCAATGAGATGACCTCTCTATACGTCGCCCAGGGGGGCCGATTGCCCGGCGAAGGGGCCGAGGATATCGCCCCAAAAGACATCGCCCCAAAAGATATCACAACTATCCAATTTACCGACGAAGCCATCGGCGAAGGGATCGGAACCGCCAGTCGGCTTGCCCTCACCTTCGGCCTCTTCTTCTTCGATTATGATCTGGACGGGCGCCTGGATCTCTTTCAGGCCAACGGCCACCTGGAACAGGACATCAACCTGGTCCAATCCAGCCAACACTATGAACAACCCCCCCAGCTCTTCTGGAATGGCGGCCCCGCCGCTGGAAGCAGTTTTTACGAAGCCCCGCCCGAACAGGGCGATGGATTGGCCCAACGGCTGGTGGGCAGGGGGGCCGCCTTCGGCGACCTGGATAACGATGGGGATCCGGATGTGGTGATCACCCGGATTGGCCGTTCCCCGGTATTGCTGAGGAACGATCAGGACCTGGGGAATCACTGGCTGCGGATCAAGCTTGTCGGGAATGGGGGGGATGGCGAGGAGGGAAAGGGCAGCGGCGTGAATCGCGACGCCATCGGGGCTTGGGTGGAAGTGACCACCGGCGAGATCACCCAACGTCGGCAGGTGATGCCGACCCGGAGCTATCTCTCCCAGGTGGAATTGCCGCTGACCTTTGGTCTGGGTAGCGCGCGGACCATCGATCGCCTACGCGTTTTTTGGCCCAATGGTCGTTACCAAGAGGTCGAGGACGTTGGGGTGGATTCTTCCGTGACGGTGGTGCTCGATTGAGCGGGCCGTGGGGGTCTTCGCGCCGATTTCCGCGATGATTGTTACAACCGGTACGGCACACGCACACCCGGCGTGTCGGCCGGAAAATCCTTTGTGTTCCGGCTGACCAGTAGGGCGTCTTGCTGTTTCGCGCTCGCCCAAATGATGGCGTCGGGCAGTCGTATCCTGTGATTGCGACGAATGGAGACGGCAATTTCGGCGACGTTCGTATCGATAGGGACCTGGGAAAAGCGCGATAGAAAGGACTGAACGGGCCGGCGCTCGTCCTCTTCGACGCCGGCCATGACCTCCATCCAGGTGATGGTGCTGATCATGGGGCGCTCGTATCGGTGGATCTCCTCGCGGGCGGCCTCCTCGCCGTTGAGGTAATCGATGAGGATGTTGGTGTCCAGTAGCGCTTTCACGTGTCCCATTCCGCGCGCATTTGTTCTTGCCAGGTGATTGCATCCCTCTTGTGCTTACGCCATATTCCGAATGCCTCGTCGTCTTGAGCGGGTCGATGGCGGGCCGGATATTCGGTTATGGGGCATCGTATCAACCCCGCGCGGGACAAATGGGGGGGCTCGGTCGTGTATTTAAGCCCTGCAATCGGTTCTTCCGGTAGGTTTACGGTGGTCTGCATTGATTCTTTCTCCTGAAGGCATTGTCACGATGGTGGTATCGTATATCCTAGGGCTTCCCATGGGAAGCCTCGGAAAGGCTTTATTGATTGGTTTCCTTCTCGTGTTATCCATGGCCACACCCCAGGCGGCCACCCTCGACGAGTGGATAGAACTTGGCGACACACGCAAGGCAAAATGGGATCACCGGGGGGCCGCCGACGCCTACCAACAGGCCCTTGGCATGGATCCCACCCATTATTTCGCCCTCTGGAATACCGCCGATGAGATAACCGAGCTGGCGCATGCGCTTCCCCGTGGGGAAAAAGAGAGAAAAGAGGCCCTATTTACCCTTGCCAATGACCTTTGCGACCGCGCCATCGCCGTTAAACCCGACGGTTGGGAAGGTCATTTTTATAAAGCGGTGGCCCTCGGACGTCTCGCCCTTTTCCAGGGAGGAAAGGAGAAGATCGCCTTCGCCAAGGCCATCCGGGCCGAGGCGGAAAAGGCCATCGAACTGAACCCCGATGCCCATCGGGCCTATCACGTATTGGGTCGCTGGCATCAACAGATGGCCAACCTCAACTGGGTGCTCAGGGCCTTCGCCAAGGTGATTTATGGGGGCGCGCCGCCGGGCTCGAACGAGACATCGGTGGCCATGTTCCGAAGGGCCATCGAAATAGCGCCGGATGAAATCCGGCACCATCTCGAGCTGGCCCGCACCTACCGGTTCATGGGCAAAAAGGCGCTCATGCGCGCCGCTCTCGAGCGGGCCATCGCCCTGCCGAGTCTTCGGGAGGGGGATGAAGGTTTCAAGGAAGAGGCCCGGGAGATGCGGGAGGATTTCGATTTCGCGGCTGAATGATTTTCGGGCCCGGAATCATGAAGTCTATTTATGGACAAGAAAATATCCCAACGCCGCCAGGGCAATGCCCAGGACCACGTTGAGCAGAATGTTGGCCGTGAACGACCCGTAGTGCTTGTCCATCAGGAGGATGAGATTATCCTGACTGAAGGTGGAGAATGTCGTGAAGGCCCCGAGAAAACCGGTGACGAACAGGTAATATCCCGGTGAACCCCGGCTCAGGATGTCGTATTTGACGCCGAGCCCCAGGGCAAGGCCGATGAGCAGGCTGCCGGTCAGGTTCACGAACAGTGTGCCGAATGGAAAGTGGTGGTGAAAAAGGTGTCGGTCGGCCATGAAGATCAGATACCGACCGATGGCCCCGAGAAAGCCGCCGAGCCCTATTGTCAGCAAGTGGATGGTCATTTTGTCTTGGCGCCTTCAGACACGCCGTATTCCCGTCGGCGTCTCCCACAGGCGCCCCGGGACCGGGTCGAATAGCCGGATATACGGCTGGCGGTAATTTTTATCATTATCGATTCACCCTCAGCACCTTCATCACCTCGTCCCCCAGGTGATTGATCACCTTCACCGCCACCCGCCCGGATTTCGGCCTCGGGAACGCCCGGGAGGTATCGCCATAAAGGCTCGCCCAGGCCGCATCACTGATCTCGGCCTTCAGCGTCGTCTTGAGCGCCTTGTAGGGGTCGCCGGCGCCGAGGAAATAGGCCTGGCGCACGAAGAAGCTCTCTTCGTCGTAATCGGTATCCACGAACCAGCAGGCGATCCCCTCCGGGCCGTCGGCGCGGACCTCGCCCGTCCGGGGATGGAACACGTCGACGCCGTTTACCTTGACGCGGATTTGGTGGTTTTTGGCATCATCCCCGGTGTCGTTTCCGGCCTCGAGGACGGTGACGTCCGGTTCGCCGAAGACCACGAAGAGGTTCCCTTGTCCGGTGTTCTTGAGATCGCCCGCCATGTGGAGATCCGCATTCATGCGGGCTTTGAGTATCGGCACGGGACCGAGTTTCGTGAATTCGGCGGATTGGGCGTCGAAGTTGAAGGCGCAGGCGATGAGCACCTCGAACCCGGAATCCAGGGCCTCCCGGCTCGCCGCCACCAGATCGCTCCGGGAGACGGTGCCGAACTCCGGGCCGATGAAGATCCCGGCGCGTTTTTCCGGCCCCGTCCCGCCATCGTCTTCATCCCCCCCTTCCCGGTATCTGCCCTCGGCGCGGACGTAGTACCCCGGCCAGCCGGTGATGGCGGTGAAGGTGATCCTGTCGTCCTTGCTGGCCTGCTGGACGCCGGCGGTCTTGAGGTTTTCCATGACCATGTGGACGAACCCCCATTCCTTGCCGTCGGTGATGATGACGGAATCCGCGGCTTGCCCGCCGTCCGCCTCTACCGCTGTGGGCGGCTCGGGCGCGCGGCCCTGGTCCACGCCCATGACCCGATGGGGCGAGAGGCTTTCCACCGTGAAGGGCCCGGCCACCCGCGCGACGCCCTTGTCCTCGAAGGGTTTGTCGTAGAGGGACTCGAAATCGGCGCGCCCGGCGATGCTTTTGTCCATGGCCCGTTGCCGGTCCATGCGGGCCTCCCAAAAATTCGTCAGCGGTCCTTTGGCGGTCTTGGGCCAATGGTTGGGCGCCTCCCGGGGGACCTCCCATTCCAATAATTCATGGGCCGGGATCTCTTCGCCGCTGGGGAGTTTGACGGTCTCGCCCGCCGGGGCATCGAAAGGGATCGTCTGCCCGGCCCGCCCGCCGGTGGTGACGGTCAAGGGTTGCTTGTGGCCCCGGAGCGCGCCGTTGAGCGCCTCCAGGATTGCCAACACGGTGGGCTGGTATTTTTCCCAGAGTGTGTCGATCTCGGTATTGTTGGCGATGGCCTTGAGGGTGATGTGGGGCACACGCTCATAGACGAAGCCCTGGCGGATATCGCCGCCGGTTTTGGGCCGGTCCCCGATAGGGACCAGGGGCCGATGGCCCAGGTCCATTTGCTTTTTCAGCCCCTCGGGGGAGTCGGCCAGCAGATAATAGGGATAGCGCGCCCCCATGATGCGCGCCCGGGCCAGCGCCAGGGCCACCCGGGAGGTGTCACAGGTGATCCAGCGCCGCCCCCACTGCTCGGCAACATAAGCGGTGGTGCCGGAGCCGCAGGTGGGGTCGAGAACGAGATCGCCGGGGTCGGTGCACATGAGGAGGCATCTTTTAATAGTCTCAGAGGCAGTTTGAACTACGTATATCCGTTCTGTTCCTATTTGCGTGGACTCCCAACGGTCCGTTAAAGGTAACATTGGAACATCGCCGACAAATCTCTTGTAGCGTATTGTATTTTTTGCGCACTCAATTCTATTGGCATAAGCAAGATGACTAAGCCCATTTGGTGCGGTTTTCCAATGTGTTCCGCGTCGTATGCTGAAAATTTGACCCTGATATATAAATTCTCGACTTGCATTCTCACTTTCCCCATCGGAATAGAGAGGGAAAAGCTGATAACGCTTTACAAGATCTAGTTTTGAATCATCTATTTTTTCATCTTTCGTTAATGCACGAACCAAAAACTCTGAGTCTTGGTATTGGTCGTAACGATCAAGTGAGGTGTGTCCCGTGCGTCTTGGTAAGAGTAACCGGCGATATTTTGCGTGTTCGCGGCTCTTTGCGTACCAAAGTACATAATCAATCGTATTTGAGAGGAAGTTTCCTTCGATACCACCTGTTTTTTGGAATGTAATTTGCACAACAAAATTCCCCTCCCCAAACACCTCATCCATCACCATCCGCACCCGGTGCACGTTCTCATCCCCGATCTGCACGAAGATCGATCCCGACTCCGTCAAGAGATCCCGCGCCACGATCAGCCGGTCCCGCAGATAATACAAATAGGAATGGATGCCGTCGCGCCAGGTATCCCGGAAGGCCTTGACCTGTTCCGGTTCCCGGGTGATGTGTTCGCGCTTGCCGTCTTTCACGTCCCGGCTGGTGGTGGACCACTGGAAGTTGGAATTGAACCGGATGCCGTAGGGGGGATCGAGATAGATGCACTGGACCTTGCCCCGCAGGCCCTCGCGCTCGGCCAGCGAACACATGACCTGGAGGCTGTCGCCCAGGATCATCCGGTTGGACCAGTTGGCGTCGTGGCGGTAGAACTCGGTGCGGGCGGCCTCGGAGGGGAGGCCGTTGAAGTCGGCGAACATGTCGAACTGCGGGTCATTGGCCCGGCGTTCGGCGTCGGTGACGCGCTTGAGATCGTCGATGAGGGCCTTGGGGTGGACCTTTTCCTGGATATAGAGGGGCGGGGCCGGGACCACCAGATCGGTTTCGTCCTGGGCCTCCTTGCCGCGCCAGACGATCTGCGGGTCCAGATCCGGGTCGCGGGCGGCCTTTTCCGCTTCCAGTCCCGCAACGCCCCGGGGGTAGTGAATCTCCGGCGGGGCCGCTTCTTCCCGGCGCATGAGGGATTCGTACTCGGCGCTGGGGAGATTTTTGCGTTTTGCCTCGTCGTGGGTGAGGGTTTGGATGGATTTGCCGCCGGTTTTGTTCTTTGCCATGGGATGCCGTTGCCCGCCGCCGGGTCTCCTGGTGTCGTTAATTTATTTATTTTTCCGCTCGGCTTTGCAAATGAGCCCGTAGGTTGGGGTGCGCTTGCGAACCCCAACACAGGGGGTTTGGAAGTGGTTACGTTGGGGTTCGTTCCTTGCCCCCCAACCTACGGCCCCACGGCCCTTGAAACCCCACGGAACGGATTTCCGATGGTCAATTCCCCGATCAGCTGACCGTGTTGCAGGTCCTCGGTATACAGGGTCCGGCATCCGGCATCGAGGGCGGCGGCAATGATCAGGCTGTCGTAGAAGGAGAGCTTATGGCGCCCGAAGAGATCCAGGGCCCGGAAGGTCAGAGTCTCGTTCAATAAGCGGACTTCGGCAATCTCCTGAATCTTTTCCAGGCACAACGTTACCTGATGGACTTCCGGATGGTATTTCTTCTCTTGTTCCCAAGCTCCAGCTTGGGAACAAGAGCAAAGGCTCTTGTTGAATTCCAGGTTGGTATTTTCCCGGGTGGATATTTTCAGGCAGTGGCTCCGTTTGAAAGATCCGTTGTTCCATGCCCCGAAGGGGCTACGTATGCGAAGCCCAGGGTTGCGGCGCAGCCGCTACCCTGGGTATCCGGTGGCCCCGGTTCAACCCCAACGGGGTTGCGTCATGATGGAGTTGCGTCGTTGTTTTGGGGAAACCTTTCTTCCTACGCAACCCCGTTGGGGTTGTGTTGTGTGGGGGACCGCTTACCCAGGGTAGTCGCTTCGCGACAACCCTGGGCTATGTTACACAGCCCCTTCGGGGCAAAGAATCGGCAAAAACCGCCATAGTCGCAGTCGTAGAATATCAACCTGGAATCCAACAAGAGCCAACGAAAATTTGCGCGAATTTTGGCCGATATCCGCTTTTCCGCAGCAGAATCATCCTAAATCCGACAGGCTCCTAACATTGCGCTCTTCCCGGGAAGGGATATCCAGTTTTTCCACCGGGAAGCCTTCACGGGCGGCAAAATCAAGCAGCGCCTGAATCCTCTGCCGTTTTTCGGCTTCCGTGCACAGTTGAATGGGTTTGTCCTCGCTTGTGTATTCGGTCTGCCGGTCGCCGACGCCAGCGGTCGAAGCATCCCCCTGTGTATTCCCGCGCTCAATGAGCGCCTCGAGGCCCGCCCGAACGAGGGCGGTTTGTTCTTTTATGCCGGTGATGAGTCCGGCCCGCTCGATGAGCCGGTTGTCGAGTTCGATGGTCGCTTGCATGTTGGTTGTCTCGTATCGGAAATCCGGAAATCTTTGTATAAGCGAGTTTAGCTGTTCATGCCTTGTCGATCATCGGCTTGGGATTTTGTATATCCCAAATGATCCTGTCGGCGCTGAAATCCTGCTCGTGGGGCCAGGCAATCCCGCCATGGGAGAGGCGCACGGTATGGAAATAGGATTCGTTGCGCAGTTCGTGGAAGGCGCTGTCACTCAGATAGGGTTTCACGTCGAAGATACCGGCAACACCGCTCTCGGCGAGTATTTCGATCCGGTAATCGTCCAGGGGGATGGCCTTGATGATGGTGTCCATTTTTTCCATGGGTCGACTTTCCTTATGTTCGGTGCGGATTTTGGCTTCGTTCATCGTTTGTTCCAGCAATTGCGCGATATATTTTGAACGTAAGGGCTTCATCGTCTTCCTTGCCGCAGAGCACGGCACTAATCCACTCGCCAAGCAATTCTTTGGTGATTTTACCGGCGGCCACATGGTAGCTGATGTTTTCTGACTTCCGAATGAATCCTCCAACGCTTCGCAAATAACCGTTCAGAAGCAACATTTGCGCGCAAAGCGTGATAGCGATCCGCTTGTTGCCGTCTTCGAAGCAGTGGAACTTACAGGCGCAGAAAAACAAGTGGGTGAGTTTGGCGTCGAACGTCGGGTAGTAATCATCATTTTGAATGTGTTCGAGTACGGCATCGAGCTTGCCGGTATCAAGGAGACCAACCGAACCGCCGCCACTGACATCCACCGTTTTCTCGTGGGTTTCAATCGCCTGTATCAATGTCAAATACACCCAGGCCATTATTTTGTTTATTTCCCGCTCGGCTTTACAAACAGATCAAGTTTTAAGAGCGGTTTACTAACGCAGGCTCATCATGTATCAAAGGTCTGAGGCACAGCCTCGCTAGTTTATTGGCGTTCCTTCAGTCGCTTCATCACATCCTTGGCTTCCTCCAAACGTTCGGCCAGTTCTTTGCTTTTCTCGCCGAGGAATCGCTCGAAGTCTTCACGCTGCAATGGGGTGACGTATTCCTGGAGTTGGAGATGCAATGCGTCGCGAAAGGCCAAATCGCGACTGGCCATTTTGTTGCGCGCCTTTTCAACCAGTGGTTTCCAGTGGGCTTGTGCTTCAAAATCGGAAAACAGTGTGTCCACTTCCCACGAAGTGAGCTTTCGCCCCTTTTTCTCGCAAGTTCGGGAAAGGATGTCTGCGAAACCGCTTTCATAGGCGGCAATAATATCGAGCACTTCCGCATAAAAGGTGTCGCGGACACGAGCGCCCTTATCCAATCGCAGCACCCGGCGATATTCATGAGCCTTCTCGCGGAAGATACTGACGTAGATTTTGTTGGTGTAGATCGCGTATTTGAAATTTCCCATGTCCACGCAATTGCTCAGCGCGCTGGTGAATTGTTTGCGGTAGTCTTCCTCGATGAATGCCGACTGGATAAAATCTTCGTCGTGTTGGTTGATGTATTTTGTACCGCCACCTGTACGCCGGTTGATGGTGTCGATGACGATGTCCAGAATGGCTTTTCGCAAGAGACTGGCGCGATCGGATTCTTTCATCAACATCGCGAGATTCAGAAATGCGCGAAAGTCCAATACCCCAATCCGAGCGGTTTTTCCGATGATCCCGAAATTCGTTTCGGGATCATACATATCCTGAATCGCAAATCTAAGATTTTTCAATCTGTTACCAGAGATTACCTCATACCCGTTTCGGACCAGTTCCTCGAAATTTTGTTCCAGATACTTTTCCACCGTACGCAGCGTGACCTCGAAAAACGTCGCCACTTGTTCCTTGAGCAGCACGGTTTTGCCCTCGAATGGAATGCCACGGACACCTGCCGCCTTTTCGATTTCCGTGAGCGCATACGGATTGTTGAGAATGTTCTGTCGCTCTACCGCTGAATTCGTCAGATCTTTGCTCATTGAAGATGACTTCTCGAAGTTTTTATCCGCCAATATGGGTAATTAGGCGCCCAACAAAAAATAACATACCCACCTTGCGGGTCTTTTTGTCCGGCTTCTGCGTTGCAATGACGGTTACATAGTCCACTATGCGCCCGTCATTGCGCCTTGAATCCGAACAAAAATCATCCGCGATTTGGGTATATTATTTTCTGTTGGGCGCCTTAGCTGAAATTGTCCATGCGCGACCCCCACCTACACGGGATGAACCTCTCCACCAATTCACGAGCCGACCACCGCCTCAAAATTATCCTGCATAGCATACGCCTCGGTAAACTCGACAAACCCCCAGCGCCCGTAACCGCCATGCCGGTTGACGCTCGGTATCCAATAGCTTTCCATGGCGAGCTTTTTGTCCCTGGCGTCCTCGCCCCGGTAGCCCTTGATCTCCACCACCAGATGCAGAGGGTCGCCCTCGCCGTGGCCGTCGTCCACCAGGACAATGAAATCCGGGCGGTAGAGGCGGTTGCTCGAACCTTGCCGATAGGGGACCTCGAAGCCGAGATTGTGGTTTTTGACGTAGGCCAATACGCGTGGGTGACGCTCGGCCACCCGGCAGAATTCGGCCTCCCAATCGCTGTCGGTGATGACCCAATCGATGTGGCAGCACCGGGGATCGGTGCGGTAGCGGCTGGTTTTGGTGGTGGTGAAGTCCACATGATGGGTGGAGCCGCTGGGGTTGTAGGGGTCCGGCACCACCTGGACGGGCCGTGCCTCTTCGCTTTCCGATCCCGAAATGGCGGCCTCGATTCGAGCGCAGGCCATATCCGCCAATTCCTGATAGAGCAGTTGCCCGATGTGGGTATTGCCCCGGCATGTCAGACACGCATCCAACCAATTTTCGCTGATCTGTTTGATCTGTCCGAACAGATGCCATTTGGGACCCTGGTCCGGATCGCGCCATCGGGTCTCCAGGAATCGTTTGGCCAGATGAAAGGCCAGCGTCGCCCGGCGGGTGTTTTCGGTGTCCTTTGCCCCCAGTTCCACACCCTCGCCGATGATCCCGATGTTTTCGGTGATGGTGGGACCCACCAGATCCGGGGTGAGTTCCAGGATCGAGTCCGCCGTGAACGCCGCGCGGATGCGCTCTTTGGGCGGGTCTACCCGATATCCGAGGACACGGGGGAAACGGATCGCCAAGTGGTCCCGCTCCGGGTGCACGGCCCGGACCCGGATGGTGGGGCGGGGGGGCTTGGGAAGGGCGGGCTCGGGTTTGGCGGTAAAGTCGAAGGGGATGCCGAAAACGTCGGCATATTCTACGTCAAACACCCCTTCTTCGTTCAGGTCATAGGACTGGCGCCGCAGCGCCCGACCGATGACCTGCTCACACAATAACTGGGTCCCGAAGGCGCGTACCCCCAGTACGTGGGTGACGGTGTTGGCGTCCCAACCCTCGGTGAGCATGGAGACCGACACCACGCAGCGGATGGAATCCCCCAGGCGGCCGGGTTTGCCCACGGTGTTCATGACCTCCCGGAGCAAGGTGACGTCGTCCATGGCCTTCCCCGCGCGCAACTCGTCGGCCTGCCTCCCGCCCCGTTGGAATATCTCCCGGCGGAATTGCTCGATCTCATCGCTGGCCAGCGTCCGAAAGTCCTTATCCAGGCCCTCGCCGGATTCCAGTTGCTCGCTGTCGATGAGCAGGGTCCTGGGGCGCGGGAGGCGGTTGCCCTCCTCATCGAAATTGCGAAAGAGGGGCAGGCGTCCGTTCTCGAAGGAATCATCTTCGCGCCGGAAACCTGCGATGTAGTCATAGGCCAGTTTGGAGGTGGCGGTGTTGTTGCAGACGATGATGAAGCAAGGGGGAACGGGGATATGGGCTTCTTCCCAGCGGGCAAAGGTTTCGGCGTAATGCCCGTACAGGGCCTCCAGGGCGCTTTGGAGTTCCGTGGGTAGGCTCAAGGGGTCCTGGGCGCCGACTTTTCCCCGGCCCTTTTTGGGCATTTTCTTGCCGATGTGTTCCCAGAGATTGCGGAATTTGGGTATGTCGGCGCCGGGGACGTTGTCCACCACCGGCACACGGGGGAGCTTGACGATGCCGCACTCGATGGTGTCCATGAGGGAGAAGTCGCTCAAGGTCCAGGGGAAGAGCGTGCCTTCCGCGTAACCGGAGCCGCGCAAGAAGAAGGGTGTCGCGGACAGATCCAGGACCCGCGCGATGCCGATCGTCCTTGCCACCATTTCCAGCCCCGAGATCCAGAGCCGGGCGGCCTCCCGGTTCTTCTCGGCCTCTTTCCTGTCCTCGCCCTGGAGGGGACCTTCCTCGTCGTCGCCGGGTTTTTCCCGGTAGCAATGATGGGCCTCGTCGTTGATGGCCAGGATGTTTTTCATTCCCATGAGATCGGCCATGACGCGCTGGAGCATCTGCCCTTCGGTCTCCAGGGTATCCATGGGTTCGCCCCGCCGTCCCTGGATAAGGGCGTGCGTGCCACGGGAGACCTCCAGGCGCTCCCGCCGTTTCAGGGCGTGGTAGTTGGTGATGACGATCCTGGCCCGCTCCAGGTCCGGGAGCAGGTCGGGGGGGACCAATTCGCGACTTTGGTAATAGCTGTTCGGGTCATTGGGCTGCAATACCCGGAGGCGATCCCGGATGGTGATGCCGGGGGTGACCACCAGGGAGCCCCGGGTGAACCGCTTGTTTCGGGGATGCCGGACGGCATTGATGGTCTGCCAGGCAATCAGCATGGCCATGACGGTGGTCTTGCCGGCGCCGGTGGCCATCTTGAGGGCCAGGCGCGTGAGCCCCGGATTGGCGTCGAGGTTGGCCTCTTCCAGGTAGTCCGTGAATCGTTTCCCGGCCTTGCCCAGGGTTGGGGCCACCTCGGTGAGCCAGATGGCGGTCTCGGTGGCCTCTATCTGGCAGAAGAAGGGACGAATATGGTTGAATTCGTGGGCGCGCCAGTGTTGCAGCAGCCGGGCGGTTTCCGGGGTGACCCGCCAGTTTCGAGTCGGCAGACGTCGCCAGGTGTCCAGCTCTTGGCGAACGCCGCCGATGATGGTTCCGTGATCGTATCGTTGCGTTTCGGTGGAAAGGCCTTTGCCTTCGTGGAATGGGAGCGATGTCTGTTGTTCCGACGAGCCTTTTTGCTTCTTTGGCTTGGGAACGGGGGTGATGAAATCGGCCGGTCGGCGGCCCTCCAGGATTTGCCCGGTGGGTTGGCCTCGATCATCGGGTTCCCAGTGCCGATTCGGGGGCTTGTAAGGGGAATTGATGATGGGCCTTTGGAAGAAGGGATGACTCATTGTCGGGGGTTCAGTCAGGAGGGGGTGATCGCCCCATCCGGGATTGGGGCAGAACGCAAACCATCCGGGGAATGGAAAAAGGCCGCCGGGATCCTGTCGATGCCGGTTCTCGTGGGTGGTCTATCGTCCATGTTTCGGCACCCATCTCCCGGCGTTCCCATGGATAGGTGGCGAGCTAACACCCCACCGGACGGGCCGGTTCCTCCCCATAATAATCGTGATAGAGGATGGCGCTCAGGGACTTCCCCGCCCGCCAACCCGAAAGGGCCATGAGCGGCGCGGGGGGAAACTCCTCCACCGGCCCCAGGCACAGGATCCCCAGGGGTTCGGCCATATCGGGACATCTAAGCAGCCTGTTCACCACCTCCGGGTCGAAAAAAGAGACCCACCCCAACCCCAGATTCTCCGCCCTCGCGGCGAGCCACATATTCTGGATGGCGCAGGCGCAGGAAGAGATGGCCATCTCCCGGGGCAGGGTGCGCCGGCCCAGCACGGTGCCGTCGTCCGGGGCCATCACCATCACCAAGAGCTCCGCGCATTCCTCGATGCCTTCCACCTTCAGTTTCAGGAATGCCGCCCGCCGCGCATCCAGGGCCTCGGCCGTGGCCAGCCGTTCCCGTTCCACCTCCGCCTTCAGCCGGCCTCGCAGTTCCGGATCGTGGATCCGGATGATGCGCCAGGGTTGCATCAACCCCACCGAGGGCCCCTGGTGGGTCGCGCGCAGGATCCGTTCCAACGTTTCCGGCGGGATCGTTCGGTCCGGGAGGAAGTGGCGAATATCCCTGCGCGCCTCAATCACCTTATAGACGGCGTCCCGTTCCTCTTGGGTGAAAAGCGGATCGATACTCATAAACGATAACCCCGGAGTTGGTTGAAAAAGGCCCGCGATTGACACCGATAGGCGCTCAAGGTACTGTTTCCCGAACCCAATCCTTTCATTATCCTGGCGCGTGTCCGGGAATCCCCCGTCATCCCGCGCTTTATCATTAGAATCGTCGACATTTATAAGGACCTATCCATGAGCGACGCACTCAATTATCTTCTCCAGGCAAAACCCGACGCCATTAAACCCTATTTCGCCTTCCTAAAGGAAGCCGGTACGCATCTGGACACCCGTTCCCGGGATCTCATCTCCGTCATCACCAAGGTCGCGACCCAGACCGACCGGGGGTTTCGCCAATACCTCTCCCGGGCGCTTCGCAATGGCGCCACCCCCCACGAGGTCCTGGACGCCCTCCTCATGGCCTTCCCCGTCTTGGGGCTCACCAAGATCACCTGGGCCGTGGACATCATCCTGGACATGGACATCCCGGAATTTCGCCCGGAAAACCTCCAAGGCGAACAACGCTGGCATGACGTCATGGCCGTCGCCGACATCCAAGCCGGCGAGGTGGACTACCGGGAATGCGAGGGCCGCCACGTGTTCGTGTACCGCGCCCAGGGCGGGGAGATCCGCGTCTACGACAGCCGCTGCCCGCACCAGGTCACCAACATCCCCCATCTGGCGGCCAAGGGCCTGAAGCTCACCTGTCCCAAACACGGCTGGACCTTCGACATCGCCACCGGCGAATGCATCGAAAAGGGCGACCATCCCTTGAAGCGTTTCGATGCCAAGGAAGAAGGCGGGCGCCTGTTGGCCTATTGGTGAGGATTCCTTGGGGGATTTCCCTGCCCGAAGCCGGGCAAGAGATGGGCGGCCCCCCTGCCCGGTGGGGTGAATCCATGGGACCTCGGCCCCAATGGCCCGAAGTCGGACGAGGCTTCTTCGACAACGGAAGCCTCCCCCGCCATGGCGGACAAACCTTCCGCCACCGCTGGAAACCGATCCGCCATGGGAGAAACCTCTCCAGCCATGGCGGACGGACCATCCGCCATGGCGGAATAGTTGACCGCCATGGCTTCCGAAGAATCCGCCATGGCGGGATATCCGGAAGCCATCTCTTCCCGAATATCCGCCATGGCCGGACGTCCGGCAGCGATGGCTTCCGAAATATCCGCGATGGCCGGATACCGTGCGGCCATGGCTTCCGAGGCATCCGATACCGTGGCCGCCAATGCCCGGCCCCTGTTATCGGGTAGTCCCCGCGCGGCCCCGGGGCGTCGGGCCGCCGCCGGATTCATCGGTTCCACTCCGGCAAACTAACATCAATCCCACCTGATGCCCTTGGCCCACGTGGACAGGGGTTCCAACGCGGATCGACTCGTCAACTCCACCCGAATCGGCGTGATGGAGACCTTTTTCCGCCGGACCGCGAAGAAATCCGTGCCGGGACCCGCGTCGTGTTCCGGGCCCGCGGCCGGTCCCACCCAGTAGATGGTCTCTCCCGATGGGGTGGCGCCGACGGTGGCGCCCTCCGCCTTATGTTCGTGGCTGAGACGCGTGACCTCGAATCCCTGCAAATCCTCATAAGCGACATCCGGCACGTTCACATTCAAAAGGGTGTTGGCCGGCAACACCGCGCTCAAATTGTCATCCATCATATGGGCCAACATGGAGCGAACCACCCGGGCCGCGGTCGGGTAATGCACGGGTTCCCGCCCCTCCAGGGAGACCGCAATGGCCGGAAGACCGAGGGAGCGCCCTTCCATGGCCGCGGCCACCGTCCCCGAATACAACAAGACATCGCCAAGGTTGAACCCCGCGTTGATGCCCGAGACGACGATATCCGCCGGTTCCGCCATCAAGGCCGTGATGGCCAGATGCACGCAGTCCGTGGGCGTGCCGTCCACGTAGATAAAGCCATTGGCGGCGCGAGTGGCCCGGATGGGGCAGTGAATCGTCAGCGAGTTGCTGGCCCCGCTGCGATTGCGATCCGGGGCCACCACCGTGATCTCGGCAATGGAAGATAACTCCTCGGCCAGGCAGACCAGGCCGGGGGCGAGATAACCGTCGTCGTTGCTCAGTAAAATTCGCATGGTGAATAAGGCCTCTCTTTTTCAACTTACACTTCGCATGGGCTATTTGTTTAATTTCCAAAACAGCCGAAACGCCGGATTGCATCCGAGATAACTCTTATCAGTAAATGTGTTATAGACACAGATACTCTCGGCGCTTGTTCCAAGGAAAGTTCGAAATCCTGACGTTAAAAGTATATCGACTGTGCATGGCACTTTATCGGGTTGGATTCATCGGCCTTCCGGACCCGGGCCGAGAGGCTGATTGGCGCGCCCGAGGGCATGGTGGAACCCAATCCCCGCTTGGAAGGACCCCTCTCATGATGCCCCTCCGCTCCTTATCGTTCCCCTATTTTTCACCCGCGTTCCCTTGCGTTCTTTCGGCGGCCTACCCATTTGCCGAAAGCCCGAAATACGGTCGTCGAACAACCCGCCACGTCCGCCAGCCCCCCAGCAGCGGGAAATACAGCCCCGCCCGGATGGGGCGCGAGGCCTCCCCCGCCAGCAGAGCGGCGTAGCGTTCCAACTGGGCCCGGTAGCGCGTTTGTTCCCGATCCAGAAACCGGTCCGGATCCCCGCCTTCGTGGGTCCCGGTCTTGTAATCGATGATCCAGCGGACGCCCGCCCCGTCCACGAAGGTCCGGTCGATGACCCCGCTCACCAGACGCCCCGTCACGACGCCGGTGAGCGGGTATTCATTGCGGGCGTCGGTATGGGTCGGGTCGGTGATCCAACGCCAGCGGGGGTCGGCCATGACGCGCCCCATGGCCGCCATAACCCGCGCCACGGCGGGCTCCAGGGCCGCTTCCGAGACCCCCAATCCCACCAACGCCGCCCGCCAGGCGGCCCGCTTGCCCTGTAGCCAGGGCAAGGGGTCGTTCGTGGGGTCGACCGTGGCGTCGTCCGCCTTGCCCCCTTCCCCCGGACAGCGCCCGGATTCCGCCAGATACCGCAGCGCTTGGTGGATGACCGTGCCCACGCTTCTGGCCACATGGCCCGCCCATTGGAATTCTATGGGTTCGGCGGGGGGCGAGGCGGCGTCCGAAAGGTGATCGGAAGACCAGCGCGGGGGCGTGGGCGGTTGGGGCGGTTGCCAGTCCGCCGGCAGACGCCAGAGTGTGCCGCGCACGACGGGGTCGGAAGCGAAGGCCTCGGTGACCGTGGGTGCTTCATCGCCGTTTTGGGCGCCGGCATCGGTGAACCGGGACGACACGGCGGGCCAGAGGTGGGCCAGCAGGGTCCCGGCATGGGGCGTCCGCACTTGACCGGTCTTCTCGGAAACGCGCGCCTGGCCCAGCAGGTGCAGGCGCTTGCGCGCCCTGGTGGTGGCCACGTAGAGCAGGCGGGCCGTCTCGTGCCGGGCCTTCTCCGCCTCCAGGGCGCACAGGTAGCGGTAGGTGGGGCTGTCCGCCTCCCCCGGTCCCGCCATGGTCGCCAGCATGGGATGGGCCTCGCCCCCGGTGCCCGGCCGCTCCGCCCAGGCGAGCAGGGGGTTCTCCACGGGCCGGGCCGCGCGCCCGAGCCCGGGGACGATGACGGTGTCGAACTCCAGGCCCTTTGCCTTGTGGATGGTCATGATCTCCACCTGCCCTGGGTCCGGGCCGGAGGTGGCGTACCGTCGCGAGATCTTCTCCGCGACCCGATGTCCGTCCATGGGTTCGGCCTCGGCCTCCAGTTCTTCCAGCAGGGCAAGGAATGTCATCGCATCCGACCGGTCATCGGTCTCACCGGTATTTTCGTCCTCCCCGGCGTCCGGTCCCGGTCCGGCCTTTGTGGGAATGGCGTATCCCCGCCGGGATGGCGGGGTGGTGAGGCACGCCGCGCCCCCGAGCGCCAGCCACGCGGTCTCCACCACGGTTCGGAGGGATCGGCGCGCCCTCTGCCGGACCGCGTTATCCAGCACCCGGAAGACCCGCTCCAGACGCCCCCGCCCATCGGCGGAGAGCGGGGCGTGAACCGGTGGTGTCCCGTCCGGCCCTGGGGCAGGCTCGCCGCTTGTATTCGAATTTGCATCCAAAACGGCCCGCAGCCGTTCCAGGATGGGGGCCTCGTGGTCCCCCGCCGCCAGCGCGTGGAGGTCCCCCAGGGTCAGGCCGCACCAGGGCGCCCGCAATACCGCGAGCCAGGCGATCCGATCGCCGGGGTGCAACAGGGCGCGGGTGAGGGCCAGCAGGTCCCGGACCACCGGTCGATGGATCAGGGGCGAGAGCTCCACGCCCCGGTATGGAATGCGCTGGGCGTCCAGGCGGGGGAGGATGGCGTCCAGGTGGGTGCGGGCACGGACGATGAGGGCGATGGTGCCGGTGGGGTCTTCTTCCCTGGCCGCCCGGATCAGGGCGACCACCCGGTCGGCTTCCTGCCGGTCTTCCCCCTGTCGGTATGGGTGGATACAGACCCCGTGCCGGCCACGGCAGCGTCCTGCCATTGTCTCTTCCGGTAACGCCGGCGCGTCGTTGCCGGTAGTCCGGGGCGCGGCGGAGGAAGGGCTGAAGGACACGGCGCCGGCGGCCACGTCGTCCGTGTCCGGAAACACCAATGGGAAGGTCCGGTTGATCCAGTCGACGATGGGGGGCTCGGAACGGAAGTTGGCGGTGAGGGTCAGGGGTTCCAGGGGGATATCGCCGATGCCGAACCGTCTGGCGTGCAGGTACAAGGCCACGTCCGCCTCCCGGAATCGGTAGATGGATTGCATCGGGTCCCCCACCAGGAACAGGGTGCGGCCATCGCCCGGCTGCCACCCCGCCGTGAGCCGGGTGAACAGGCGGACCTGGGCCTGGGCGGTATCCTGGAATTCATCCACCAGCAGGTGACGGATCCGGTAATCCAGACACAGGGCCAGATCGGTCGGGGCCTCATCATCCCCCAGCGCCGCCAACGCCCCGTGGGCCACCTCGATGAAGTCCACCACCCCCTGCCGGGCGAACACCAGCCGGAGGGTGGCCGCGGCCAGCCGCAAGACCGTCATCAGGGCGTCCAACACCGCCCACTGCCGATCGTCATGGAGGGCCGTGGGTAATTCCCGAACCGCGTGGAGCTGGTGGCGAAAGGTCTCCGCCTGGGATAGATCCGACATCAGTCCCGCCAGCGTCTTTTTCATGTCCGGCGCCGTCTTGGCCTCACGGGCCGGCGGGAAGCCCTCCTTGCGGGTATGCCGGGAACGCCACTTCCCCTCCTGGGTCAGCAGCAGCGCCGCCATGCCCCGCCACAGGGGTAACGCCGCCATCTCGTCTCCGGGCAGGGCGTCCAGCCCGGCCAGGACGGCGATGGGGGAATCGGGATCGATGGCGGAAAGGTAGCGACCCGCATGGTCGGCAACGGCCACGATGGTCCCGGCCAGGGAGGCCGGGACGCTGGCCTGCGGCCGCGCCAGCGCCTCCGCCACGGCGATTTCGAAAGCCGCCCCGATCCGCCGGCGACGGTCGGCGGGGGCCTCCTCGGCCGGATCGCCTTCCTGGACAAGATGACGTAGCCACTGGTCGCGCCGGGCCAGCATGCGGACTAGGCCCGTCTCGAAGCGCGTGAGATCGTTGTCCAGAAAATCCAGGACACGGGCTAGGGCGTCGGCCCAGGGGCCCGGGTGGTCGAGTATTTCCAGGAGCTCGCGCGCCGCCTCCCGGTAGAGGGATTCCGCGTCTTCCACGGTGCGGGCCTCGCCGCCCAGGCGACTGCGCCAGGGGGCCATGCGGACGATGGCGGCGCACAGGGCGTCGATGGTCCGGATCCGGAGTCTGGCCGGGTAGGCGCGGATGTCCCACCCCCGGGCCGCGTCTCGGGCCAGGACTTTCCTTGCCAGCGCTCGGGTGCCGCGCTGGAAGGGGTGCCGCGCGGGGCGATGTTCTTCGGCTGTTTCTTCTTGTGAAAGCGATGTGTTATTGTCGGGTCCTTCCGCCGTTTCTTCCCGGTCCCGCGCCTCGGCGTCCGCCAGGGCCATGAGGATGCGTTCGCGCATTTCCCCGGCGGCCTTGCGCGTGAAGGTGACGGCGACGACCTCTTCCGGGTGATCGACACTGGCGAGCAGGGTAAGATAACGCTGGATCAGCAGACCGGTCTTGCCGGAGCCGGCCGGGGCCTGGACGATGAAGGAACAGGTGGGGTCCAAGGCGCGGTGGCGCGTTGGTTGGTCGTCGGGGACGGAGGAGCGGTCTCGATGGGTCAAGGAGCAGGCAATGGCGTATCAGGCGATTGCGGTAAGCGGCTCGAGAAATAATTCGAATAACGCCCCCACGGTAGGAAGGGCCTCGGCCAAGCGGTGTTCATCATCGAGCATGTGCAACTGCATTTTGTGTTGCCGCGCAAAATGCATCACGCCCTGCGCCGGGACGGTTTCGTCGTTCCAGCCATGCACCACCCAGCGGTGAGCAGCCCTTGGTTGGGGATTTCGCGCACCGAAGCCGCTGAGAAAAACGGCGGGAGCCATCAGAAACAATCCGTCGGGATTCAGGGATTCCGATGCGACGGCCGATACGTATCCGCCGGCGCTCGACCCGACCAATACCAGGTTCCCCTTGTTTTCGGTGGCCGGGTCCCGGGTCGCCAATTCGAGCAACCTGCGCACCCGAGCATCGGGGTCCGGGATGTCGGCGTAATCGGGGCTCTCGACGTGGAAGCCCCGACGTCGCGCAATCTCGGCAAGATATCGGATCTTCGTTCCCCAGGGACCGGTTTCCTGTCCATGGGCGAAGTAGACGGTGTTGTTCATGTATTTATGCTGTTCGTGCGGAGTTTTATGCAATTACCTCGCCACGTTGATGATCTTGCTTCTCGAAATGATTCGGCCATACCGAGCCGATGGATAATCATGGTTTCGCATGAGACTCTGGGCATTACGCAAGGCGGCAATCACGGGTTTTGTATCCGGACGCACCTTCCGCCAGTAATAAAACGATTCAGCGGCCTGTTCCACGAGCATGCCCAAGCCATCCACGGATCGGGAAGCTCCGTGTTGCTTTCCCCATGAAACAAAGGCGGTGGGTCGATTGACATCATACATGAGGTCGTAACACGACCCGCCAGCGCGCAAAACGGTATCCGGTAGGGGTGGTATTCTTCCTTCGAGACTTGCGGAAGTGGCATTGACAATCAGATCGAAAGATTCCGAGCCGATTTCATCGAGACCGCAGCCTTTTATTGAAACTTTTTGAATGTCCTTTTGCGAGAGTTCCGAGAGTGCCTTTTCCGGAAGAAATCTTTCCGAGAGAAATTGCGCCGCGAGCGTCCTGGCTTTTTCCGGCGTGCGGTTGGCGATAATGAGTTTTTTCGGGCGTTCATCGAGTAACGGACCAATCACACCCCTGGCCGCGCCACCCGCGCCAAGGAGCAGAATCCGCTGTCCCGCCATGGATATACGATGGTTTATCTGTAGATCTCGAATCAACCCGATACCATCGGTGTTATCTCCATACTTTTCCCCCGACTCGTCGAACCGAATCGTGTTGACGGAGTTTGCGCGTCGCGCACGCGAGGTAAGCACTTCAACGAGATCTTTCGCTTCTTCCTTGAAAGGGAGAGTAATGCTCAATCCCTTTCCTCCTTTAGCCTGGAATGCGGCAATCGCTTGCGCAAACTCTCCCGGTAAAACATGCATCGCCGAATACTCGGTAGATTGCCCGGTTTGTTTGGCGAACCGAGTATGAATAAACGGCGACTTGGTGTGCCCGATAGGATGGCCCATTACGCCATAGCGATCTATCATTTCAGTTTCATATAAATGGTGCTTTATAGAGGCAGATGCAAAACTCGGATTATGCTTCCTGAGTATGGCTATCCTATGCATTGATAAACTCCTCGTAATCCATAATCCTTAGAACTGCTAAAGAATCGTCAATGCGCAAAAATTCTATCGTCCATTAGGACTATGATAAGACACTCCTTACTGAAATACTACCTGGCTAACTAAAATATTACCCATTCCTATTCCTATTCCTATTCCCAGTCGCAGTATTGCATGATTAATAAACATCATGCAGAATAACTAGAATAAACCATTGAATAGCAACGGAGGGGAAAATGTCCAGATTTGACCTGACTAATGTAAATTTTGTAGATCTAATTGAACTGCGAGAGGAAGTGGAGGCCTCTATTGATGCCAGGAAAAAAGAGGAAAAGCAGCAACTGCTCCAGGACATCCGGCGAATGGTTTCGGAGAAAGGCTTCTCGATGGGGGAGATATTTAACGAGCCGGAGCTTATAAAGAAATCCCCGGTGGTGCCGAAATATCAGAATCCGGATAATCCCGACCAGAAGTGGTCGGGACGTGGCCGACAACCTCACTGGATAGCCGCGCATCTGGAACAGGGAAAGACCCTGGAGGATCTGCTTATCGATAAGCCCGATACGCCGGAAGATTAGAATCTGTTTTATCAGAAAATTTGAGCCGGAATAATATATTAAATATATCAGTGATTTGTATCCGCGTACCCTATAGTGTTTGGCTTAGGATTCAGTCGGACCGTTTGTGAAGTGCGTTCGCCATGGGTGTTTGCGCATTACAGAATACATGTGCGCAACTGCTTGATAATTCGGTTTTGTGTGTTGACTTTTTACTTTTTTTAACAAAACATCCTCTTAAGTTTCTAATGTCGCGGGAATTTCGAACAAGGCGATTAAAAAATTTCGGTTTTTCAACGACGCATTTATGGTGTCGGGTACAAAGTTGGCGGACCTTACGTTTGGCTGGAATCATTCTTAATGAAGAAAACATCAATGAAATTGCATATACGACGTTTCCTGTTGGTCGGGCTGGTTTCCCTTGGCCTTGTCACCACGGTAGGTGCGGCGCCCGAATACCAGTGGAAATTGGCCCAAACCTGGCCTACTAACTTCCCAATCTTCGGTGATACTGTAGCGAAAATGGCCGAATTGGTGGGAAAGATGTCCCAGGGTCAAATGAGGATTCGCATCGATTCCAAAAACAAGCATAAAGCTCCCTTTGGTATACTCGATATGGTCAAGAGTGATCAGTACCAGATGGGACACTCGGCTTCCTACTATTGGAAAGGAAAAGATCTCAATACCTTACCATTTACGACCATGCCCTTCGGCATGACGGCACCGGAACAGTACGCTTGGTTCTACTATGGTGGTGGCATGGCCCTGATGAAGAAGGTGTACGACAAGCATGATGTCTATGCCTTTCCGGGCGGGAATACCGGCAACCAAATGGGTGGTTGGTTCCGGGAAGAGATCACTGGGATCGATGATCTCAAGGGCCTGAAAATGCGCATCCCCGGCTTCGCGGGCGAGGTGCTGTCCAAGCTCGGTGTGGTGGTAACGAATATCCCTGCGGGCGAGCTTTACACAGCTCTCGATCGGGGAACCATCGACGCGCTGGAATGGGTCGGACCCTCCCTGGATATCAACATGGGATTTCACAAGATCGCGCCTTTTTACTATACCGGCTGGCATGAACCGGCCACGGAGCTCATGTTCATTGTCAACAAGGGACGATTCGACGGATTACCGGAACACTTGCAGGCAATTCTGACCATCGCCATGGGATACGCCGCCTATGACATGTATGCCCGCTCTTACCATGAGAGTGCCGTAAATTGGGCAGCGATAAGGAAGGACTATCCCCACATCAAGATCCGCACCTTTCCGAAGAAGGTCATGGACAGGATGAAAGCGGAAAATCAAAAGCTGCTGGCCGAGAAATCTGCAACTCATCCCCTGTTCAAGGAGATTATGGACTCTCAAGCAGCCTATACCGAGAAGACCCGAGAGTGGACGCGTATCTCGGATTACACCTATCTAAAGGGCAACATCATCGAATAGTCAGGGAACAGGTTTTTCAAGCAAATGGCTAGTGGTCTGTCCATGAGATAAATTAGGATGTCGGATTAAGCCAGCTTTTCT
>CAZQHJ010000009.1:0-34516 GCA_964593225.1 uncultured Thiotrichales bacterium
ACCTCCATTTGCCAGATTTGTCAATATAAAAATACTTTCATTCGGTTGCCCTGATCCGTTAGGGAGGGCGTACTAAAATCCACCATTCGAATACGGCGTTCGACAGCAAATCCTCGACGCCATGAATACGCCGTTCGACAATCGATAGCAACCCGCTGACTTTCATGAAGGCTATCGATGATCGAGGACCTTTACCACCGACGCCATCCGCGCCGCGAACTCGGCGACGGAAGGTTGCGCAAGCCAGGGTATCCTGGCGAGGAGCGGGGCATCGATCCGCTCTGTCAGTGCTAGGATATTCTCTTCGCCTCGTTCGGTGTCGGCCTTCGGGCAATTGGCCACCCAGCCCAGCAGGTGATGTCCCCCGCGTAGAATGCTCTCGGCCGACAGGAGGGCGTGATTGAGACACCCCAGGCGGATCCCCACCACCAGGATCACGGACAGTCCCAAGCGACCGACGAGATCGGCCATGGTCTCCGTCGGCGTCAGGGGGACCAGCCAGCCGCCCATCCCTTCCACGACGCAGCACTCGGCCCGGGCCGTCAGGGCTTGGTAACAGGAGGCGATTGTCTCCAGGGATATGGCGCGCCCGGATTCACCGGCCGCGATGTGGGGGGCGATGGCGGGCTCGAAGGGGAAGGGGTTCACGAGATCATAGGGCAGCGGCAGGGAAGACTGCTCGATCAGCCGCTGGGCGTCCTCATTGCGCAACCCTTCCGGGGTAGGCCGGCAGCCGCTCGCCACGGGTTTCATGGCGACGGTGGCGAGGCCGGCCCCCTGAAGCGCGGCCATGAGGCCCAGGCTGACCCGGGTCTTGCCGATCTCGGTGTCGGTGCCCGCGATAAAGAGGTTACGGCTCATGATGATTTCCCTTTCCTCGCAAGGCCCGAGGTCCCGAAGCGCAGCTCCAGTTCCTCGATGACCATGCTCGGCTCCAGTTCTTTGTGGGCCAGTAGAACCAGGGTGTGAAACCACAGATCCGCAACCTCGCGGACAATCTCGGCGCGGTCGCCATCCTTGGCCGCCGTGATAACCTCGGCGGCCTCTTCGCCAATCTTCTTCAGAATGGCGTTTGTCCCGCGCGCATAGAGGCTCGCCGCGTAGGAGTCTTTCGGGTCGGCGGATTTTCGGTGTTCCAGGACCCGGCTCAATTGATTGAGGATCGCGCTCATGGTGATAATCTTGGCTCCAAGAGACATATTTGCATAAGTGTGATCCGAGGTGTGATTTTCATGTCGGGTTCGCTATCGATATGGGAATCGATCTTTGCACCCTCTCGATAGCGATGGCGATATCGAGAAGGACCGCGCTTGATAACCGGTGCCCGGCATCTCTCGACAAATCACACTTTGGACCACTGAAGTTTACTGGATTTATTCAACAGGAAATATTAGATTGATTTCAAGGTTACATGGGACCCTAGGCAGTCTTGATATTCAAAGTATGTACGAATCATACACTTTACCCCATGGCAAAACGCTCTGGAGCACAGTATTTATGACAACAACCATCAAGAAGGAAGACTTCATCCAAAGCATCGCGGATGGCCTTCAGTTTATCTCCTACTACCACCCCACCGATTTCATCCGGGCCCTGGGCGAGGCCTTTGAGCGGGAAGAATCCCCCGCGGCAAAGGACGCCATCGCCCAGATCCTGGTCAGCTCGCGCATGAGCGCCGAGGGTCATCGCCCCATCTGTCAGGACACCGGCATCGTGGTGGTCTTCCTGGATATCGGGATGGATGTCCGCTGGGATACCGACACGGGCATCGAGGAGATGGTCAACGAAGGGGTGCGCCGGGGGTATGGCCATCCCGACAACACACTGCGGGCCTCGGTGCTGGCCTCTCCCATCGGGGCCAGGGCCAACACCCGTGACAACAGCCCGGCCATTACCCACATGAAGCTGGTGCCGGGCGACACGGTGGATGTCCGGCTCGCCGCCAAGGGTGGGGGTTCGGAGAACAAATCCAAATTCGTCATGCTCAATCCCAGCGACAGTGTCGTGGATTGGGTCATGAAAACCATCCCCACCATGGGCGCCGGGTGGTGTCCGCCGGGGATGCTGGGCATCGGTCTCGGCGGGACCGCCGAAAAGGCCATGCTGCTGGCCAAGGAGGCCCTCATGGAGTCCATCGATATCCATGAACTCAAGGCCCGTGGCGCGCAAACCCCATTGGAAGAATTACGCTTGGAGCTGTTCGAGAAGGTCAACGCCCTGGGCATCGGCGCCCAGGGGCTGGGTGGCTTGACCACCATACTGGATGTGAAGATCAAGGAATACCCCACCCATGCCGCCTCCCTGCCCATTGCCATGATCCCCAACTGCGCCGCCACGCGCCATGCCCACTTCGTCTTGGACGGCAGTGGCGTTGCCACCCTGACGCCGCCTGCCCTCCAAGACTGGCCGGATGTCACCTGGGAGGTCTCCGGGGATACGCGCCGCGTCAATCTCGACACCCTCACCCCCGAGGAGACCCGGAACTGGAAGCCGGGCGAGCAATTACTGCTCTCGGGCAAGATGCTCACCGGTCGGGACGCCGCCCACAAGCGCATCCAGGAGATTCTCGACGCCGGAGAGCCCCTGCCCGACGGCGTCGATTTCACCAACCGCACCATCTACTATGTCGGCCCCGTGGACCCGGTGCGCGATGAAGTGGTGGGCCCCGCCGGCCCCACCACCGCCACCCGCATGGACAAATTCACCGAGATGATGCTGGCCAAGACCGGCCTCATCGCCATGGTGGGCAAGGCCGAACGGGGCCCCGTGGCCATCGAGGCCATCAAAAGGCACAAGGCCGTCTATCTCATGGCCGTGGGGGGGGCCGCCTATCTCGTCTCCAAGGCCATCAAGAAATCCCGCGTGGTGGCCTTCGGGGAGCTGGGCATGGAGGCCATCTACGAATTCGAGATTCAGGATATGCCCGTGACCGTGGCGGTGGATTGCAATGGGGAATCGGTGCACAAGACGGGGCCCGCCGAGTGGCGCGAGCGGATTGGGATGATTCCGGTGGAGATCGGTTGATATCCGGGGTTGATATCCGCGGATGAAAATTGCGGACGCCCCACCCACGGGGGCGTCCGTACTGTTTGCCGAGGTTTTCAAAAAAACCGAAGGGGGAAAAAGAATGCTCAACGAGGCCTTGACCGTGGATAATATTTCCGTTTCCTCGCTTCCTCGAGAATGGGTGGAAAAGGCGTAAGGCGTCTTACGAACCGTTTCAAGGAATTATTGCCCGAAGGCGTGAGATCCACGGATGTGGACGATATGTACGATGAAGTTGGCCTCCCCAGGTAGTCATTACCGGAAGTCCGGCCCTGGCGATTCTTTTTAGGGAGGGAGAACAAGATACCTTTCCATCGAACCTCATCCCCAACTACGAAGAACGCCAAGGGGCGCGAAGGGTCCACGAATGATCACTTCGCGCCTTTTCGTGGATCGTTCAGGTAGGATTCCAGGGAATCGTCCATGGCCTCCAGCCACCTTGTGTGGTGTGGCGGTGACAGGGCGCCGGTCATCAAAGACCGATAGGCGTTGTCCCGAAAGCCCATGATGTCTTCATGCTTGTGGCGCTCCCATTCCATGAAGGTCCGATTGACGCCGTCGATATCGAAGTCCGGGTAATCGGTCCCGGCGATCAGCTCCTTTACGTAATCCCCCTGGAAGACGATCATCTGTTCGTCGTTTTCCAGCCCTTCCTCCCGATTCCGCCAGGACTGGCTATGCCGCGCCATTTCTTCCTTGGAGGGGAGATCGATCCTGCCGAGGATGTAGTCTCTGGCATACCACGCCTGGGCATCGAACATGTTGAAGGTGTAGAACTGGTCCTGCATGCCAAGGTAGATGAGCCTGGGGTTGGGTTCCCAGAAGATGCCTTGATAGAGACCCGGGGGCCATAGCCGGTTATTGGTCTTGAGGCGCAGCCCATCGGGTAGGAACGGGAAGTGGTGCAGGTAGCCGGTGCATAGGATGATGGCGTCGATCTTTTTGTTTGATCCGTCCTTGAAGTAACAGGTGTCTTTCTCGGCCCGCGCGAGGAGCGGCACCTCTTCCCAGTTGTCGGGCCAGTGAAAGCCCATGGGCGCGGTGCGGTAACTGCACGTGATGGATTTGGCCCCGTACTTGTAACACTGGGAACCGATGTCCTCGGCGGAATAACTGGCGCCGACGATGAGGATGTCCTTGCCGGCGAATTCCCGCGCATCCCGGAAGTCATGGGCATGCAGGACCCTGCCATTGAAGGTATCGAGCCCTTGGAAGTCCGGGACATTGGGGGTGGAGAAATGGCCGCTCGCTACCACCACATAATCGAATTCCTCGGAATAGGTTCCGTCTTGCGGCAAATCATGGACGGTCACGGTAAAGCGCCCCGTCTCTTCCGAATAGACCACCTGGCGCACGGGGGTACGGAAGCGAATCCAATGGCGCACCCCCGCCTTTTCCACCCGCCCCTTGATGTAGTCCCACAACACGGCCCTGGGCGGATAACTGGCGATGGGTTTCCCGAAATGTTCCTCGAAGGTGTAATCGGCGAATTCCAGGCACTCCTTGGGACCGTTGGACCACAGGTAACGGTACATGCTGCAATGGATCGGCTCCCCGTACTCGTCGGTGCCCGTGCGCCAGGTGTAGTTCCATAGCCCGCCCCAGTCCGCCTGTTTTTCGAAACAAACGATTTCCGGGACATCGGCCCCTTTCTCTCGGGCCGACTGAAAGGCCCGCAGTTGCGCGAGCCCGCTGGGGCCCGCGCCGATGATGGCGATGCGTGTCATGAATGAAGACATCAAGTTATTTGCTAGCGAAGCTTTGCCTCAGACCGACAAGGCATGATTCGCATTAATAAAGCGCTCTTACAAACTTGATCTGTTTGTAAAGCCGAGCGGGAAATAAACAGCCTAGCGAGGCTACGCCTCAGACCTTTGATGCATGATGCTGCATTAGTAAATGCACACTCTTAAAGGGTGACTCATTTGTAAAGCCGAGCGGGAAATAAACAGATTAAATCGCCTCTTTCAATCGACCGGAGACGAGTTTGTGAAGCGAACTTGCAACATAGGTTTGACACGGCACCCCTTCGCGAGCCGCGCGCATCTGCAATTGCTCCAGGTCGCGGGAAGAAATGCGGATATTGATTGAACTGTCTTTGCGAAGGGTATTGCGCGCCATCGCTTCCAGTTCCCGTTTCTCGGTCTCGACATCGGTGATGCTTTGGAATTTCCCATGTTCGAAATCCTGGAGGATTTGCAATTCCTCCTGATCGAATTGCATATCGTTTTTCATGATAAATACTCCCGTGTTGCCTTGCGACTGGGGATAATGGTTTTCAAAAACCGGCTGCCCTTTTGTTTTACATACGGAATCAGCCAAACATACCCATCGACATCGAGGACAATGATGTTCTGACCCGGGTAACGATCCCGATTGGGATGTCGGATGACGTCCAGCACATCTCCATTGCGAATGCGAACAAGGGCCTCTTCGAAGCACACATTGCGGACGCCTTCAAGCGTTTTATTTTTCTCATCGCTCCAGTCGAACGCACTCATGACGCGAGGGTAATGGAACACGCGCCGTTTGTCAGCATCGCCGGGTGTGATCCGAAGTGTGATTTATCGACAGTCCCCGATAACGACAATGCGTGTCATGAATCGATACCTCCGGCTAGCGAGGCTACGCCTCAGACCGACAAGACATGATTCGCATTAGTACAGCGCTCTTAAAACTTAATCCATTTGTAAAGCCGAGCGGGAAATAAACAAATCAACCAAGTACT
Source organism: uncultured Thiotrichales bacterium (assembly GCA_964593225.1). Classification (GTDB taxonomy): domain Bacteria; phylum Pseudomonadota; class Gammaproteobacteria; order HK1; family HK1; genus JABDQX01. The sequence goes on from CAZQHJ010000009.1 coordinate 5,774, forward strand.
TTATTCTTCAAATCCGTTAGAACAGACAAGCGATTTTCATCCACGATGCGCCGGGTCGTCGTACGCTCCGGATAACAGCGCATAAACATATTAGTGAAGTGTTCACCGTAGAAGAGCGGGTCTTCCCCCGATGGATGGGTCAATGGGTAAACGCGGGCATTGAAATCGGGTTCATGGAAATAGGCCATGGAAAACCGTTCCCTGGTGCTCAATGTGACTTTATGTATCGTCGCGAGTATATGATTACCGGTTATGAATTGCAGGATATCACCGGGCAGTACCGTGAACGTGTTGGGTACCGGCTTCGCGAACCGCCAATCTTCTTCATTTTCGTACATCCCCGCCGTACTTTCGTCTGCCAGCCAGTTTCTACTGCCCTTTTCCCCTTCCACGGGTGGTCGTATATAGAGTCCTCCCACATCGTCTTCGTCGGTAATCACGATCAATCCGTAATCCGTATGGGCGCCGAGGCCACGATTGGATTCCTGGGACGCCACCGGATACCGTAACGCGCGCAGGTGGTGCCATCCGTCTTTGGCGAGCGCCAGCAGGGCGTCCATGTCCTTCAATGCCAACCCCAGGGCCACCAATTGCAATAGTCTATCGCCCACCGAGCCCAGTTCATTCAGGTAGGTTTGCAGACTCTCCCGATACTCGGCGTCCGGCCAGGGCACCGGACCATGACACGGCCAATGGGCCCGCACACGCGCATCCTCCACGGGGATATCCCGGCAAATCGTGAATACCTCGGGATAATCCCTTTCTCCCGCGGTGATTTCCTCGCCGGAAGCGGCATATCCGCTGTAGGTAAGGTCATCGAGATATTGGGATTTGAATTCGATTGATCCGCGAAAGAACCGCCTGCTCGCGGCAAACGCATCCTCGCTTTTTTTACTCTGTATCCCGCTCATGGCAATCCGAAAAGCGCCGTCGGTCCGCCATGCCTGAATCATCTCGCGCCCCAGATCCCTATCCGATTGCGTGCCGGAGATGGATTCCGGTAAATGGAAGTTTTGGAGATCGGCCATCGTATTTTCCTTTTGGATTTGGGTCATTCAAGAAAATGACACGGGAATAATTTGTTTATTTCCCGCTCGGCTTTGCAAATGGATCAAGTTTTAAGAGCGCTTTACTAATGCGAATCATGCCTTGTCGGTCTGAGGCAAAGCCTCGCTAGTGTATGGGTAATGCTAAAAATTCCGAGATGATGGAGAGAACATGTTAGTGCTTCGCGCCAGGACCCAAACGGGGGGCAGGTCTGGATTCCGGGCATCGGATCTTTCAGAATTTTTGTTTTTCCGAGACTTTAAAAAACCATCAATCAGAACTGGCGTTCCTCCCCACCCCATGAATGGTCGTTACCCCTGATCGAACGATCATTCACCCTCATGCAATGGTCTCTTCCGACCATGGAATGGTCCTCACCGCCTATGGAATGGCCGTTACCGTTGATGGGGCGGTCCTTGCCGCTGATGGGATGGTCATCACCACTGATGGGGTGCTAATTACCGCTGGTGTGGTGATCGCGAACATGGTGCGAATGTTCTTTCTCACTATCGGAATAATTATTCCCTACGTCTGAATATTCTTTCCCCGCGCCAAAATGATCTCTCGCTTTAGCCGGATGGTCACGAACATTCATGAAGTGGTCTTTCCCGCTGACCGAATGTTCTTTCCCTTTAATGAAAAGTATCGATAGATACCATAGGCGCTGATCAACACCCAACAGGCCTCTATGATCACGGAGGGCAGGTTCCAGTCGAAGAACAGGGAGAACAATATCATCAGGGCGGCGAGACAGTTCAGGAAGGAATAGGAAAAAGACGTGGAGGCTATTTTCCCGATTTGCAGCAGGAAATAGGCGGTCAGCATGAGCACGACGCCCAGGACGCCGATGGTATCGGGAATGATGTTTTGCATGGGTCTTTACGCCTGGAACGGCCGCCGAGCTTCGTCAAGCCGCGCGCTCATACATCACCTTGCCGTTTCTGAGTGCATCGTAAACAGGCGATGTTTGCCATTCCTTTCGGCGCTCGAATTCATCTTCCGGATAGATCGGAACATCCACACCCGTTCCAATCGAGCCAATGGCCCCGCGCAAGCGGCTGTATTCGTCCGCCATATTGGGAATTTCGCGCTCGATGACGAGCACATGGAGATCGGAACCCTCATCGGCCCTGCCTGTCGCATACGAACCGAAAAGGATGACCTTGATCGGCGAATGCGCGGCGCGAACCAGGCGTTGTACTGCTATTTCGATGGTTTGAAGTTCCAACATGGCCGATTCCTTTGCAATCTTTGGGTTTCTATGCGGAACACCGACGGTGTCGTGTCGGGGATGCTATTTTGCATCAATCTTTACGCCTCCAATGGCCGCGGTTTAGGGCATGGTTTCGTCCTGCGCCCACAACGCATATTCGCTGATATCGATTTCGTCGTTCCAATCGTATACTTTCAACGGCTGAATCCTAAACTTCCCGCAAAACCAAGTGTTGTTTGTTAGCGACTGTAACGTACCGGACGGTAAATGTGATTTCTAACTCATCCGAAATTTCGGTTGCTTTCAAATGACACAAGTTACCCGTTCGAGGTATGGATTTCTCTCCATGAGATGAGGGTGGAAGTTGGCCCATGGGCTTGCGTTCAAGAAATCCGTATCGTGCGATCCGGAAAAGCTCGGTTTTTGCTGGGGGCTCGCTACGCCCGACCCCCGCCACACCTGCCGCGTTTCTCGAGGAGGGTGTTCAGAATTCTGTGTCATTCCCCCTTTTCTCCATACTACCGAAATGATACAAAATTTCTAACACTCCCGAATTTTCCTTTCAAACTTCACGCCTACCACCGCCGCGCCCGGAATCCCTCGGGGGTGGTCAATTCGAAGATCTCGTCATGGATAGCCGCCGTCGGAAAACCGGCCTCCCGGGCCGCTTCCCCCACGCCCCGGTCCCAATCGACCCCGGCCAGGATACCCATGGAGGCCTTCCCCTCGTGCTCGGGATAAAGCTCCCGAAACCGCCCCATGATCTTGCGCAACTGTTCGATGGCCTCCTTCTTTACCCGGCTTTTCACTTCCACCACTATCGCCAGATTGATGTCCTCGTTGGCATAGGCCAATACATCGATCTCGATCTCCTCGCCATTTTTCCGGGTACGCACCCTGGGCATAATCGTCGTCATACCGAATCGGTCCATGAGAATCCGTTCCATGGAAGGCAACGCCATGCCCTGGGTAAAATAACCGAACTTATCCCCCAAACCGCCGATCTGCTTGCCAAGCTCTTGGATCATTTGCTCGTTTTTCTTGAACTGGCGGTCGATTTCCTCGGATCGACGCTTGGCTTCCCTGGTTTGCTCTCTAAACTCCCTGGCTTGTTCTTTGGACTCCCTAGCTTGTTCTTTGAACTCCCTGACTTGCGCCTCGAATAGGCTCAATAGTTCTTCGAATGTGATGGTGCTCATGGAGGGATACCTCGGATGGGGTGATTTCGCCAAAGTACAGCGCGGCGTGTGGTGTGTTCGTATTGCGCGAATCCCAACCTTCCACGCGGGCCGATTCTCTTCATCGGATTTCAATACTTCGCATCGGAATATTGTCTCTGCAATTCCTGCAGCTCTTCCTCCAGCTCCGAGTTATCGGAAATGCCCCGGTCGTTTTTATTGGCCTTTATTTGATCGGATATGAAGGAGATTTTTTCTCTCAATTCCGTCGTTGTGGGTTTGCGCCGATCTATCGCTTCGGACACGACTTTGAGCCCGTTCTGGAGGGAACAGGCATTATGATAGGCGTGAACGTCCAGCAGCCCCTGTTCGATAGAATATTCGGAAACGTTTTCCTCCAGGCCGTTCCTGATTCTCCGCCTCAGAACCTTCCGCTCGCCATCGATGGCCTTGATAATCGCGATGGCGAAGGCATTGAAATAGACCTCTTCATTGATCAACGATCGACTTGCGTTCGTGACCGAAGCGGCCGCCGACAATCCCGCCTTCGCCGTTTCCCCGCCGATAACGGCCCCCAGGCTTGAAAAGAGCGTCGTAGCCCCACCCAGGCCCACGTTCACGGTGGCCGCGTTCCCCAGGATATCGCCTTTGTGCGTCTGGCAAACCTCGTCGGATAACAGGATTATTTTACCCAACAATTCATTCCTGGATTGTTCATCGTTTTTTGCGCTTGCATAGGCCGCCTTGAAAACATCGCTTTGCGTGTCGATCTTATTTTCCCCCTTCACATAAAGGCTTCCCCCGGGATCATCGTCGATTTTCGCCGATTGGAACACGGGATCGACCACATAATACCCACCGAAACACCCCGGAAGCGACAGTGCGATAAAAACGGCAAAAAGTATTGTTTTCAATCGCGGATTCATAATCTTCTTCTCCCGCTAATAATATTGCATAAAATGTGGATCTTGCAGTTCGTGCAAAGCGCCCACCAAGATCTACATGCTACATCCCCCTCACAACACCGCCAACACCCCATTACTCGCCGCCCCCTCTCCCGCCTTGTTCACCGCCAGCACCCGGAACTCGAACCGCTGGCCGCTCGGCTGTCCCGACATTGCTCTCGCGCGGCCGGGCCACGATTCGGGGGCCATCGCAGCAGACCGGGAATTTTTTAGACACGCTTTTAGAGCGTGCCTGAGGTGGCCCGCGCGGGATCTCACTCCACGTAATCAGTCAGGATGACTACCAAGGAAACTTTCTTCCTTCTTCGCCACGCAGGATTCTTACACCAGCCCCTTCAACGGCATTAGCGCCGCTTGTAAACACCACATCCAGTTCGTCGTTGCCACCACCGAATCCAGTGAAATATTCTTCTACTATATGTCTATCCTCGGCACAGGGAACGGGAACCTTTTTCGATAGATGTGAACCCCAACTCAGATGAACATCGTATGGCGATGATTCCCCACAAGGGGCGTTGCTGAATAGAAAAAGTATATTCCCTACTTTCATACCTTCGCTTTCCAAGAAAAAACTCAATGTTTTTTCTTTATGCGGCTCCATACTGAAAAGCCGTCGCGTGATCACTGGGTTATCTTCCAGCTTCTCAAGCCTTTCCTGTGAGATCACAATAAGTTTCGCGAACTCCAATATGGCCTGATACGTGGCAAGTCCGGCACTGAAACCAATGAAAAGCACCATGAAATAGATTCTGACAGGATGTCCCTCGATGATCTCTTTTAGATTCATAATCTTCTTCTCCCGCTAATAATATTGCATAAAATGTGGATCTTGCAGTTCGTGCAAAGCGCCCACCAAGATCTACATGCTACATCCCCCTCACAACACCGCCAACACCCCATTACTCGCCGCCCCCTCCCCCGCCTTATTCACCGCCACCACCCGGAACTCGAACCGCTGGCCACTCGGCTGTCCCGAGACGGTCATCCTCGTTTCCATGGCCGTGCCCACATCCACCCAGGTCTCGGAATCGGCTTCCCGGCGCTGGACCTTGTAGGCGGCCACCTTGCCGCCGTCGTCCGGTTCCTTCCAATCCAGGTAAATCCAGCCCTCCCCCTGGCGGGGGGCCGTCAGGGCGCGGGTCTGACCGGGCGCGCTCAGGGTGGTCCCGGCCCGGCGAGCGCCCCAACCCAGGACCTTGAGGCTGGCGTCGTCGGAATGGGTCACGTTCTCGGCATACCTCAGTATCATCTTCATATCATCCACCAACGCCGCCAGGGCCTCGTTTTTCACGTCGATGGCGTGTTTGGCCGCCGCCTGTTGTTCCAGGGCGGCGTCCGCGGCCCCGGTATAGGTCTCGATGGCCGCCGCCAGGGTCTCGGCGCTGACCGGCGGGGCCGGATAGAGGTCGGCATGGGTGTTCAGTCCGGTGAGTATCTCGTGGGCCAGGGTTTGGATCTTGGTCTCTGCCTTGGGAAAAAGCGCCATGGGGATATCCTCGTGGTTGTCGTGGTTGCCGGAAGGCCCTCCCGAATCCTCGGGGAGATCCCCGGCGTTCTCGGGAATATTCCTCGGGATTCGGGCAAGTCACCCGGCGTTCTCGGCGGGCTTTCCCATACCTCGGGAAAGATCGCCGAGGCCTTGGGAAACCTATCTCGAGACCTCGGAAACCTTTCCGAAGCCTTGGGCGGGATTTTCCGGGATTCGGGCAAGGTTTCCAAGAGTCTCGGAGAGGTTGTCCGAACCTTGGGCGGGATCGGGCGGGATTCGGGAAAGATCTCGGAGGATTCCGGGGAGGTTGCCGAAGCCTTGGGGAAGGCCCTCCCAATCCTCGGCGGGCTTTCCCATTACCCCGGCGAGCCCGACATCGGGACGCCCGGGCCCAGGGGGATTGAACGAAGGGATTTACCGAAAAAGGGCGGCCACATAGAGCCATTCCCCCGAGAGATCGCCTTCCTTCATTGCCTTGTTATCGAACATATCCACCACCCGGAAACCCTGCTCGCCCAGCAGGTGTTCCAATTCCGCCGGGAAGAACAGGCGATACTCGCACCAATCCTCCACGGGGGCCGGAATATGCCAGACGCGCTTTCGAATCAGACGTTGGCGCCTGCGATCGAAGGTATAGCTGGCCACGCCCTTTCCCACGGCGCCGTCCTCTAACATGATCCGGAATTCCGTATGTTCCCGGAAACCATCGGCGGCGAGATAACGGGCGCCGTTGAAAAGCTCCAGGATCAATAGGGTGCCCGTCCGGGCATGGGCGGCGAAGGTGCGCAGGGTGTCGTCTATTTCTTCATGGGTCAGGGCATAGAGCATGACCCCACCGAGGCAGGTAATGGCGTCGAAGGCGCGACCGAGACGCAGGGAAAACATGTCCCCCACCTGGAAGCTCAGTTCCGGATACTTGGAACGGGCGAATTCGACCATTGCAGGGAGATGATCGACCCCGACGCAATCCGGGCAGGTTTCCGAGAGGGCCTTGATCTCCCGGCCCGTCCCGCAACCCACATCCAGGATCGAGGCCGGTTGTTTTCCCAAATGACGATCGAACAAACCCCGGCACATTTCGGGCAGGGCATCGTCCGCCGGATAGGCCTTGTCGTAGAGATCCGGGCGGCGGAAGAGGAGGTTTTGCATTGGGTTACTCCTATTTTTCGGTTGGTTTTCAAACCGGGGGCCGGGAGCGAGTAAATCCCGACTGCCTTCCCATGGCTTTTTAACCGTGACGATGGTTTTCCGGGATCGGCCCATGGTGTAGCATCCCGGCGATGAGCGCTACAGATGAAGACTATACGTTTACGGACTACGACGCCGAGGGAAACATCACCGGGATCGACATCGACAATGCCAGCACAAAGGTCGATCCGCGTAAAGTCATTCTCAACAAAATGCCTTCGCAAATCGAAGCCCTGGCGACATGAGCGTTACCGGCCTTTCCTCTGGGCCATCATTGGCGGATAGTCTCTTTCCTTCATACATTCCAGGGGGCAAATAAACCATGCAAATAGCCAACCCCATCTACGATGTCGTGTTCAAGTACCTGATGCAGAACAACGAGATCGCCATCCTGATCCTCTCCACGATTCTCGAAGAGGAGATTCTCGCCCTGGAGCTCCTGCCCCAGGAAACCGCCATGGTGTCGGAAAATCGCGGCTTCACCGTATATCAGTTGGATTTTTCCGCCCGGATAAAAACCGCTGGCGGTTACGAGCGGCACGTGATCATCGAAATCCAAAAGGCCAAGTTCGCCACCGATATCATGCGTTTTAGGCGTTATCTCGGAGAGCAATACAAAAAAGGTTCCCCGGTCCAAGGCAAAAAGACCCCCAAGGCAATCCCCATCATCAGCATCTATTTCCTGGGATATGGCTTGGAGCATGTGACGGCCCCGGTCATCAAGGTCCTCCGGCGCTATTACGATGCCGCCACCGGAGAAGAAATTCCCGAGCGCGAGGAATTCATCGAGAGCCTCACCCACGATAGCTTCGTGATCCAGATCCCGCAGCTCGGCCCTGCGCGCAAGACGGCCACGGAAAGGCTGCTATCTATCTTCGATCAGCACAGGATGCTCAGGGGCGACAGCCATATTCTGGAGATCGATGAGAAGGCGTATCCCGAAGAGTACAAAAAGGTGGTGCGGTGGTTGAACGGGGCGGTTTCCGAAACGAAGATCCGGCAAAACATGGAGGTGGAGGACAATATTCTGGCGGGGTTCGAGGACTTGGAACGCCAGATCGCGGACATGGAACAAACCATCGAGGACAAGGACAAGGTTATCGAGGACAAGGACAAGGTTATCGGGGATAAGGAGAAGGCCCTTGATGATAAGGACAAGGTTATCGGGGACAAGGACAAGGCCCTGGAAGAAAAGGATCGACTGATTGCCGAGCTGCAAAAGTCACGGTGAGACTGTTGCGCGCCACGTTTGGAACCGCTAGGAAATTCAGTCGATCCCACCCCCATAGCCCCCTTATTTCCGTGCCATGAAACGCCGGATGGTCTCGGCACTCTTGTCGGCATCGGTGAGAGTCATGGGATCGAAGAGCTCATCGGCCTCCGACCCGGATAAGAGCCCCAGTTCCACGGCGGCCCGCCCGATGGAGAGACCCCGTTCTCGGGCGAACCGGGAAACCTCGACACCCTTCTCATAACCGAAGACAGCGGAAATCACCGAAGAAACCGACAGGGTGTTCTCGGCTTGTTCCCGGCACAGCGCCTCGTCCACCTCGATGCCCGCGATGCAGCGCCGGGCAAAGATGGGGGCGGCGTTGGCGATCAGCCGACAGGATTCCACGAGACTCTTGGCCATCACCGGATACCAGACATTGAGGTTGAGCTCCCCCCCTTCCACGGCCATGGTGACGGTCACATCATTGCCGCAGACAAGATAGGCGATCTGGTTGATGAGCTCCGGGATCGCCGGATTGACCTTGCCGGGCATGAAGGAGGAACCGGCCTGCACGGCGGGCAATCGAATTTCGGCATTGCTGCTGGAGAGGATGCGCAGATCCGTCGCCATCTTGGACAGCGACGTGGCGATGGATTTCAAGGTGCCGGATATCTGTATGAATAGATCGCCGTTTTGCAGGCTGTCGAAGAGATTGGAACTCTTAAGAACCCCGAGGCCACTGACATCGGCCAGATGCGAGAAGATCCGCGTTATGTATCCGGAGCCGATCCCCAACCCGGTGCCGACGGCGGTGGCCCCCAGCGGCAGCTCCAGGCACGCGATGGCGTATTTGTCCAACAGCCGGATGCCGCGCCGGATGGGGGCGAGATAGGCGCTGAACTCCTGGCCCAGTCTGATGGGCACGGCATCCTGGAGGCACGTGCGGGAGACCTTGACCACATCCTTGTAGGCCACCGTTTTCTCTTCCAGGACGTCTTCGAGTATCCGCAGGGCCACGATGAGATCCATCAGCTCCAGGTGCATGGCCAGCCGGAAGGCGGCGATGACCACGTCGTTGGTGGATTGGCTGTGGTTGACGTGATCGTTGGGGTGCACCCGGTCGTAGCCCGTGCGCCCGGTGAGGATCTCGTTGGCCCGGTTGGCCAATACCTCGTTGATATTCATATGGGTGGAGACGCCGCCACCCCCCTGGAGGGTGCACACCGGAAAGTGACGCGGGGCGATGCGCCCTTTGATGACCTCGTCGGCGGCGGCGCAGATGGCCTCGGCGATGGGTGGTTCGATGGCGCCGAGATCGGCGTTCACCAGGGCGGCGGCCTTCTTGACCATGGCGAGACATTTGAGGTAATTGGGCCAATCGCCGATGGTGTCCCGGGAAACGTCGAAATTGCGGCGACCGCGCTCGGTATGGATGCCATAGTAAACATTGGCGGGAATGGGCAGCTCCCCCAGGGCGTCCTTTTCCCGGCGCTTGCGGGCCTGGATCAGATAATAGGTGTAATACCAATGCTCGGTGAGGGCGGGACCGGGGACATCCGGGTGATTCTCGGGGACCTCCTTCAGGGTCTCGCCGTGGGCGTCGGTGATGCGCCAGCCATTGTGGGTTTTGGTGAAGCGCACGGGGATTTCTTTATTGTTCGACTTCAAGGTGGTGATAATGAATTCGCTACCATCCGGCGCTCTCTGGCGGGCGAAGCGGCGTTGCCGGGCATCGATTTGGTAGACGCGGAGATCATTATCCGCCGCCTGCATCGCTTTCCAGGCGGGCATGTAGGGACCGTGAAAATCCTTGTCGATGGCGTGTTCGGATTCATGGATGACCTTCCAGTCGTCCTTCCAATGCCGGTTCAATAGGGCGATGGTCTTGCCATGGCCGTGACGGGACGAGCAGGACGTGATGAGGGTAGCGTTGTTGGACAGATACCCCAGGGATTCCTCGATGAGTGCGTCCAGCACGAGGCGACCATCCTTGCCTGCCTCGTTCCAGTCTCCTACATCGGGCCGTTCTTCCGGATGGGCAATGTCCGTATGCAGCCAGGGCTGCACCGGGGGATTGCTGATGATGAGATCGTATTTGGCATTGTCTTTGTTCCAGTCTTTGTCCTGGTCTTTGTCCTGGCCAAGGCCGGCGAAGCGATCACTTTGGAGGGTGCTGGCCTCGACCCCGTTCAGCCGGGCGTTTTCCCGCGCCTGCGCCACGGCGGCGTGGCTGTAGTCGGCGAGTGTCACTTCCTTCGCGCCCCGGAGACCACACAGTATCCCGACGATCCCGGAGCCCGTTCCCATATCCAGGACCTTCAGGTTTCCGAGATCCTTCAAATAGCCCGCTTCCACCAGGAACCAGAGCATCTCCATGGCGCTATGGGGCGGCCATACCTGGGGGTCGAGAGACAAGGCAATCTGATGCCCGGATATGGTGTACTTTTTTATGTTCATCTTTTCCTCCAATGGTTCATGGGACCCTGTTGTCCCCGATTCCTTATAATCTCGGTCTCTATACGCGGAAAAATTCCCGGATCAGGCAGGGGCGATTTCCGCTGGAGTCATGGCCAACGATAAGCTTGCGGCGCCAGGGGTTCCATTGAGCCGCGACAACCGCGGAAGATCCTGTTGCACGGTATTTCTACACAATGGGTAGATCGATGTCGTCATCATCACGGTCCATGCACCACCTGGGCCGATTCCGGGATGGCCTTCCGGCGTCAGTGGTTTCGGCTTCCCCCGATGTCGCGACGGCTGGTGCCGTAGAATGCGTGCCGGATGGCCACATAATTCTTCCCGGTATAGGCCATCCCCACGCGCGCGGCCGCCGCATTTCCCGCCGCCGACCCCAGTTGATTGGCCACGACAACGGTTTCCACCACCATGGTGTGGATCGCCAGTGCCTGGACACCCATCCAACCGGAGAACAGGGAAAACACGGAGTACAGGCCCGTCCTGGACAATAGCTCGAGGCCTTTGGGTACGCCGATATGAAAGAACCGTCGCAAGATATGCCACCTTGTCCGCCAGGCGTGGCGGTATTTCTTCGCGCTCCTGAAAAATCGATGAAAGGCCAGATCCAGGAAAAAGGCCATGTGCCCGGCGCCGTAGGCGATGACGCCAGCCAGCCCCGCGCCCTCCATGCCCATGGCCGGCAATCCCAATTTCCCGAATATCAATCCGTAATCCAAGACCGCGTTGAGGGCTACCTCCAGCCAGACGATGAGGGCCGCGGTCCCGGCCCGGCCCATGGCGGCGAAGGCCAGGGAGAACAGGAACGTGGACCAGGCCGGGAACAGGGTCCAGAGATGAAAATCCATATAGTCCCCGGCCAGGCCCGCGATGCCGGGGTCTTGGCCCGCGAGGATCAGGATCGGCGTCGGGAACCATCAAATGACGCCGCCCGTCACCGCCAGGATGCCGCGGATCCACAGCCCCTGACGGATGAGCCGGGGCACAGTCCGGGACCGATTCGCGCCCCGGGCGTGGGCGGCGAGCACGATGATGGGAAACAGCATCCCAAATCCCACAAACAGGATGAGATTGTAAACCGACAGCGCCAGTCCCGATGCGCTGAGGGCCTCGGGGCCCAGGCGCCCCAGCATGATGGTGTCGGTGATACCGGTGGCTCTCTGTCCCAGGTAGCCGAGGGCAAGGGGCAGGGCGATACCGAACGTGGCGGAGAATTCCGCTAGGGAGAAGAATCCGGACTTCGGATTATCCCGGGACGGCGCCCGACCGGGTCCCGGGCCCGATTTTCGTGTCGCAACGGACATTATGCAATTCTCCCTCAACAATTATCATGAGAGCGCAAATGTTTGGGGTTGGTCGAAGAGGTTTTGCCGATTGTAACTTCACAAAAATTCATGGGTCGTTTTCTGCCATCCCTGGCGCTGGGTCCCGGCAATCCCTGCCGGGATGACGGGAGAGGTTATTTCAGGCGATTGTGCGAGAATTCACCACTCCCGTCATCCCGGCAGGGATTGCCGGGACCCAGTGCCAGGGATGGTGAAAACCAGGGATTGCCGGGACCCAGCGCCAGGGATGGCGACTGAATTTGGTTGCGGCCTTGGCCACGCTAGGCTTTCCGGGGTATGCGGTTTCGCTGGAATGTTTCTCCGTCAGCCGCGCAGGATCAGCGGCCCAGAACGATCCCATGCTCCCAGGGGAAATAATAGGCCGTGGCGAGCCAACGGCAGTCGGCCTCGGAGACTTTCTTCCCTGGATGGGCCGCGGCCTTTTTCCGAATTGCCCCGATGAGCCCCGCGATCCTTTCCTTGTCATGACGATGCCACAGGGGCACGAAGAGATGGGCAAAGACGAAGGTGAGATGAATGACGGTCACGATCAGGGTGGTCAAGGCCATGAGGGTCAGCCACGGGATCTCCAGGTGGAACCAGTCTTTTTGTTCCCGGAACAGCTCCCGCCAGCGAGCAACGGTGAAGAGCCGCACATCCGGGAACAGCAGCCGATCCACCGCGTTGAGGGAAACGAAGATGGTCCAATACAGCCCAGCCAGTAGAAGAAGGGCCGCCACATCCGGTAGGAGCGGGCCATGCCCGGGATTGGGCCAGCCCATGGCCAGTCATGTATAGAGTTCCCAAAATAAAATATAGCCCTTTCCCGCGTTAAGTTGTCCGGGTGATTGATGTTAAAATACCCTCCATGACCCAACGAATAAAATCCCACGCCACCGGCCACGAAACCAACGGGGACCTTGCCGTCGAGTCGGCAAAATCCAAACGAAAACAGCCGCCGTTGTACAGGGTCGTGTTGATCAACGACGATTACACGCCCATGGAGTTCGTTGTCCACGTATTGGAAAGCTTCTTCGGCATGTCGCGTCCCAAGGCCACCCGCGTGATGTTACAGGTACACACCGAAGGGAAAGGGGATTGCGGTGTCTTCTCCCGGGAAATTGCCGAAACCAGGGTGGCGCAGGTCACCGAATACGCCAGAGGACACCAACATCCGCTATTGTGCACCATGGAATGCCTCTGATAATCGATACCGGGAACAGAAGACGTATGTTCGAAATTCTCTCCATATTAAGAATAAAACCATGTTAAGCAAGGAACTCGAAGCCAGCCTCGACGTGGCCTTCCAGGCCGCCCGAAACTTCCGCCATGAATTCGTCACCACCGAGCACCTGCTGCGGGTGCTGCTCAACGAACCGGAAGCCAACGAGGTATTGCGGGCCTGCGGGGCCGACATCGGGGCGCTCGCCAGCGATCTCGACCGCTATCTGGGCGAGCATGTGCCGGTCGTTCCACCGGAGAAAAAGCAACAGATGCAGCCGACGCTGGGATTCAAACGCGTCCTGCAACGGGCCGTCCTCCATGTCCAGTCCTCCGGGAAAAAGACCGTCACGGGCGGCAATGTCCTGGTGGCCATCTTCGGCGAGAGCGAATCCCAGGCGGTCTACTTCCTGAATCAGCAGGACATCACCCGCTTGGATATCGTCAATTACCTCTCCCACGGCGCATCCCGGCACGATGTCGATGAACAGGCCGGCACCGATCCGGCCGCAAACGAAAAAACTTCCAACGCCCAAAGAAAATCGCCGCTCCAGGCCTACGCCACCGATCTCAACGAACTGGCCGTCCAGGGCAAGATCGACCCGCTCATCGGTCGGGAGGCCGAGGTGGAGCGCACCATTCAGATCCTTTGTCGGCGCATAAAAAACAATCCCCTGTATGTGGGTGACGCCGGCGTCGGCAAGACCGCCATCGCCGAGGGCCTGGCCAGGATGATCGTCGAGGGCGAAGTGCCCGAGGTGCTCCAGGGCAGCAACATCCACGCCTTGGATCTCGGTGCGCTGCTGGCCGGCACCAAATACCGGGGGGACTTCGAAAAGCGCTTCAAGGCAGTGCTAGCCCAGCTCAAAAAGGAGGAAAACGCCATCCTGTTCATCGACGAGATCCACACCATCATCGGCGCCGGCGCCGTATCGGGCGGGGCCATGGACGCCTCCAACCTCTTGAAACCCTTCCTCGCCAGCGGTGATGTCCGCTGCATCGGCTCCACCACCCACGAAGAATATCGGGGCATCTTCGAAAAGGATCACGCCCTGTCGCGCCGCTTCCAAAAGATCGATATCGAAGAATCCTCCCTGGAGGAAACCGTCAAGATCCTGCGGGGCCTCAAATCCCGCTTCGAGGAACACCACGCCGTTCGCTATTCCCAGCAGGCCCTGCGCTCCGCCGCCGAGCTCGCCCATCGCTACCTCAACGACCGCCACCTCCCCGACAAGGCCATCGACGTCATCGACGAGGCCGGCGCCGCCCAAAAGCTGCTCCCGCCCTCCCGGCGCAAAAAGACCGTCGGCATGAACGAGGTGGAGGCGGTCATCGCCAAGATGGCCCGCATCCCGCCCAGGACCGTCTCCACATCCGACAAGGACATGCTGCGCAACCTGGAACGGGACCTCGAGCTCGTCGTCTTCGGTCAGGAGAAGGCCATCGCCACCCTGGCGTCGAGCATCAAGCTATCCCGCTCCGGGCTCGGCCACGTGGAAAGGCCCATCGGTTCCTTCCTGTTCGCCGGTCCCACCGGCGTCGGCAAGACCGAGGTCACTCGGCAACTTGCGCACATCATGGGCGTCGAACTCGTCCGTTTCGATATGTCCGAGTACCGGGAACGCCATACCGTCTCCCGGCTCATCGGCGCCCCGCCCGGCTACGTGGGCTTCGACCAGGGCGGCCTCCTCACCGAGGCCATCACCAAGCATCCCCACGCCGTCCTGCTGCTCGATGAAATCGAAAAGGCCCATCACGACGTCTTCAACCTGCTACTCCAGGTCATGGACCACGGCGCCCTCACCGACAACAACGGCCGCCGCGCCGACTTTCGGAACGTGATACTGGTGATGACCACCAACGCCGGCGCGGAGCAAATGAGCCGGCCGTCCATCGGCTTCACCCACCAGGACCACTCCGGCGACAGCCTGGGCGCCGTCAAGCAGACATTTACGCCGGAGTTTCGCAACCGCCTGGACGCCATCGTCCTGTTCGATCCCCTGGATGCCGGGACCATCGGACACGTGGTGGATAAATTCATCCTGGAACTGGAGGGCCAGTTGCAAGACAAAAAGGTCGCCATCCGCATCGATGACGCCGCCCGCGCGTGGCTGGGGAAACACGGCTTCGATCCCAAGATGGGCGCGCGTCCCATGGCGCGCGTGATCCAAGACAAGGTCAAGCGACCGCTGGCCGACGAGCTCCTGTTCGGCAAACTGGTGGGCGGGGGGAGTGTCGAGGTGGGCGTCGAAGGGGACGGGTTGGTGTTTACCTTTGTGGAGGAGTGACTCTTGAACCTCATGAAAAACTATCCGGCCTGTTGGTTCTTCACCGCGTTATTCACCCTCCTGGCCCACCCCGCCGCCGTCCTTGCCGTGGAGGTCGCGCCCCGGATCTCCGATCGCGAAATCATCGAGCGCTTGACCGGCCTGGAGGCGGGCCAACAGGCCCTGCAAAGGCAGATGGAAGCCATGCAGAAGCAAACCGAACAGCGTTTCATCGCCCTCGAAAAGCGTATGGATGCCCAATGGACCCTCACGTTGGTCCTGATTGCTGCAATCTTCGGTCTTATCGGTTTCGTGGTGTGGGACCGCAAAGCCGCCCTCAAACCGCTGGAAAGGCACGTTGCCCGGGTCGCGGACGACCTGGAGCGCGACCTCGATCTGAGATCCATGGACGCGCTGCGGGAGGTGGCGTTGGACGACCCGCGGCTGGCCGATGTGTTACAACGTCGTTCCCTATAAATCCGGCCCAAGCAAAATGATGCGCCAGGGGCGGGATACCGAACACGACACGCGCATCGTCCTCGTAAATGGCCATCGAAGCGACGTTATCCCCATTACCGACCGGGGCCTTCAGTACGGCGATGGGGTATTCGAGACCCTGGCCGTGGAGCAGGGCGTCCCCCTGTGCCTGGGGGACCACCTGGATCGGCTGACCCGCGGGTGCCGACAGTTGAATATCCGGGGGCCCGCCCGGGCGCTTTTGGAAGATGAAGCCGGGATCGTGGCGGAGAACCTTGCCCGTGGCGTGCTCAAGATCCTGGTCAGCCGGGGCGTCGGCGGGCGCGGCTATGCGCCTATCGCCACCGGCCCCGGGACACGGATCGTCGCCGGCTTCGACTGGCCCGATTACCCCGACGGATTCCGCGAAGAAGGCATCGAGGCCTGCTTGTGCAAGACCCGTCTCGGTCGGAATGCCGGATTGGCGGGGATCAAACACCTCAACCGTCTGGAGCAGGTGCTGGGCAGGGGGGAATGCCAGGCGAGGGGGGTGCCGGAGGGCATCATGTCCGATACCCATGGCAACCTCATCGAGGGCACCATGAGCAACCTGTTCCTGGTCCGGGGAAACCAATTGTTCACCCCGAGACTGACCGACAGTGGCGTGCGCGGCATCGTCCGGGCCCGGATTATCCGGTTGGCGCGGACAATGGAAGGTCTCGGCGTCCGGGCGTCGACCCTGGCGCCATCGGCCTTGCGGGACGCCCATGAGGTCTTTTTCTGTAACAGCCTGATAGGGATATGGCCGGTGAGAAGATTGGAAAACCATGCCTATCCCATCGGTCCCATTGCCCGGCGGCTATGGGCGGAACTGACCAAGCGACGTGTTATCCCCATATGAATTTCGGCGCGGGGCGCGGGAATTTATCGTGTTTGGAGTGTGCCCGAAACGTGACCGATATCGATAGCGAATTCGGAATGAAAATCGCACTTTAGGATCACACCCGAGTCAGAAGCCTAAAAACATGGTCGTTAAAATATACAATTTATCGGACCCAACATGACCCCTTCTTCCCCCTTCCGTCGCGGCTATGTCGCCATCATCGGCCGGCCCAATGTGGGCAAGTCCACGTTACTGAACCGGATCCTCGGGCAAAAACTCAGTATCACTTCGCCCAAACCCCAAACCACCCGGCACCGAATCCTCGGCATCAAGACCACCGGGTCCCGCCAGGCCATCTGGCTGGATACGCCGGGTCTGAACTTCCAAAACAAGCGGACCATCAATCGATACATGAACCGCACGGCGACGGGCGCCATCACCGACGTCGACCTGGCGGTCTTCGTGGTGGAGGCCGGGTATTGGTCGGAGTGGGATGACAATGTGCGGGACCGGCTCGCCGGGACCGATGCCCCGGTCATTCTCGCCGTGAATAAAGTCGACCGCATCAAGGACAAAAAACAGCTCCTCCCCTTTCTCGACAAGGCGAACGGGGAAGGAAATTACACGGCCATCGTTCCCCTGTCCGCCCGGCGGGGCGACAACGTGCCCTTGTTGGAAACCCTGGTGGGCGAACACCTGCCGGAAGGGGAGGCGCTTTTCCCGGAAGACCAAATCACCGATCGCGGCGAGCGATTCTTCGCCTCCGAGTTGATCCGCGAGAAATTGACGCGAAACCTTGGCCAGGAAGTCCCTTATCGCCTTGCCGTCCGAATCGAACACTGGCGGGAAGAGCCAAGGCTCCTGACCATCGATGCCATCATCTGGGTCGAGCGCGACGGACAAAAGGCCATTGTGATCGGCAAACAGGGTACGATGTTGAAGAGGGTCGGCACCCAGGCCAGGGAGGATATGGAGAGGCTTTTCGGGAAGAAGGTCTTTCTACGGCTTTGGACCCGGGTTCGGGCCGGCTGGTCGGAAGATGATGCCACCTTGCGGACTGTGTTGGGTGAATAAGGGCGTGGAAATCCTCATTCTCCATGCCCTCTGTGATTCGTAAAGCGCTTTTTCGGTTCCGGCTGTATCGGGTTGGGTAGGGCGCGGGACGGGGATAAAAATGGAAGGCCCTACCTCCGACACCGAGAGGGCCGGGCTCACGCCCCAGGAGGCTCGCCCTCATGAACTGGGAGGGCCGGGCTCCCGGTATAAGAAGCTGTTTGGGAATTCGCAATCTACTGTGCCGGTCCCCGGATTGGGGCCCGCGGCGTTTACGAGCCGGAATTTCAAGAAGCTGTTTCGAAATTCGCATCGTAGAGGCGGTGCGCCCGATTGTGGCTCCCGCAAGGCGCGATGGGGGCGAAAATTAAGGATTGTAGTGGAAGACACGACGCCCCCGAGCCCATAACGAACCTCGCCCCCATCGCACCGTATTTCATCGGACGCGCCCCGGGCGGGGCGCGGTATCATTCTTCGCGGACCACGCGCCCGGACGATCCGCGAAAAATTACGCAAGATACACCCGCTCCAGCGCGCTCCTCGCCACATTCCCCTTAGTGTCTTCCGCCTCGATATAGTAGCGGACATCGCCCATGCCCACCGGGAGATCGGCGGTGTAATAATGGGCGGTGATCGCCGGTTCCGTCCGGGAGGGATAAATGCCGCGATCGTGCAGGGACACGGCCCGCTCTCCCTTGGCGGCGCGCAGGATTAGGCTGACCCGGGAGACGCCGGAGATGTCGTGAATAAAGGTATGCACGGTGGCCTCCCGGGGCGCATCCAGGAGACAGCCCTGGCCCCATCGCTTGCCGCCGGGGTTCTCCGGGGTGACCCAGGGCGGGAAGATGGTGGGGGCGGTGGCATCGCCGCCGGCGGCCAACAGGGACTCGATGGCCCCGGAGACCATCCCCCAGGCGGCATTGGCGGCATGGGTCACCTGGGCGTCCCAATCGCTTTGACCGGTCCAGTACCAATAGCAACTGGTCTCCGCCGTGAGCATGAGACGCGAGGCGCGTTCCAGATCCGGATTGCCGGGGTTGGCGTCTTCCAGGGAATGGACGATATTCTGTAGCGCGGTCAGGACCGCCCAGGAGTTCAGATCCGGGGAGTAGGGCTCGTTGTAGCGGCTGAACCACTTCATGAACTGGGGGTCCCCGTTATCGGCCCCGCTCCAGGAACCGGCCTCGATGTGGATGGCCTTGTCCGGGTCCGGTGGGAACAGATCCAGGTAATCGCGAACGGTGATCAGCTCGAAACGGGGGTCGTCCTGGAGCCAGCGAACCAGCTCGCCGGTGTTGTGATAGTAATAACTGTCCGCGCCGCCGCCGTGGTTGTCGCCATCGGAGTGGAGCAGGAAGAAGGGCGGATGTTTGGGGTCGAAGGTCCCCGTGGCCACCACCTGGTCGTAGACCTGCCCCAGCACATCCGGATACTGAAGGGCGCCGAAACCGCCCCGGGCGTCCTCGTTGCCGATATAGCGCTCCGCCGGCACGGCGATGATCTTGTGCACGTTCCCTTCCGGGTCCTCATACTTCACATATTCCGGCCTCAACACGCTGGGGGCGATCTGGGAGCCCACCCAGATATTGTGGAGCCAGAACCAGTCGTCCACGGCGGGATTTTCCTGATCGGCGGGGGAGGGCGGCAACATCCCCTCGTTGATGCCGTGGTAGGGATAATCTTTACAGGTTCGAAAACGGTGGATGGAGTCGTACATCACCGCCTCGACGCCGGCCTCGAGAAGGGCCGGGATCATGCGCACGTGAAAGGCCGTCTCCGGGGGGAACATCACCGTCGAGGCCTCGGTGCCGAAGGTCTCGCGCACGATATCGCGATGCATCCGGACCTGTTTCACGATATTGCGCCCCGGGGTGAGGGCCATCAGGGGATGGAAAAAACCGAAGGCGACGATATCCATGCGGGGATTGCCGAGGGCCGTCTTCTCGTCGGTCATGGCCCGCAATTGCGCGGCCCAGCTGCCGAATCGCCCGCTACACAGACCCTCCCGCTCGCAGCGGTTCAACTGTTCGATGAGGGAGCCGCTCCAACTGCACGAAAGCCCGGCGTGGGGCAGCCCGCCCGCCGTGTATTGCCGGACCGCAGCGGGGACGAAGTCCGTGTAGGGTCCCCCGCGCGATCCGAAGATCGCCTCTTTCTCTCCGTCCCAGTAGCCGGGGTCGGCGGCCTGATAATAGGGTTGGTGCATGTGCTTGTGGATGCCGAAGTAGACCTTGGGTTCCGTGTCGAACCGACCCGGCGTAATGGCGGTCCGGGTGACCGGTTTCGGCGCCTTGGTCCCGGCCTCGGTCTGACCGGCTGGGGCCATCTCCACCCGTAGCGAGCCGAATGCCTTGATCCAGTCCTCGCCGCCGGCGGTGTCGATATGGATACGGCGGCATCCCTCCACCTGGACCGTGACCTCGCCGGGGCGCAGCAGTCCGGCGGGGACGGTGGCCACATAGGACACGCCTTCCTCCGATTCGGACGAGAGTTGAATGGCCTCGTCCTTGATGATGTGTTGCCCGCTGGGGGCATGCAGAATCACCTGGGGATAAGGGATGTGTCCGTCGGCAAGGAACGCGATGGAGAATTCCGGATGGGTTCGCGAGGCATCGCAGGCGATGGATGCCGGTATGTCCGTGTGGAGAAATTTCGTGAAGATATTTGTCGATACAGAGGTCATGATAGTATTCCTTATGAATTGGCGCGGTGGGATTATAAAGGAGAACCGGCGTGGGGTTAATCCATGGGGACATCGAATCCATGGGCGTCGAAGACAGAATACTCGCCGGAAGGGTGAACAACATGGGCCCTGCCGAACAGCGGCGCGCATATGCCCGTTCCGTCAACGATGGGGTCAAAACCCGGTTGGACCTGGAAGTATTGGAGGAACAGATAATGAAACCAGCGCCCCGTTGGCGTGAGAGAACCCATGAACGATAGACATCCGGACAATCTTGAAAACCTCCGACAACGACTGGCCGAATTCGCCGCCGCGCGGGACTGGGACCCGTTCCATTCCCCCAAGAATCTCGCCATGGCGCTGATTGCCGAGGCGGCGGAGCTGATAGAGCACTTCCAGTGGCTGACCCAGGCGCAAAGCAAGGCGCTTGCCCCGGACACCCTCGAGGCGGCGCGCCTGGAGCTTGCGGATATCCTCATCTATCTGATTCGGCTGGCCGATAAACTGGGGGTGGACCTCATCGAGGCGGCCAACGACAAGATCGCCCTCAATGAGACGCGCTATCCCGCGGAAAAGGTGCGTGGCAGTGCGCGCCGCGCGGGGGAATATCACGATTAGGGCAAATAGAAGTTCGAAGTGTGAAGGAGGGAGACGCGACAGGCCATCCCACGCCTCGTTTCACACGTCAAACTTCACACTTCCAATTACACCGGCTCGAAATCGATCTTGCGCTGATCGCTGTCCACACGCACCACGCGCACGGTCATGGTGTCCGCGAGCCGGTAGACGCGGCGGGTGCGTTCTCCCTGCAGGCGGTGATGGATGGGGTCGAAATGGTAGTAATCCTTGCCGAGCTCGGTGACGTGCACCAATCCCTCCACATGGATGTCGTTCAACTCGACAAAAAGACCGAACGACGTCACCCCGGTGATAATGCCCGG
Source organism: uncultured Thiotrichales bacterium (assembly GCA_964593225.1). Classification (GTDB taxonomy): domain Bacteria; phylum Pseudomonadota; class Gammaproteobacteria; order HK1; family HK1; genus JABDQX01. Next base: position 27,371 of record CAZQHJ010000009.1, read on the forward strand.
GAAGACCTCTCCCACCTTGTCGGCGATGTACTCGCATTTCAGCCGGTCGATGACATCCCGCGTGGCCTCGTCGGCCCGGCGTTCGGTGAAGGAACAATGGACGCCCAGTCCTTCCAGTTCTTCGACTGATAGCATCCCTTCGGATGGACTATCCTCGGATGGATGGCCGCGCCGGATGAGATGGCGGATGGCGCGGTGGACCAGCAGGTCCGGGTAACGGCGTATCGGGGAGGTAAAGTGGGTATAGTACTCGTGGGATAGGCCGAAGTGGCCGGTGTTTTGGGCGCTGTAGACGGCCTGGGAGAGGGAACGCAACAGGACGGTCTGAATGAGGTGGGCATCCGGCCTTTTGGCGACCCTTTTCAACAAGGCGGCATAGTGACCGGGTTCTGGGTTCTCCCCGCCGCTCAATCGAAGCCCCAACTCGCGCAAGAAGGCGTGGAGGTCCGCCAGCTTTTCCGACGTCGGTCCCTCATGTATCCGGTATAGACCGGGCATCCTGCGCCTTCGCAAGAAGCGCGCCGCCACCACGTTGGCCGCAATCATGCATTCCTCGATGATCCGGTGCGCGTCGTTACGGACCAGTGGCTGTATCCGTTCGATCCTTTGTTCCCGGTCGAGTAATACCTGAACCTCCGTCCGATCGAAATCGATGGCCCCGCGCTGTTCGCGTGTGCGCGCCAGGACCCGGTAGAGCCGATGGAGCTCTTCCAGGTGCGGTACCAGCGTTCGATATTTGCGGCGAGTCTCCCCGTTGCGCGTCACGACGATCGCGGCCACTTCGTCGTAGGTGAGCCGCGCATGGGAACGCATGATCCCCTCGATGAAACGGGAACGGGTGACGGCGCCGGCCTGGTTGATCAGCATCTCGCAGGCGAGGCACAACCGATCCACCTGAGGGTTCAGGGAACACAGCCCGTTGGAGAGCGCCTCGGGCAACATGGGGAGGACGCGACCGGGGAAATAGACCGAGTTGCCGCGCAGGCGCGCCGCGTCGTCCAGGGCCGTGCCGGGCGCTACGTAGGTGGAGACATCGGCAATGGCGACCAGGAGCTTCCAGCCACCCGGCGTGCGCCGACAGTAGACGGCATCGTCGAAGTCCCGGGCGTTCGAGCCATCGATGGTGACCAGGGGGTGTTCCCGGAGATCGATACGGCCGTCCTTGTCTGTCTCCGAAACCTCCGAGCCGAAACGGGCGGCCTCTTGGATAACGGCCTCGGGCCACTGGGCGGGCAGTCCGTGTTTGTGGATGGCGATATCCACTTCCAGCCCCGGCGCCCTGTGTTCGCCGAGCACCTGTTTGATGCGTCCGACCGGCTGGGCATGCTTGCTCGGTTGCTCGATGATCTCGGCGATGACGATCTGCCCTTCTTCGGCGGGACCGACCTCATTGGGGGGGATCAGGATATCCTGGTGGATGCGCTTGTCATCCGGGGCCACGAAACTGACGCCATGTTCCATGACCAGGCGCCCGATGAGCTCGCTGGTGTTGCGCTCCAGTATTTCGATGAGTCTTCCCTGCTTTCGGCCTTGGTGATCGACCTTGGCGACGCTCACCACGGCCCGGTCGTTGTGTAAGACCGCGCGCATCTCACGGATGGACAGACGAAGGTCTTTCCCTCCGTTGTCGGGGATCAGGAAACCGAATCCGTCCGGATGGGCGGCGATCCGCCCGTGCACCAGGTCCATTTTAGTGACCAATCCGTATCCTTTCCGGCGGTTTCGAATGATCTGGCCATCGCGTTGCATGGCCCGCAGGCGCCGGTTCAGTGCGGTGCGCGCTCTTTCATCGGCCAGTCCCAACTCCTCGGCGATCTCTTCGAACGAAAGGGGGGCACCCCGTTCCGTCAACAGATGCAATAAATGCTCTCGGCTGGGAATGGGGTTTTCATATTTGGACGCTTCACGTTCGGCTTGTGGGTCTTGGTCCGGTTGCCAGTGCCGCGCACGGCAATCTCCCTCGGTTATATTTTCATTTGGAGTCACTGTGTTATTGCCTTCCTTGAACCGGAAATCTCACGAAATGCCGGACATGACCGGATTACTTTGTGTCGATATGTCGATGGAACACCTCATTGAAGATTATCGGGTGGTTGATGAAGTGAAATCACCTCATAAATTATACTTTTAACGGTTGTATTTTGAATTTCCGGTTGGCAAGGACGACGATCTCTTTTGCCAGCTGCTCGGGCCGGACATCGTCTCGCTTGAACTCGATGCCGGAGTTTTCGCCGTTGGCGATGATTCCCATCAGTTCCGATCTGAGCATCATCGATACCCGTATTTGGCCTTGGGCCGGTTGTAAGGCCGCTTTCCCCCCTTCGAGGATCTCGGCGGCCCTATCCCGAACATAGTCGAGGTCGATAGCCCCTGGGCGCTGGCGGACATCTGCCCCTGACCTTCCGAGGCTTCGAGCACCCCGATCCATTCGGCATCGCCAAAGACCTTGTTCATCCACTCGCTCGAAAAGTTCCTCGGCGCTGAGCTGGGACGGACGTACACCATCTTTTGGGTCGAGCAGATCCAGGTTTCCCGGATAACGATTCGGTTTACGAGCCAGTTCCCGGTTGTATTCCTCTTCCGTCATGCCGTGATTGGCGCCACGGTGCACCCGCATATAATCTACCGGGTTGACCTGAAGCGCAGATTTCCTTCGTATATGCGTCAGTCATTTTTCTCGATATGCCGATGAAATACCTCATTGAAGGCTGTTGGTTGTTCCAGATAGGGGAAGTGCCCGACATCCTGCAACGCCACTTCCCGGTAGGTGCCTCCTGAGGCCGCATATTTCTCCAACACATCTCGGGTTTGGTCCACCATGGGTTGGGGCGGATAGACTTCAGGTCCGGGCCAATCGGGCAATAGGCCCTGCGCGCCGGCGATGGCCGGCTCGAAGGCGGAGTGGTCGGAGACGATTAAATCATCGTCTCCGCGTATCCACAGGATGCGGGTTTTGGGATCGGCGGTGTAGAGTCGGTGGATATCCGGGGCCCGCTTCGGGGATAGGGCATTCAACGGTCCCCATTCTCCCGGGGCGGCATAAGGCCAATTGGGTGACGGGACGAAGTCGCCGGGGAAATCCCGGTCGCCAAGGTGTGTGGCCAGCGTGGCCGCGACCAATTCTTCTTCCCGTTCGGGAATGAAGGGGGGTTTTACGACGAGGGTGCGGAAGGTGGTTCTCGGGGAGAAGGGATTATCCAGGCCGCGATCGCCATTGGCCAGACATCGCACCATCTCCGAGTTTATCAAACCGGCGCCGGAACCGGCAAAGTCGGGATGGCAGGGCGTACCCGTCGCATCCTTGATCCCGCCGAAACCGTACGGTGGCGGTGATGCAATCAAGGTCGCCGTGAGGAAGCGCTCTGGACAATCGATCAGCAATTGCCAGATCACCGAACCGCCCATGGAATGACCGACGATGTGCGCCTGTTCGAGACCCAGATAATCGAGCAGCGCCACGGCGTCATCGGCCAGATCGCCCATGCCCCGTTTCGCGTTGATTTTTTTCCTTGGGTCCGCATCCCCGTAACCGCGCTGATCCGGCGCGATGGCGCGATAGCCCGCGGGTAGACTGAGCATGACTTCTTCCCAGCAGGTGCTTGATGTGAGATTGCCGTGGAGGAACAGGACCGGTATGCCGTCGCCGGGGCCGGAGAAGAGGACGCGGGTGGCAATGCGATGGGTCGTGAGGGTTTTGGCGATTATGCCGGGTAAAGTTGGGATGGGCATGGGGCTTATGAGGGATATTACGGGAGCTGTATGCAAAAGTCATCCGGTACTCCCTAACTGCGTTGAAGATGTCCTCAAATGTTCATTGATTTCGTGGTCACGAAGCTTTCTTGGACATTTTCGCCTTGGTTATGAAGCACAATCCGATTTTTGCAGTGACCTTACGGATAAAGATATCGGGCGCGCACGTGATTGAAGTTGATAACCTTCCCGCCGAGGTTACTGATGGTTTGATAAAGATCGTGATCCGTGGTGAATGAGCAGCTGACCCGCTTCGATTTTTGGACGAAGCCTGTATCGGCTACGCCTAATTTGAGATAGTTCCGACTCGAAAATATATCCGCCTTGGTGATATGCGATTCCCTGAGTTCCCTGGAAATAACGGACAGGGTGGTCAGGAGTTCACGCGCCTGGTTTCGATTGGTTTGTTTCAGGAGATTGGATACCTCGGCCAAACAGTGCGCGGTGATCCACAGGGCATCGAAATTATCCAACAGCGACAGAAGTTCATCGAAATCCCTTTCTGTAAAGGTCCTCGTCCGTTTGTGTATGGCAATGTATTTCTTATCGGTGGCCCCGACAACCAATAACAGGAACAGGTTGGTATCGATGAGCGCGCTTGCCACGTGGGTTACTCCCTGATTGTTATCTCCCGGACTTTTCCAGTTTGATTGTCAACCTTGACAACCTTGAACTGCCTGACCGGTTGCCTTTGTTGTAATTTGTCGATCAGGGGGTTGATCAGGGTCTGGGATTGATAATCCCAGGGACGCGAAAACCCGATCGTGACATGCCATGTGTCGTCGGGCTCGCTAAAGGTGATCTCCTCCAGCCCTATATTGGATAGATTGTCTTCGGAAAAGACTTCTACAATGTAATCGATTGCTATTTTTACCGCTTCTTTTACTTCCACGACAGACCTTATTTTCGCGTCACGCTTTTTCCGGTTCAAGGAATTTTCAATGGGCAATCACTGGGTTTTACCGCAGTATTCGGTACCGCACTACTACATTTTTAATTATGTGACTAATTTTGTGTATAACCTTTTTAGGTGACTCCATTCGTCATTTACCGAGTTAAGCCATTGCTCTATTCTCCCTAACTCGGTTTTAAAATCGTCCATCTCGGAATCATATACCTTATATGCCCCACCGTATTTGTCCTTATATTTTCCTGTCGCCTGATGTCGTTGATGCCAATCTTCTAGAATATCAAGATTTTTGAATTGTGCCTCTTCCTTTATTTTGTCTAGGGTATTATTCATCTCGATTATTATGTCCTCGGATGTTCCACGAAGAACGAGAACCAAATAATCTTCCAGAACTTCGCCGAATGTATTATTCGAGTACATCGAATCTTTATAACCTTGCTTCTCAGGCAAATGCCGAAGCCCATAACCACTGTAATGAATCAGAACACTATCTTCCCCCTTCCCTGGTATTCTGTAGATACCTCCCAACTCAAAGACGACAGTCACGCGAGTAGCCGTATTCAGAAAATCACGAACGCAGGTCCCCTTAATGGTACCCTTTCTCTCAATTCCTTTTTGACATAATGCTGATTTCGATTTTGCTTTTTCCAATACTTCATCTACTTGTTTTGCCCTAAAATTTATCTCTCTCTTAAGAGCTTTCTTCCTTGATGTTACTTTAGTGAAGTAGATAAATGGATTTTTACCAGAAAGAGTTTCCGCAAGGTAATCGATTGCTATTTTTACGGCTTCTTTGACTTCCACGACAGACCTCATTTCCGCGCCATGCTTTCCGGTTCAAGGGGTTTTCAGTGGGCAATCACCGGGACGCCAAACCCCGTCTTTCCCTGCTCCCCGCTGTCCGTGAAAAACCGGCAGTTACCTTCCAAATCCACCAACCAGACTTCCCGAGCCCCTTGTTGGAGATAAAGCTTGACTTTTCGTTTCATCTCGCCAGCGCTATTGCCGGGTGAGACGATCTCCACGCAGATCTCCGGGGCCTGTTGGAAGGGGTCTTCTTCCAGTGTCCGGCGTTGAAAAAACGCTTCGGAACCCCAGGCGACATCCGCAACCTTGACGCCATCGGCGGTTTGGATCGCGCATTCGGTGATGGTTTTTCCGTGGGGTAAATGCCGTCTGAGCAGAAAGGCGATCTCGGTTTGGGTGAATCCGTGCCGATTGGATGCCGGAGACATTTCGATATTCCCGCGCCCGTTCAACTCGATTTTATAGGGCAGATTTCGTAAACACGGATCGGCCAGGACCTGACGCCACTGCATAATTCTTTCTCTTCACTATCTTCGCCCAAAGGAGCAGGGCGCCTGTATGATACCGCGCATGCCGCCCGCCCCACCATCGTCAGAAAAATCCCGATGGTCTTCCCCGGATCCTCAATGAGATAATCGTCCAAATCGACGGTGACCACGGAACCTTCCATTTCGGCTGCCACGACGGCAATAATGGGACTGTTGATTATCAATTGTTCCCCGGAAGCACTAATCACAAAATCCATTTAGAAGCTGTTTTATTAAAGCCTATACACATTTAGCAACCATGATGGAGAGCATGGCGATGGGAAGCATATTTTCGGAGGTAAATTGTGAGAATTTCATAATCCTTGGACAGTCGTCTGTAGCTACCAAGCCAGGCAAATGTTCGCTCAACGATCCAACGTTTTGGTGATACGGCAAAGGTATCTTTGATCTTTTTCGAGATGTGCAATTTCAAACTCAGCTTTTTTCACTCAACCACTACCAGATGAATCCGGTAGGTTGTGGCCGCTAAAGCGGCCCGGCGGACTAAACCGCCGACTGAAGAGAATGCATCTGAAGATGGAGGTTTTAAACCTCTATCCGCCTTCGGCGGACTGAAGTTTTTAAGAGACTATAAAATTCCACAGCCGTTCCCTGATAGCCTTGATCTCCTGAAAAAGCTTCTATGCTTCCATGAAGGAGAAACCAAAAATTTAGGTGGAGAGATTACCAGTATTGAAAATCAAGCTGGAACACGGTGCTGCGCCCGGAACGAAAGTCGATAGCCGGTTAGGTTCTCGCGCAGATAATTCGCACCACTGGTGCATCGAAAACCGCAATCACCACGTACGCGATGCGATCTTAAATCATTGAGTTGTTACACATAGATTAATTTTATTAAGGCAATAATTGATAGCATAACGACATATAATTCTGAGCTTATTACTACTTGCATTGTTACCCACTCTCGCAGTATACCATTTGGTGTTAGCTGAGGAGCCAGTGAACTCACAGGTAAAAATGATGTTAATGCAACAAGAGTCAACACCGTTACCATGAAATCAGGTAGTGGCTCAGTTTGAAATTTCTATGTTTCCATGCCCCGAAGGGGAAGGCCTCCAGCAGTGCTTCTTCGAGGGCTGGTAGGAGGAAGTTCCCGGAGATGCGTTCGACTGAGCCGATGAACTGGAATTG
>CAZQHJ010000010.1:0-34426 GCA_964593225.1 uncultured Thiotrichales bacterium
CCTCCATTTGCCAGATTTGTCAATATAAAAATACTTTCATTCGGTTGCCCTGGCCGTGCCTCAGACCGGGGAGCCATGTTCTCGGAATCGGGATCGCTATCGAAAAAAGGCGATGAAGATCGAACGCGATATCGATAGCGATCGCGACACCTGGACAAGCGCCTATCAGTGACCGGAGCACTGCGCTTTATGAGTGACTTATGGCAAGCTTGCGCAACGCGGCAGATGGCCGCTATGCGCCTCGCCGAACCTGTAAAATAGAGTGGAACGACACACTGGCTATGTATATCGATCCCCAATCCAACCTCTCCACGCCACCCGATGAAATCCAAACACAGGGAACCCAATCGTGCTGCAACTCGAAGAGATCACGCTTCTGCGGGATGGCCGCGCCCTGCTGGAGCAGGCCAGCCTTACCGTCCATCCCGGCCAGCGGGTCGGCGTCATCGGCCGCAATGGCTGCGGCAAATCCAGTCTCTTCGCCCTGCTCCAGGGTCATCTGCCCGTAGCGCACGGCGCCGTGACCCTGCCGGCGCACTGGGTCATCGCCAGCGTCGCCCAGGAAACCCCCGCCACCCGTCGCTCGGCCCTGGATTGGGTCACCGACGGCGACGGGGAACTGCGCCGGTTGGAACGCGCCCTGACCGAGGCCGAGGGCGTCCACGATGGCCAGATCATCGCCGAGCTCCATGACCGTTACGCGGCCATCGACGGTTATGACGCCGAGCGTCGGGCCACGCTGCTCATCCACGGATTGGGATTTGCTCCGGGGGAGGAACACCGACCGGTCGACGGCTTCTCCGGTGGCTGGCGCATGCGTCTCAACCTCGCCCGGGCCTTGATGTGCCGCTCGGATCTGCTGCTGTTGGACGAACCCACCAACCACCTGGATCTGGATGCCGTGCTGTGGCTGGAGGACTGGTTGCGCAACCGCTATCCCGGCACGCTATTGCTGGTTTCCCATGACCGGGAATTTCTCGATGGGGTGGTGGCGCACATTGCCCATTTCGAAGACCGACGTCTGGTGAGCTACCGGGGCAATTACACCCGCTTCGAGACCCTGCGCGCCCAGCGCATCGCCCGGCAGACCGCCGCCGCCGCTCGCCAGCAGCGCGAGATCGCCCATATTCAATCCTTCGTGGACCGCTTTCGGGCCAAGGCCACCAAGGCCCGCCAGGCCCAGAGCCGCCTCAAGGCCCTGGCGCGCATGGAGACCATCGCCGCGGTCCATGTGGAGTCCCCCTTCCAATTCCAAATCCCACACCCGGCGCGTTTCGGCAATCCGCTGCTGGAGTTGGAGAAGGCGCGGATGGGTTATGGCGATAAGGTGGTGTTGGAGCGGGTAAAACTCAAACTCCTCCCCGGCGACCGAATCGGCCTGCTGGGACGCAACGGGGCTGGTAAATCCACACTGGTCAAGGCCCTGACCGGGGGGCTTGCCCTGCAATCCGGCAAACGAACCGGGGCCAAGGGATTGCGTATCGGTTATTTCGCCCAGCACCAGTTGGAACAGCTGGACCCCGATGCCGGGGGCCTCACCCACCTGCGGCATCTCTCCCCGGAGGCCGGCGAGGGGGAATTGCGCAAGTTCCTGGGGGGCTTCGCCTTCTCCGGCGACCACGCCCTGCGCCCCACCCGCACCTTCTCCGGGGGCGAAAAGGCCCGTCTCGCCCTGGCGCTCATCACCTGGCAAAAGCCGCATCTACTCCTATTGGACGAGCCCACCAACCACCTGGACATGGGGATGCGGGACGCCTTGGCCATGGCCTTGCAGGACTATGAAGGCGCGGTGGTGTTGGTCACCCACGACCGCTATCTGCTCTCTTCCACCACCGATAGCTGGCTGCTGGTGAACGAGGCCAAGGTCGAACCCTTTGCCGGGGATCTGGCGGACTATCGGGACTGGCTGTCCATGGACAGGCGCGAGACCCGCAGGCGCGAGCAGCGGGATTCCCCGAAATACAAGATAAAAAAGCTGGAGCGGGAGATGGAGCGCCTGCAGGGGGAGTTGAGCAAGATAGCCCGGGCCCTGGCCGATACCGAGGCCGATACGAGGGTCGGCGCCGGGGCCGACATCAACCCCTTGTACGCGGCGCAAAACAAGAAACGCCGGCTAAAATTGCTATTGCGCCGGAGCGAGACGCGCAACGCGCTGGAAGAAGTCGAAGAGAATTGGCTGGAAGCGAGTGTGGCGCTGGAAGCGTGATCCAAGTAGTCGGAGCATTGTATATTTTGCGCCAGCGCGGAGGTTCGGGTTTGTCCGGCCGGGCCTTCCCAACCACGGGCCGGGTTTTATGTCATCATGAAGGTTAGAGACCTTATCGACTCTATTGAAGCGGATGGATGGTTCCTGGTGCGTCGGAAAGGAAGCCATCGACAGTTTCGCCATTCAACAAAACCCGGTACTGTTACCGTTTCCGGAAAGCCCGGTGTGGATGTTCCACCCGGAACATGTAACAGCCCGCTGAAACAGGCCGGACTCGAACAGGAGCATCGAGATGCGTTACATGGTTATCATTGAGCAAGGTATCAGCGGCTTTGGCGCCTACGTCCCCGATCTTCCCGGATGCATCGCGGCGGCGGACACCAGGCAAGAGGTCATGGAACTTATCCGGGAAGCCATAGGGTTTCACCTGGAAGGGATCAAGGAGGAAGGCGCGTCCGTGCCTGAACCATGTTCGTTCAGCGAGTTTGTGGAGGTTCACGCCTAACAACCCGAGGTCACGGCGGGCCGCTGGTGTGGAAGCCAAGTTGGGGGCTCGCGGCATTGCCCCATGACTTTGGGCTATTACCCGGAAACACCCCTCCGGCCAGGACATCCCACCAGTTGCGGCGTGTTTTCTTCCCCTGCTGCCGCCAATCATCCATAAGGGCATCGATCGTATCGGCTACGTCGACATAACCGTTGTCACGCAGCCATTGTCTTGCGTCCGATTTTGACATGGCGTTAAGACTCTTTTTTGTCCCGATATGCTATCAGTCGTTGGTATTCATCCGGGGATGACAGTTTCTCGACAAGGGATTCGACCCGGGCATCCGTGTAAATGTGGTCGCCATGGACCTCATCGAACTGGCAATACTTGGGATTAAAGGAAATCTTTAAGTTCATCGTATTGGCTACCCTGGAATTTTCTTATCGCTGCCATCTGCGCGCCTTGGTGACAAGCCGTTCGACTTCGAGGGGTAGGTTCGTACCGTGCCCACTGTCCAACCCACCTTATCAGCGATTTCCTTCAAGGAAAACGACTCCCCAGCGCGCTCGTACTCTGAAAATATGTAGTCACTTTTTTCAGTTCGTTCATGGTTTTTGGTTCGATTTGCCACGGTCTAAATCCTCGTATCGTACCCCATCACCAACAATTCCGCCGTCATCCCCCGTCCATCCGCCTTGCTATTGATAGGTCTGGGCGCCGCCACCTCCTCGATCCGATACTCCTTATAAAGCCGTCGGATCAGCGGGGTATCGGAATTGGAAAGCAGGACGTGGCAACCCTTCTCCCGCCAACGGTCCATGCAAGCCTTGAGCCGTTTTTGCCCCGCCTCGCCGAAACCACCCGCCGCGTAGCTGTCGAAGGTGTTGTCGTAGGGGGGATCGCAGTAGATGAAGTCCCCCGGCTTTGGGTCGATGGCCTCGAAGTCCCGGGTGTGGAGCGTCGCGTTCTTCAGGGCCTCGCTGACGGCCAACAGATTCTCCCGGCTGTAAATGGCGGGATTGGCGTACCGTCCCTTGGGGACGTTGAACCCGCCCCGGCTGTTGACCCGGTAGAGCCCGTTGTAACAGGTCTTGTTCAAATAGATGAAGCGCGCGACGGACGCCGGCCTATCCTCGGGATCGTCACGGCCCGCGTTATATCGGTCGCGGACCTTATAATAATAGTCCGCCTCGCCATGGGCCTCCTTGTGGCGTTCCAATAACGCGATAAGCGCTTCCGGGTCCGCTTGGATGACCTGGTAGGCCCGTATCAGTTCGGCATTGGCGTCGGACAGAACCGCCTCGCCGATCCTATCGGCCAGGGCGAGGAAGACCGCGCCACCGCCTAGGAATGGCTCGTAATAGGCACCGAACGATGGGGGCAGAGAGGCCATGATATAGGGGATCAGAGGCCGTTTCCCGCCTGCCCATTTCACGAAAGGGGCGGCCCGTTTCCTCGGTCGGGACGATGGGGTGGAATCGCCGGTGGCGTCGATACGTTTTGCACGGTGATCCGTCATTGGTATGGGAACTATATACATTACTAGCCATGGGCTGGCGCAATCGCGGGCATGGCCCGCTCCTACCGGATAGCGCGTCCCTTGTAGGAGCGGGCCATGCCCGCTGTAGGCGGATCGTTTGTGTTTCGAGCGGCGTATGGGTTTTTGTTCGCCTCGCCTGTTGGTTGCCATCCCTGGCCCTAGGTCCCGGCAGGGAATGCCGGGACCCAATGCCCGGAGACGACGACAGGGATTTGGTTGCGGCCAAGGGCCGCGCTAAGCATTCCCACGTAAAACGTGGGAACGAGCCACGGAAATAGAACCGGCAGGGTCCGGGTATTCCCTTGACCGTGGGCATGATATCGGGACGTCCGATGGCAATCGCGCGCGGGGTTTCCACCTACTTCAGATAGGTAACCACGAACGCCGCCGCCGCCAAGGTGATCCCCATTGACCAGAACATGAACCGATCCATGCGCCGGATAACCTGCTCGAAACGTTTATCCACGCTCTCGAAGCGTTTGTCCACACCCTCGAAACGTTTATCCATATCCTCGCGCAGCATTTTCATCTCATCGCGCATATCCTCGCGCAGTGTTTTCATTTCCTCTCGAAAATCCCCGCGCAGGGTTTTCATTTCACCCTGCATATCCTCGCGCAGGGTTTTCATTTCGTCCCGCATATCCGTGCGCAGGGTTATCATCTCATTGCGCAGATCCTTGTCCAGGTGATAGAAATGATTGGACTGGGCCTTCAAGACGAGGATCATCATCTCCTCCGTGCGCAATTGCGCTCCCTGGCCCATTTTGTCCACGATTTCCTGTGATTGGCTTTCGAGCCATTTTTCGAACATGTCGTTGTCGAACATGGTGGGGTTTCCTGTTGGTTTATCGCATAGCGTTAGCAAGACCAATCATCCTCTCCGTTTTGAATCCCTGTGTTCCAGTAATCGCACCACATTTCCCATTACGTAGTGAGAACCAAGGCGTAAATTTTTACAGACCTGATACCACAAACGCAGGCGTTGCCAAATCGATATCTTTTGTTTTGCTAGAAAATCCGTACAGAAACCGACCCACACTCCACACAAAGAACCAACGCCGGTTATTAATGTTGCCAGCAGTAATGGCATTGTCCATTCGAAACCCTGTTCTGTAACCAACCTAACGACTTCGCCTATACCTATGCCTGCAAATCCGCCAACGAGCGCGCCTGCGAGTACGAGTGTGCCCGCGAGTGTAATTGCATCCACGTTTAAGAAAGTCTCTCTGAATACACTGACGAGTGTGCTGACAACCGCGATTGCAACTGCGCTTAAGACGACGAAGGCAAGTGCGAGTGGAACCACGAGTGCGGCTGCGAGTACAAACTGGAATGTATCCGTTACTACAACCGCGAATGCGCCTGTACCTGAGACGATTATGGCAATAAGGAGTAGGCTGATCGATACATATTCTCTATATCTGGTGTCGAATATGTTTGTCAAAAGATCCGCCAGCCATAAGGCAGGCATCACTAAGAAGCGTTGAAATATCCCTTTCCATGAAAGTTTTCCCGGCAATTTTCTCCATACCAACACGGCAAGCAATTCCTTGGCAATCGCGGATCCTTCCGTATAGCCTTGTTCATGTAGTCGCTGTTCCAGCAGTTCGGCCAGAAACGCCACGGCTTCGGGGGAATTTTGCAGATCATCTATTTCTGTTTTCCAGGTGTTGGCAATGGACTTTCCAGCGATTCGTTCATGCTCATCGGTAGAGAATAACTGAGAAAACACCTTGGCCTCGAGGAACTCCATGAAGGACTTGTGGGCGAACTTGAAGTGGCCGTCCTTGCTCAGATCCGAGACCAGCAGGCCGCAGGCCCGGGCGTCGGTCTTGATGTGTTCGATGATCTCGGCCTCCCGTGTTTTCCAGTCGTAACGGGTTTGGCTGCGAAGCGGCAACGTGACTTCATTCTGCATGGTGGTGACGCTGCGCGAGACCCCGTCGGGGATGGCCCGGATCAATCCCCGGATGGCCTCGTCCAGTTGTTGTTTCGAAATCTGGTTGGGGAGCCCGCGGGTGCCCATATAGGCGGCAATCCCGGCCATGAAGTAGGCGCGCTCGGCGGTATTCAAGGCCATGTAATGGTGTTCTTCCTGCTTGGCGCCCTGACGGTGGTAGCTGTGCTGAATAAACAGATCCATGACCAGGGCGGAACTGATGCGCTCGCGGTACTGGCCAAGTTTTTTCCGTTGCCACAGGGTGGAGACGATATAGAGCAGGGACGGGCGGGAGACAATCTCACGAAAGCGCTCATCTTTCTTGGCAAGGGCCACGATCCCGTCCCGGACCCCGGCATCTGCGGCACGCAGGCTCTTTTTCATCTGGTCCGTGCCGAAAGGGACGAGATGTATGGCTTGGCAATAGGGACGCTCGGCGCTGGGCTGCTGGATACCCAGGGCGCTTTTCCGCTCGGCGTCGTCCAGGAAGAAGTTGGGCCGGCCGGTGATAAGGACCTTGGCCTTGGGATAACTTAGCTTCCACAAGGTACGGAAATGGCTGATGCGGGTCTCGGTGTCGCCGGTGAGGTCCATCTCGTCGAACCCCTCCAGGATCAACAGCACGCGCCCGGCGATGAGAAGTTGCAGGAGGGCGCGGGTGTCGATGCCGTAGCGGTGCGCCCAGGTGGCCAAGAGATCCTCCGGGGTCAGGCTGCGGGGGCTCTTGCCCCGCAGCTCCAGCAGTATCGGGATGCGAGGTAACCGTTCAACCCCTGCTCCGTCATTCCGGCGGGGATTGCCGGAATCCAGGGCCATGGATGGCAAAAACAGCGGGGGCCCTGAACGGTTGCGGGTCTTGTCCTGATCGTATTGTTGGATCAGTCCATAACTCAACAGCCAGGCGGCGGTGGTTTTACCCTGGCCGTATTCCCCCAGCAGGGCCACCTGGCGCAGGCTATTTTCGGCTAGCCAGTCGTGGAGGAATATCTCCAGGTTGTCGGCGACGGGTTCGTTTTCCCCGAACAGCAGACGATAAATCAAAAACCACGTGGCGGTGGTTTTATCGTGTCCGCATTCCCCCGGTAGGGCCGGTTTATGCAAACTAATTTCGGTAAGCCAGGCAAGAATAAATATCTTCGAGTTATTGCTGGTAAGCTTGTCGTCCTTAGACAGCTTATAACGCGATGGGGTGTAGGTATTCCGGAGGGTGAGTTCACTGTCCGGTAGGGTTTCGCGCTCCACCCGGTAGCGGATGTCCTGGAAATAATCGGAGAAGTCCACCAGCCCATCCAGCAGCCGGGACTCGCTGATGGTGCGGTATTCGACGCCGTCCTCGGTTTCCGCGCGGTCCGTATCCCCTTCTTGGATGGCGAGGATGAATTCGATTTTCCAACCGCCACCGTCCGCTGCCCCCACCAGGGGCCGGCAGAAGGGAAAACAGGCCTGGTCCTGCAACGGCGCGCCCGAGGCATCCCGGGGGGAGCGGCGGACCCTTTCCAGATAATCGAGAATCCCCGGTCTCGCCGCCCGGGCCTCGTCCTCCCCCTGATGACAGGCCAGCACAACCAACGCGCCGGTGTTTTTTTCCAGGCCGAACCAGCACCGGCGCGCCTCGTCGAAGGCCTCCCCGAAAATATAATTGCGCTGGCGCAGTAGCCACAGGTGGCGGGCCTTCTCATGCCAGACACGGGAATCCTTCGCGCCCTCCAGCAGGGGGAGGCGTTCATCGGATTCGCTTCCATAGGGTTCCAACAGATCGGGGTGCCCCAGGGCACGCGCACGGGTCACCATGTCCGCCACGATGCCGGGCGACTCGCGCTGTTGCTCCTCGCGCTGGTGTTGTTCCCGGCTGATGGCCCCGCCCGCGCCGCGCCAGTCGCGGTGGATGCGGAAATAGAGGAGAGCGAGACCCGCCAGCACCAGGGTCGTGATAAAAGTGGCGAAGTTGCCAAGGGGTGGGGGTTGATAGGTATCGAGGGATTCGAGGCCGAAAAGCCTGGCGATCGGCGAGACCAGGGCAATGAGGATGGCCGAGAGGGGCAGCTTCAGCCACAGTTGCGCCAGGAACAGACCAATCAGCCCCAATAGGGCGCCAAAGCCCCAGACGGCGAAGTATTCACGGGTGTAGCGTTTCTTCTTCCGCCACACCACGAGGGCGCGCCCGATGGCGAGGGCGATGGCCATGAAGATGCCCAGGAGGGTCCAGAAGGTCAGGGGGTCATGGAGGGGATGGGTTGGCATGGGTATTTTTAGTCCGTTAGCCGTGGAAGCATGGAGGAGAGATCGGCGAAGATATACTTATGAAGATATTACGGACTTGAACACCATCAGCGCCTGTTGCGCCGGAAATTCAGAATACAGCCGTTAAAAGTCTAATAGAGGCATTACCCCATGGACGCCATCACGAATCCCGTGAATCCTATCATACAGTCAGGTAACTTTACGACGGAATTTCCGATCCTTATGGCAAGATTCATAAATCCGATGGCGGGATTGATGCGCTTTGCCATGAAGTTCATGAATCCTGTGGTATAGTTCATGAACTTCATGACAGAGTCCCCGAACCTTGCGAGAGAGTTTCCCGGACAAATCATGAATCGGAATCCTCTTTCCCTATTTCGAGGCAATCCCATGGCGAAATTCCCCAAAGAAGAAGCGAAGATCCTGACCCTGGCCCGGGAGATGCTGGACGGGCTCGATGCCAATACGGATATCTACCCCAACCCCACCGTCGCCACGACGGAGTTCGAGGCGATTTTGGATCGCTGCGTGAAGGCCCGGGAGGCGGCCATCGCGGCCCATGCGGTAGCGGAAGAGGCCACCAGCGCGAAGAACCGGGCCATGACGTCTCTGATAGAGGTGATGCGCAGCGAGATCCGCTACGCGGAGAACGAGACCCATTTCGATGACGCGAAGCTGAAACTCATCGGCTGGAGCGGACGAAAAGCGAGAAGTCATCTGGCGGCGCCGGGGCAGGTGGGGAGCCTTTCGGTTTCCCATCAGGGCCCGGGGAAGATTACGCTGGCCTGGAAGAAGCCCATGGACGGTGGGGCGGTGGCGGCCTATAAGGTGCTGCGCCGGGAACGGGCCGCGGGTGACGACTGGATGGACGCCGGGGTGGCAACCGAAAGGACCATCCATCTGTCGGGCCAGGAACGGGGCAGGGAACTGGAGTATTGCGTGGTGGCCATCAACAAGGCCGGCCCGGGGGAGGCGAGCAATAGCGTGACGGTGGTGTTGTGAGCCGCGCTAAGAAGCTGTTTGGGAATTCGCGTCGTAGCGAGGTGGTCGCCCGATTGTGGTTCCCGCAAGGCGCGATGGGAGCGAAAATAAGGATTGTAGTGGACTACACGACGCAATTTTCGCTCCCGTCGCAACGCGGCAGGGCGCAATTCGGGGGCCACCGCGGTAGATTGCGAATTTCCAAACAGCTTCTAAGGGTTCGACGGGGAAACGGGACGGGTTGCCGGGAAAGCGCGGCCGGAAAGATACTCGCAAGATCCCGACTGATGACGAATCATGCCTTGTCGGTCTCGGGCGCGGCCTCGCTAGTGCCGCGCACGGCAAATTCCTTCCATGAAACTACGGAGTATTTTATGAAAACAATCCTTCCGGTGGTGGTTTCCGTCTGCGGTGGACTGCTTGCAAGTCCGGTCCACGCCGTGGATCCGAATCGTTTGATGCAAGGCGCTCAACAGGGGCTTTCCAGCGTGGGGACGCCGGCTACCGAAAAGGCCGAGGACTCGGATGTTGGGCCGGGCTTGAAGGAGGCGCTCAATATCGGCGCCGAAAGGGCGATAGCCCTGCTTGGCGAGAGTGGCGGTTTTTTGAACGACGAAAGTGTCCGCATTGGCCTGCCCGGTAGTCTCCACCAGGCAGCGGAGTTGGCTCGCGCCGTTGGGCAAGGCGCGTTGGTGGATGAGTTCGAGACCACCGTGAATCGGGCGGCTGAAAAGGCGATACCCGAGACTATCGATATCGTGCGGCAAGTTGTGGGCGAGATGAGTTGGTCGGATGCCCAAGGGATCTTGAACGGCCCGGACGATGCGGCAACCGAGTATCTGCGTGAAAAGGGCGGGCCGGCCTTGGCCGAACGGATCAAGCCCATTGTGAGCGAGGCAACGGACGCCTCGGGGGCCACCTCCGCCTACAAACAGTTGGCGGGACTCGGGCAAGAGTCGCCGAGCTCGAGCATGGGCGGCGCCGGACTGGGGTCCGCTATGGGGTCCGCCCTGGGGTCCGCTCTGGGCGGATTAATCGGTGGCGACAGCATGGATCTCGATAGCTATGTCACCGATAAGGCCTTGGATGGGTTGTTCCTCAAGTTAGCGGAGGAAGAGAAGGCGATTCGAACCGATCCGGTTGCCCGTGGCACCGACTTGCTGAAATCGGTGTTCGGCGGCTGATTTCGGGTCTCCCGGCTGGCCTTGCCGAGGGCTTGGCCGAGGGCTTGGCCTCGGACCGACGAGACAGGATTGGGCGCGGGTCGGGGAATTCCTATTCGGACACTTTTTTTCCGATACATGAACATTTCGGGATGACGGAACCTGCGTTGTTGTCATTTCCAGCGTAGGGGAGGGAACGAAAACGCCCGGAGGATTCGTCGAAAGTTCCGACGTATGAGGAGGATCGGAGTCCGTCGGACGGGCCAGGGTCGCCGGGTGTTGTGCGCATCCCTCATGGGGCGGGTGGCGAGGAGCCCCCATCTAACCTCCCCATGCGCCGGAACGCGGTACGGCTTCCCACGCCAGGGTTATCCAATCTCCAATCCTGTCCGTGAGCCCCAGGGAATGGAATATGACGAGACCGATCCCCACCGGCGCGATGTACCGCGCCAGGAAGCGCCAGAGCCTGTAACCCAGGGGGTCGTCCGCCTGATGCCCCCCCGGGTCCACCCCCAGTTCCTGACGGGTGCTGCTGCCCGCCATGATCCAACCGGCGAAAAGGGCAAACAGCAGCCCACCCAGGGGCAGCAGGATGTTGGAGGCGAGGTAATCCAAGAGTTCGAAGGCCGTCTTGCCCCACGGCTTCCAATCGGCCCAGAGGTTGAAGGAGAACGCCGTGGCAAGGCCCAGCACCCAGGCCCCGCTCCCCGCCAATAGGGCGGCGAGCCCGCGCCGTAGGCCGAATTGCTCTTCCATCCACTGTACCGCGGGCTCCAGGATGGAGATGGAAGAGGTCCAGCCCGCCACCACCAGGAGCAGGAAGAAGAGGGTCCCGAACACGACCCCGCCCCCCATTTGCCCGAAGGCCAGGGGCAGGGTCTTGAAGACCAGGCCGGGTCCCGCGCCGGGTTCCAGGCCGTGGGCGAACACCAAGGGGAAGATGGCGAGCCCGGCCACCAGGGCCACCAGGGTGTCGGCGACGCAGATGGCGAAGACGGAGCGCCCGATGGAGACCGTCCCCGGCAGGTAGGAGCCATAGGCCAGCATGACGCCCATGCCGAGGCTGAGGCTGAAGAAGGCCTGCCCCATGGCGATGAGGACACCCTCGCCGGAGAGTTTGCCGAAGTCGGGGCGGAACAGGAAGTCGGCCCCTTCCCGGAACGCGTCCGTTGCCATCGCGGCGTATCCCACCAGGGCCAGCATCAGGAGGAAGAAGGCCGGCATGAGGACCGACACGGCCCGCTCCAGGCCGGCGCGGACCCCGCCGGCCACGACGAATACCGTCATGCCCATGAAGACGGTATGCCAGAGGAGCAGGCGGCCGGGGTTGGCGAGGAGGCCTTCGAAGATCCCGGCGACCCCCTTGGCGTCGGCGGCGACGAAGGCCCCCCTGGCCGCTTCGAAGAGGTAGGCCAGGGACCATCCGGCGATGACGCTGTAGAAGGAGAGGATGATGAAACCGGCTGCCACCCCGGACCAGCCTATGACCCGCCAGGCGGGGGAGGCCCCCTCGCTTTTTGCGACGAGGCCCATGCCGTGGATGGGGCTGCGCTGGCCCCGGCGGCCGATGAGCACCTCGGCCATCATGATGGGGAGCCCGATGAGGGCGATGCAGGCGAGATAGACCAATACGAACGCGCCGCCCCCGTTTTCCCCGGTGATATAGGGGAACTTCCAGATGTTGCCGAGCCCCACCGCCGAGCCGGTGGCGGCCAGGATGAAACCGACCCGGGAGGACCAATGCTCGCGGCCGAAGGGGTCGGCGCCCGGGTTGTGGGGGTTATTATAAGGGTTTGCCATGACCGAGGATCTCCCTTGGGTTCTATCGAACCGCCAATACACTCTTTCGACACATGGACTTATAATGCATTAACTTATCATGCATTGGCCAATAGTCTTTATATCGCCGGAATTTCGAACCAAGCGACCCGAAAATTCTCCTGGGCCTTTTTCGTTCCGGCGGTGGCCGGATTGGGATGATTTTGTTTTGCAAAGGCATCGGGCGCCTTCCCCGGTGGGACCCGAAAAGGCATTGAAAAAGTAATGGATTCTTCCAAACTCGACAACCTCCTGATCGTGCTGGTCGGCACAACCCACCCGGGCAACATCGGGGCCGTGGCCCGGGCCATGAAGACCATGGGGCTGCGGCGCTTGTCCCTGGTGGGGCCGAAACACTTTCCCTCCGCCCAGGCAAGCGCCCGGGCCGCCGGCGCGGACGATGTGCTCTATGGCGCCCGGGTGTTCGAGAGCCTACCCGCGGCATTGACCGATTGCCACTGGGTCGTCGGTACCAGCGCCCGGGTTCGGAGTATCCCATGGCCGGAGCTCACCCCCAGGGCGTGCGCGCAAAGGGCCATGGCGGCGGCAGGGGCGGGACGGGTGGCGCTGGTCTTCGGCCGGGAGCATTCGGGGCTGACCAACGAGGAGCTGGACCAGTGCCAGGCGGTGGTGCGTATCCCCACCGATCCCGCCTACCATTCCCTGAACCTGGCCAGCGCGGTGCAGGTTGTGAGCTATGAGCTGCGCATGGCCCTGCTCTCGGGCCTGGAAGGGGAGGCGAACCCCGTGGGGGACGAGGCGGACGCGGACCGCGCCGATGGCGTCGGCGTGTCGGAATGGGCGGGCTTTTTCCGGCACCTGGCGGTCTCCCTGGAGGACATCGGCTATTACGATCCGGCCAAGCCGAAGCGGCTCATGCGCCGTCTGCGGCGACTCTTTCATCGCGCGAGGCCGGACCGTTCGGAGATGAATATCCTCCGGGGCATATTGTCCGCCGCGCAAAAGGCGGCGCGCTCGAACAGTCCCGGAACCGGGGAGAATGGAAGTCAAGGATAACCCATGAAGCGGCTCCTGCTCATCAGACATTGTGAGACAATCCTCGGGCAGGGCGAGGAACCGGGGGAGAGACGATACATCGGCAGGACGGATCCCCCCCTCGGCAAGGCGGGGGTCGAGGCGGCCCGGGGGCTCCCGGCGCGCGTTTGTCCCTCTCTACCTAGGGGAGAACCGACGGCGGTGGTGTCGAGTCCGGCCCGGCGCGCGGTGGAAACCGCCCGCCCCATCGCCCGGGAAGGCGGGCTCCCTATGGAGCGGGACCCGGACCTGTGGGAGATCGACTTCGGGCGGTGGGAGGGGATGCGTTTCCCGGAGATCGCCGCCCGGGATCCTGCCCTGGTGGACGAGTGGGCGCGGGGTCTGAGGGGGTTTCGGTTCCCCGGGGGGGAAGGGCTCTGGGAGTTTCAGGAACGGGTCGCCCGGGCGGGGGATCGGATGCGCGACCGGCCGGAGGAGTGGCTTGTGATCGTCACCCACGGGGGTGTCATCCGCTTTCTTCTGTGTCATTTTCTGGGATTGCCCTATTCATCGCACCTGTCGTTCGAGGTCGGCATGGGTTCTGTCACCCGTCTTCGCCTCTATGAGGGAGGCGCGGTCCTTACGGGGTTGAATGGGTGATATCCGGAGGATAACGGCGGTCATCCGGTTGGCTACGGACCAATCGATCATCGACCAGGGGATCATCGAAGGGGGGTATCGAAAATGATGCGATTCTTCGTGCTCATGTTGGGCGGGGTGTTCGGAGGGCTATTCCCGAACTTCGCGGCGCCCTTCCCCGAGCACTTTTCCGCCACCTATACAGTGACCGCCAGGAATATGACCATCGGCCAGGCCAAGTGGTCCTTGATGCCCATGGGCGAGGGCAGCTATCGGTACGATGCCGTGACCTTCCCCAGAGGGGTCCTGGCCCTGCTCCACAAGTCCCGGCGCGCCGAGCACAGCGAATGGCGATATCAGGGGGAACGGATTCGACCGCTGCTTTACCGTTACCACCGTGGGGGGAAGAAAGGCCGGAGAGTCGAGGTCGTTTTCGATTGGGGACGGGGCGTTGTCCGGAATACGGCGAAGGGGAAAACCTGGCAGATGCCCGTTCCGCCGGATACCCTGGATAAGAATGTCTACGTGCTGGCCCTGATGCGGGATCTGGGCAAGGGGTTGAGGAATTTCGAATACGCCATTGCCGACGGCGGCAGGATCAAGACCTATCGGTTTTCGTTCGTGGGTGAGGAATCCCTCGACACCGCGCTCGGCCCGGTGGAGACCCTGTTGATCGAACGTATTCGGGAAACCCTTGCCCGCGAAACCACCTTTTGGTGCGCGCCGAAATTCGATTACCTGCCCGTCAAGGTTGTCCATCGGGAGAAGGACGACACGACCATTACCCTGCGCATCGATGGATTCTCCGAATAGATGCAGGCCGGGCTGGTGCTTTTTTGTTCGCGTGCCGGAAAAACGAGGTCTTCGAGCCTTGAAAAGGCTGGCGATAAAAGACCATGGGTAGTAGTATTCACCCTCCATGTGCTTTTCTACGACACTGCGATATCAGGCGCTTCGATGTGGAGAAATCTAGTCGGCGCCTTGTTTCTCTTCCCCCTGCTTTCGAGCTGTCAGGGCATGCCATCGGTTGCCGCTCAATCGGCCGTATCCGAGCCTGACGCCATCGGGCCGCGGCTCTCGGATGGACCGGGTCGGGATTCCGGTGATCTCCCCACAAGGGTCATCGATTTCGACACATTGCCTGATTTAGACGCGATTATCCCCCGCCTCGGCAAGAAACGGGTCGTTTTCATCGGCGAGCACCATACCCGTTTCGCCGACCATCTGAATCAACTCGCCATCATCGAGGGCCTTTATCGTCAGGGAAGGGAACTGGCCATCGGCATGGAGTTTTTCCAGCAACCGTTTCAAGACCTTTTGGACGATTTTATCGCCGGAGCGATCGATGAGTCGGCCCTCCTGGCCCAAACGGAGTATTACGACCGCTGGCGATACGATTACGGCCTTTACCGACCGATCCTGCACTTCGCGCGGGACCGGGGCATTCCCCTCATTGCCTTGAATATCGCAAGCGAGGTCGTCGAAAAGGTCTCCAAGACGGGGTGGGAGGGCTTGAGTGCCGTGGAACAGGCTCAGGTCCCGGACGTCATCGACAGGACCAATCAAGACTACGAAGCGCGCCTGCGCGAGGTCTTTCGACACCATCCCCGGCCACATACGAAGGACGCTAGGGGCGATGGGCATACGGATGCCACCGACAAGCATCTCCCCTCACACCCCCACGATGCCTCTTTACCCATCGATCCCCACGCGGACCGGGACGCGGCGGGGTTCCGGCGCTTCGTGGATATACAACTCCTATGGGATGAGAGCATGGCGGAAAGGGCCGCGCGGTATCTTGCCGAGCACCCCGCGCGGACGCTGGTCGTATTGGCCGGGAGCGGCCATCTGGCCTATGGCCATGGGATCCCGGATCGGGTACGGCGCAGGGTGTCCGTGGACACGGCGATCGTTTTGCCGGCCCATGCCATTGCCGATGATAGGGCATCCGGCCCGAATGAGGCCGCCGATATTGCGGACTTCCTTCTGGTTTCCGGCAATCGGGCGCTCCCTCCGCCGGGCGTCTTGGGGGTGATGTTGGAAACGAACGACGAAGGGGTACTGATAGAGGCCTTCACCGCGCAAAGCGCGGCCAGGATGGCGGGCCTGGAAACCGGCGATCGCCTGGTGGAAATCGATGGGCGCCCCATCGGGACGCTGGGCGATGTGAAGCTGGCGCTTTGGGACAAGCGGCCCGGCGATCGGGTGTCCGTGGACATCCACAGGATCGGTCGGTTTATGGGTGGAAGGGCGATGCGATTCGATGTGGCGCTAAAGTAACCTTTCCATGGCGGCAAGACATCTCCACAAGCTAATGTCCGGAAACGCCCACGGCGGTCATCGACTATACGGACTTCTATCTATGCGCAGCGCTCATTCCCGGTGTTCTCATGGCGCAAGGACATTCTATTGCCGGTATTCACGAAGTTCGAAACACACTGGCGCCTGTACGGTTCCAGGTGCTCTCCATCATTGGCCGCCAATGATGACCTGGTCTATGGCGCAATAGGGTTCGGTTTCCTTAGTTTCGCTTAGTTTCCATCAAAAAACGCTATGCCGATCTGAAAGGCTGTAAAAATCGATCTCATGACCACCCCTAAAAAAAAGATTTCCGTTCCCCCCGGCGCTAAATCCGAAAACGGATCCCCCGAGAATCCCCTACCGGAAGACAGACCGGATTTCGAGCAATCCCTTGCCGAACTCGAGGGCGTCGTCGCCCGCATGGAGGAGGGCGAGCTTACCCTGGAAGAAACATTGGACAACTTCGAGCGGGGCATTGAATTGAGCAAAATCTGCCAGAAGGCCCTCGCGGGGGCCCAACAGCGGGTGCGTATCCTCACCGAGAAAGAGGGTAAATTCGAAATCGAGCCGTTCGGAGATAGGCCCTGATACCCCGGGTGATACCCCGGTCCATCGATACGCCGTTCAATCATCGACAACAACCCTATGACTGTCATGAAGACCATAATCGGAGGAAGTTGGCGTGCGCAACACTGATGATATTTCCGATCTGATGGGACGGTACCGCGCGCGGGTCAACCGGCAATTGGATACGTGCCTGCCTTCGGCGGACATCCAGCCGACGCGACTCCACGAGGCCATGCGTTATTCCGTGTTGGGCAGCGGGAAACGGGTTCGCGCCATTTTAGTCTATTGCGCGGGCAATGTGGCGGGTGCCCCGCCCGAGGACCTGGACGAACCGGCCTGCGCCGTGGAGCTCGTTCACGCCTATTCGCTGATCCACGATGATCTACCGGCCATGGACGACGACGATCTGCGTCGCGGGAAGCCCACCTGCCACCGTCGATTCGACGAGGCAACCGCTATCCTGGCCGGGGATGCCCTGCAATCCCTGGCCTTTCATGTGCTCTCCCAGCAGTCCATGGCGGGAGAATTCGACCTGGCCCAAAAGGTCGAGATGCTCCATGCCCTGGCCCTTGCCATCGGATCCCGGGGGATGGCCGGCGGCCAGGCGCTGGATCTCGCGGCGGAGACAAAGAAACCGAACCTGGCCGAACTGGAGAACCTCCATATCCACAAGACAGGGGCCTTGATTCACGCCAGCGTGCATATGGGCGGACTTGCCAAATCGGGGGTGGATAGGGACTTACTGGAAAAACTGGGTCATTATGCAAAATGCATCGGTCTTGCCTTTCAGATCCGCGACGACATCCTGAATGTGGAGGGCGATACCGAAACCATGGGCAAACAACGTGGCTCCGACCAGATCCATGACAAAGCCACCTATCCCGCTCTGGTCGGGCTGAGTGAAGCCAAGCGGATGGCGCGGGAGTTCCACGAACAGGCCCTCGTCAGCCTAGCGGGATTGGGGGAGGCCGCCGACCCGCTACGTCGGATCTCCGAATATATTGTCAATCGCGTCAGTTGAATGGACAGGCATTACACCCTAAAGGTCACTACCGACTTTGCCGCCGCCCATCTCCTGCGCGACTACCCCGGGGATTGCCGCCGACTGCACGGACACAACTGGAAGGTCGAGGTCGAGGTGACCACGGCCGTGTTGGACGAATGCGGCATGGGTATCGATTTCAAGGTCATCAAACAGGCCATTCGATCCGCGGCCCGGGAACTGGATCACCAGTATCTGAACGAAATCCCACCCTTCGACACAATCAATCCCACGGCCGAAAACATTGCGGCATACCTGTTCCGGGGTGTCTCTCGCATCCTCGGCGACGGACAGCGCCGGGTCAGCGCGATCACGTTGTGGGAAACCGAACGCGCGTGCGTGCGTTATCAGGAGAACAATACGCTATGACAGAATGCGCCAGGACCCGGGGCGTCGAGACAAACAACGCCAATACGGACACGGATGCGTCGCAACCCGATACCGCGAACCGTCAGTCTCATCGATCGGTTTCACATCCTCAATCGAGGCCTCCTCAATCCGCATCTTGTCATGAATGCATGGCCGACGAAGCCGTCGATCAAATCGCAGACGTGCAAGGGAGTCTCGATCTCCGCCGAATCCCCATCCAACAGGTCGGCATCAAAGGGATTCGACACCCGGTGCAGGTACGGGACCGGGCGAATATGGTCCAGCACACCATCGCCACCTTCAACATGTATGTGAATCTGCCCCACAACTTCAAGGGCACGCACATGTCCAGGTTCGTCGAAATCCTCAACAATCATGAATACGAGATCACGGTGGAATCCTTCACGCGCATGCTCTTCGAGATGGTGGAGACCCTGGACGCCAAATCCGGTCAGATCGAAATGTCCTTCCCCTACTTCGTCAACAAGACCGCGCCGGTCAGCCGGGTCCAAAGCCTGATGGATTACGAGGTCACGTTGACCGGAAAACTCAAAGACGACAAGCCCGCCATGTATATCAAGGTCGTGATTCCCGTCACCAGTCTTTGTCCTTGTTCCAAAGAGATCTCGGCCTACGGTGCCCACAACCAGCGCTCCCACGTCACCCTCGAGGTGCGCACCCGCACCTTCGTCTGGATCGAAGAGCTCATCGATCTGGTGGAAAACCAGGCCTCCTCCCAGGTTTACGGGCTCCTCAAGCGGCCGGATGAAAAATTCGTCACCGAACGGGCCTTCGATCATCCCAAATTCGTCGAGGACATGGTTCGGGATGTGGCCGGAATCGTCAATCAGGACGATCGCATCGACGCCTATGTCGTGGAGTCGGAAAACTTCGAATCCATTCACAACCATTCCGCGTACGCGCTTGTGGAGAAAGACAAACTGCAATGAACATCCGCTACGAAAAAGATACCGACCCCGCTCTTCTGAAAAACCGCAAGGTCGCGATCATCGGTTACGGCGCCCAGGGACACGCCCACGCCAACAACCTCCACGACGCCGGTATCTACGTGGTGGTGGGTCTGCGGCCCGGATCACAATCGGAACTCAAAGCCATGGAGGACGGGCTAAGCATAGCGTCGGTGACTAGCGCCGTTCGGGAAGCGGATATCGTCATGATGCTGGCCCCGGATGAACATCACGCCGAGATCTATCGGGAGGCCGTCGAACCCCATATCAAGACCGGGGCGGCTATTGCCTTTGCCCACGGCTTCAACATCCATTTCGGCCGGATCGAATCGCGCCCGGATCTGGACGTCATCCTGATAGCCCCCAAGGGCATCGGTCATCAGGTGCGGGCCACCTACCTGGCGGGGGGCGGCGTCCCCGCGCTGGTCGCGGTCTATCAGGACGTCTCCGGGCAGGCGCTCGCCATCGCCCTTTCCTATGCCAGCGCCCTGGGTTCCGGTCGGTCGGGCATCATCGAGACTACCTTCCGGGAAGAAACGGAAACCGATCTCTTCGGGGAGCAGGCCGTGCTCTGCGGCGGGGTCAGCGCCCTGGCCCAGGCCGGTTTCGAGACCCTGGTGGAGGCCGGTTACGCCCCGGAAGTCGCCTACTTCGAATGCCTGCACGAACTCAAACTCATCGTGGACCTCCTGTACAAGGGCGGCCTCTCCAAGATGCGCGAGGCCATCTCCAACACCGCCGAATACGGCGACATCACCCGCGGTCCCCGCATCATCGACGACAGGGCGCGGGATGAAATGCGGCGCATACTCCGGGAGATCCAAACCGGCGTCTTCGCCCGGGAGTTCATCCTGGAAAACCAGGCCGGCAAGCCCGTCATGAAGGCGGTGGAGCGTCTGACTCGCGAGCATCCCATGGAAGAGGTCGGCAAACGCCTGCGCGGGATGATGCCGTGGATCGAAAAGTGAGCCCGGCGACCGGTCGCCGGTTCCCACTAAGAAGCTGTTTGGAAATTCGCATCGTAGCGAGGCGGTGCCCCGATTGTGGCCCTGCAAGGCGCGATGGGGGCGAAAATAAGGATTGTAGTGGACTACACGACGCAATTTTCGCCCCCGTCGCAACGCGGCAGGGCGCAATTCGGGCGCCGCCGCGGTAGATTGGGAATTTCCAAACAGCTTCTAAGAGCATGTCTTGAAATTCCCAATCGTAGCGAGGCGGCAAGCCTACGGCCTAATGCTGATCGGCTTGTTTCCCCATCCGATCTCGGCTAACCTCGCCTTTGGGCCCTGGGTCGTTGCCGCTTGTCCTTAGATACTATGGACCGTTGACTCTCGAAACGATCGGATGGCCGTCACTGTTAGGCTATATTGCCTCCCTACCGGCAATGAAGCCCTCCGGGGTGGCCGGGGGTCCGAGCGCCCACCGGGCGGGAACATGTCTCCCCAGTGCTGTCCGGGTAGCGAACGGGCCCGGGTCCCTAAACCGAACGCTGCGGCGCCCAGCGCTTTTCTCCTACGCCGGGCCTCGAACATGAGGCATTCCGGGCCAGTCGGGGTATTCCATACGTTTCCAGGCCCATCCACCCGGCCTCGCCCATAATCATTGAGACCAAGCGGGTGATGCCCCAGGCCGACCCTATCATGACCGTGGTCGATGGGATGGCTTGATGGGCGGAGTCCGTGATAAACCGGGTCTGGCGCGTTATGGACCAGGCCCGGCGCGCTACGAACCAAGTTTAGTTTGTTGTGGACCGGATTATCGCGCGATGGAATTTGGCAAAATCTGCTATAAAACTACCCAGGCGCACGGTAGACCGGCCTCATCGCGTCATAGGCCAAGCTTCTCGAGCTGCAAACCAAGCTTGGTTTGTAACATCCCAGGACCGAAATGCCCCCTCAAACGGCCCTTTCTCCCCGGACAGAGGCCAAAAAACACACACAAAAATGGCCGGTTTCCCCACCCGCAGAGGATAAGATCCTCCCTCGCGTGAGTGGGAAAGGCCCATCGACGGCGGCGAGCTACCAGGTCCTGGTCCGGGCGCGGAGCGTAGGCCGCCCGACGGACGCCGAGATCACCCTGATGGACCAGGAACGGGGGAAGGTGCTGGAGTAGGTGGTGGCGGCGGCGAACCGGATGAGCGATTGCTGCGGGTAGATGCGAACCGCATCGGTGAAATGCCCATGAATGCGGTTTGTTCCCCGCCGTATCTACGCCGGTGCCTTTTCCGAGAGGACTATTTCCGTCATTGGAGGGATTTGGCGACTATCGATTTTGCGATCGCTTCCATGTTGTCGTCCGTGAGCTTTTTATATCTCCCTGCTTCTATATCCGCTAATCCTTCGGCGATATCGGAATCGGGCTTTTTCTTGGCCAGGGCTTCCAGCGCTTCATGAACAAGGTCTTCCGGAGACCGATATCCCAGTGAAAACATTCGATGTCGAACGAGCTCGGCTGCGGAAAGTACACACAGGATGAGCATAGCAGAAGATCCCCCCCTCGCGTATCCCCTTTCGCCGGGCCAACAGGGCCTGTGGTCCCTGGAAAAGCGCTTTCCCGGTCGGGGCCTTTACAACAACAGCGGCGCCTGGCGTCTTCCAGGGGATATCTCTTTTGCCGCCATGCGCCGGGCTGCGGCGCGGGTGTGCGCCCGTCATCCGGCATGGCGCTCCACCTTTTCAGAGCGCGAGGGCGTCCCATTCCAAACCGTCCACGAACCGCCCGCCATGGATTTCCGGGAGATACACAAAGACCCGGGCGCCGGATCGGGCGCGGCCCTGGACGAGATCATCGAGGCCGAGGCCGCCCGGTTCATCGATCTGGAACGGGCGCTGCCGGTGCGTTGGGTGCTCATCGCCATCCGCGGCCAGCCGCCGGTCCTGCTGCTCATGGCCCACCACATCATCGCCGACGCCTGGTCGGTGGTGACGGCCATCACCGAGCTGGGGGCGTTCTACCGGGAAGAGATGGGGGGGGCCGCCGCCGACCTGCCGCCCCCGGCCCGGGGTTTCCACCAATTCATCCGGGAACAGACGGCCTGGCTCGGGACGCCGGAGGCGGAGCGGCAGAGGGTTTTCTGGAAGGAGACCCTGTCCGGGCCTGTCCCGCCGTTGGATCTCCCCGTGGATCGCCCCCGTCCATTGGACGATGCCTCTTTCAAGACCGACGGCCTCCCCTTCGCCATTCCCAAGGTCTTGCAGGCGGGAATGCGCAAACTGGCAAGCTCCATGGGCGTGCGCCCCCTGGCCGTGTGGCTGGCGGCCTGGTTCGTCTTTTTGTACCGCCTGAGCGGACAGCGCCCGGACGGACAGACGCCCCTGATCACCACCCTCCCCGTGGCCGGCAGGGGGCAGGCCTACAAGGGGGTCTTGGGTTTCTTCGCCAACGCCCTGCCCGTTCGGGTGGCGTGCTCCGGCGAGGCCTCCTTTCGGACCTTCCTGAACCACACCGCCGAGGCCCTGAAGGCCGCCCTGACCCATCGGGACTGGCCCTTTCCCCTGATGATCCCGGACTTGGACCGGGACACGCGCTCCGCGCTCTCCCGGACGGGCTTCTCCTGGCACGACTATAACTACTTCGGCGATGACTTCCGAAAACGCCAGCCCCCGTTGGTGACGCCATTGGGGGCGGTGGGCGATCTCTGGCATGTGGGGGATATGGACTGGGAATTGGCGCGCTTCTGGCATCAGCCGGAGGAAACCATCATCGAGCTGTGGGTCATGAACCTGCCGGACCATCAGTACGGCCTCCTGCAATATTCCTCGGCGCTCTTTCATCGCGCCACCCTGGAACGCTGGTCCGGGCATTTCGTCCGTTTATTGGAAGGGATCGTCGCCGAACCCGAGACCCCCATCGGGAAATTGCCGCTGCTGACCGACGCCGAGCGCCAGCGCATCCTGGTGGCCTGGAACCGGACAAGCGTTCCGTACCCGACGGACCAATGTGTCCATCGGCTCTTCGAGGAACAGGCGGCCAGGACCCCGGACGCGGTGGCCCTGGTGTTGGGGGAGACGGCGATTTCCTACCGGGAACTGAACGCCCGCGCCAATCGACTGGCCCATCGGCTGCGGGCGCTAATACCCCGCGCCACAAATACGCCGCTCAACGACCCGCAACGACCCTCCGATACGGAAGAAAATCATCGAAGGATATCGCCGTGCGCAGCACCATCGTTATCCGCAGCACTCGGGCTGTTTGTGGAACGGTCCGTAGAGATGGTAGTGGGGCTGCTGGCCATCCTCAAGGCCGGTGGGACCTATGTCCCCCTGGACCCAGACTACCCCGCCGAGCGGTTGGCCTTCCTGATGGAAGACGCCGGGCTTGGGGTATTGGTGTGCCATGGGGCAACGCGGGAGAGACTGCCGGAATGCCCGGTGCCGGTTCTCGACATGGACGCCGAGGCGGCGGCCATGGCCAGCGAGCCCCCGGAGAACCCGACCCCCCGGGTTAGCGCCAACGACCTTGCTTATATTATCTACACCTCGGGCAGCACGGGCCGGCCCAAGGGCGTCATGGTGGAACACGGGAGCCTGACCAATCTCGCCTGGGCCCAGCGGGAGGCCCTGGGCATCACGCCGACGGACCGGGTGCTGCAATTCGCCGCCCTCAGTGTCGACACCGCCCTGGAACAGATATTCAGCGCCTTCCTGGGCGGGGCGACCCTGGTCCCGCGGGGGCCGCGGATATGGACGGTGGAAGAATGCTGGCGGGAGGTGCGCCGCGCCGGGGTCACGGTTGCGGACCTGCCCTCCGGTTATCTCCATGAGTTCCTGGCGTTTGCCGTGGACACCCGGTCCCCCGCGCGCCCGCTCAGGCGAGTCATCAACGGCGGGGAGGTGCTTTCTCCCGCCACCGTCGCGCTATCCCAAAGACTGGGGCTGCCCCTGTTCAACGCCTACGGTCCCACGGAAGCGACGATCACCGCCACTCTCTTCCGCTTTTCCGGCGTCGATTCCCCTGGTGAGCAGGAGATCATCCCTATTGGTTATCCGATCCCCAACACCCGAACCTACATCCTCGACGACGCCCTGCAACCCGTCCCCATGGGCATCGCCGGGGAGCTATACATCGGGGGCGTCGGCGTGGCCCGGGGATACCTGAACCGCCCGGACTTCACCGCCCGGCGCTTCATCCCCGACCCCTTCAGGGACGATACCGCCGCTAATACGGGCGATGCCCGCCTGTACCGCACCGGCGATCGATGCCGCTGGCTGCCGGATGGCAACATAGAGTTCCTGGGGCGCATGGACACCCAGGTCAAGATAAGGGGATTTCGCATGGAGTGCGGCGAGATCGAACAGGCGCTGTTGTCCCATCCCGGCGTTCGTCAAGCGGCGGTGGATGTCCGGGGAGGGGAGGGCGCGGACAAGCGGCTCATCGCTTGGGTGGTTGCCGACGGCGCCGCCGAGGGCCACGGAGGGCAACCGGTGTTGCGGGCCCATTTGCAAAAAGGCCTGCCCGAGTGGATGGTCCCCGCCAGCTTCGTGTTCATGAAAGCGCTGCCCCTGGCCCCCAGCGGCAAGATCGACCGGCGGGCCTTGCCGGACCCGGATAGGGAAGAGATGACTTCGAGCATGGAGTACGCCGCCCCCCGCACCGCCCTGGAAACCCGCATGGCGCGGCTCTGGGCCGAAACCCTGGGCGCGGACCGGGTGGGTCTTCGGGACAATTTCTTCAATCTGGGGGGGCACTCCCTCCTGGGCATTCGGCTCATCGCCCGGATCAAGGCCTCTCTCGGCATGGACCTCTCCCTGGAGGCGCTGTTCCGGCGGCCCACCGTCTCCGGCCTCCTGGAAACCCTGGGCGGCGCGGCGGAAGAACCGGCCGTGGACCTGGAAGCCGAGGCGCGGCTGGACGAGGACATCCGCCCCACGACGCCGATCCTCGCCGCCCACCTTCCGGAAGAACCCCAAAATATCTTCCTCACCGGCGCCACGGGATTCCTGGGCGTGTACCTGGTGGGCGAACTGCTGAGACGGACCCGGGCCACCCTCCGGTGCCTGGTGCGGGGCGAGAACCGGCAACAGGCCGAAGCCGGACTCCACGCCGCCCTTGCCGCCCACGGCCAGCTCACCGACGACGGGCGAGGGCGCGTCAGGGTGGTGGTGGGGGACCTGAAACAGCGGCAACTCGGCCTCTCGCCCCAGGCCTTCCGGACCCTTGCCGATACCATCCAGGTCATCTACCACGGCGGCGCCGAAGTCAATCACCTGTACCCCTACCGGGAACTGCGCAAGGCCAACGTGGTGGGGACCAAGGAGGTCCTGCGGCTCGCCTGCGCCGGGGCCGCCAAACCCGTCCATCACGTCTCCACCATCGACGTCTTCCCCCCCACCCTGGCCATCGTCCGGGAAGAGAGCACCCCCCAAGCCGAGGGGGTCATCGAGAACGGTTACATACAAAGCAAGTGGGTGGCGGAAAAATTGATCTGGCAAGCCGGCGAGCGGGGGCTGCCCGTGGCCGTCTATCGGACCAGCCGGCTTGGGGGACACAGCGAGACCGGACAGTGGCAGGACGAGGACGCCCTGTATCGACTCTTGAAGGCCAGCATCGCCCAGGGCGTCGTCCCCGATTGGGACGCGCGCGAGGATATCGTGCCGGTGGATTACGCCGCCAAGGCCCTGGTGTGGCTCTCCCTCCGGCGGCAAACCCCCGGCCGCGCCTATCACCTGGTGAACCCCGAGCCCATCAGCTGGCGGACCATCGCCAATTACCTGGGCGCCCGGGGTCTCCCCGTGCGCCCGGTCCCCTATCCGGTGTGGCGGGCCCGGGTCGGGGGGGCGGACCAGGGCCTGGTGGGGCAGTGGCTGGACCACGTGATCGGGGATGAGGGCGCGCGCCCTGAAGGGGTGGGGAAAATGTCCGGTGGGCAAACGATCCACTGCCGGCAAACGAGACAGGCGCTCCTGGAGGGCGGCATCCCATGCCCGTCCATCACAGGGGAGGTCCTCGCCAGGATGGTCCGGTGACAAGCAAACCGCGGGGCCATGAACACTTAGGGCGTGTCTGAACGATCCCCGGTCGTCACGAGGCGGCCCCCGATGGGATCGAGCCATGACCCGAACGGGTCGACTCGGAACCCGAACGGGGCGACCCGGGACCCGACCCGGTCGAGCCGCAACCCGACCGGGCCGAGCCGGGACCCGACCGGGTCGAGGCAAAACCCGCTCGGGTCGACTGGAAACCCGACCGGGCCGAGTCGGGCCGGCCCCGGTGGATTCCGGCGGCCGCCGCGCCCCCAACGGGAGTCCATGGCGGGCGGATATTTTATGTTGGGATTCGCCATCCCTATCCAAACAGCTTTTTAGAAGCTGTTTGGAAATTCGCAATCTACCGCGGCGGCGCCCGAATCGCGCCCTGCCGCGTTGCGACGGGGGCGAGGTTCGTTATGTGCTTGGGCGTCGTGTCGTCCACTACAATCCTTGATTTTCGCCCCCATCGCGCCTTGCGGGAGCCACAATCGGGAGCACCGCCTCTACGACGCGAATTCCCAAACAGCTTCTTAGGGATCGAACCACGAGAAACAGGGCCCGCCGGTCCAAGGTAGGGCCGCATTTCCCGTGGAAATGGAAAAGAAGGCGCGAAGGTGATAAAAACGCCCTCTACCCAACGGATGGAGCCCCCATCGGGATAGGCTCCATGAATCATTATCGATGACTCCAAGGCAAGGCCCGACGGCCTTGCCTGGAAACGGACAGACAATGACCAATACCACCAACAACTTCCACGCCCGGTTGGGCGATGCGGCCAACCCCGGTTTCCTACCCGAGACCGAACGCCTGGCGCAAATCCGGATGGACCTGAATCCCTTTGTGACCGATACGGAACTGCCGGAGAACTCCCCGGTCTTTTTCGGGCGCGACTACATTATGCACGAGATCTTGTCCGCCCTGTGTCATCCCGGTAAACCCCGTTGCGTGAGCCTGCTGGGCGAGGGGCGCATGGGGAAATCCTCCCTGCTCAACCAGGTGTTCGCGGCCCTGGGCAAGGAAGACGGGCTCGTCGCCATCCGCGGCAGCGCTCGAGGCTGGCAGGACTACACCCCGGAGCGCTTCTTTGCCGATCTCCATGGGGCCATCGAGGGCGTCATCGGCGAGATGCCCCAGGCCGATGCATCGGATACCCCCGAATCGGATCCCTTGGCCGTCACGGATTACCAAGCGTTTCGGGCTCGGCTCTTCCCCCGCGCCAAGCGTTACCGGTTCGTCTTGATCCTGGATGCGTTCGAGACCCTGCTCGCCAACCCCGATTTCGGCGCCCAATTCCTCGCCCACCTGCATCATCTGGGCAACACGCCGGAATTTCGCTTCGGCCACCTGCTGGCCAGCCGACGACCGGTGTCGGAATTGCGGGAGCGCTTCCAGGCCTTCGAGAGTTCGTCCCTCTGGAACCTCTTCGGACTGACCCATGTGTTGGGGCCCCTGCAACCGGAAGAGGGGCTGGCGCTGAGGGAGGAACCGTGGCGAAGGAGTCTGAAGATGACCCTATCCCCGAAAGAGGCCGAACGCCTGGATGGGCAAGCCGGTTTGCACCCGGCCCTGCTCCAGGAGGTATCGGAGGCGATGTGGCGCGCCCGCGCGGGACGATCCCAGCCCGATCCCCATGAGATAAGGCAGGGGTTGTGGGCCTACTTCCGGGACCTTTGGGCGGATCGTTCCCAGGAGGAGAAGGGGGTATTGGCGCGCATCCTGGGCGGGAAGCCGGTAACGGAACACCTGTTGTCACGGGATCTCCGCAGCCGGGGGTTGATCGTCAGAAAAGGTCGAAAAGATGCCTTATTCTCGGAGTCGTTCGAGGAATTTATCCGGGAATCGGTGGCCGGCGATCGGGATCTTTCCGCCATAATGAAAGAAAGGGTCGAGGATTCCGCGCCCGACGAAAAACCGGAACGCGGTGGTAAAAAGTGGCTGAATGGTCTGTTCAAGATGGCCAATAAAATCGGCGGATTACGGGGGTAGGGTCGGGATTCCTTTTGGACTGCTCCCTCCCTTTCGGCCCCCCCTGACCAGTCAGCAGATGAGTTGTTTTCGAATCCCAACCCGACACAGCCGGAACCAAGAAACGCGAGCCGCCATGCTAAAAATATTCAACAGTCTCACCAACCGAAAAGAGACCTTCCAACCCATCACGCCCGGCAAGGTCCGAATGTACGTCTGCGGCATGACCGTCTACGACTACTGCCACCTGGGACACGCCCGGGTGCTGGTGGTATTCGATGTCATCGTCAGATACCTGCGCAGCCTTGGCCTTGATGTCACCTATATCCGCAACATCACCGACATCGACGACAAGATCATCGACCGGGCCAATGAGCTGGGCGAGGACTTCCAGGCGCTCACCCATCGCTTCATCCGGGCGATGCGCGAAGATGAGGCGGCCCTGGGCGTATTGCCGCCGAACCTGGAGCCGCGCGCCACGGAATCCATCCACCGGATTATTGCCATGATTCAGGCCCTCGTGGACCGGGGGAGCGCCTATACCGGACCCGATGGGGATGTGTTCTACGACGTGAGCAGTTTCCCCGCCTATGGAAAACTCTCGGGAAAGCGCATGGACGATCTCCGGGCCGGGGCCCGGGTCCAGGTCAACGAATCCAAGGACGATCCCCTGGATTTCGTCCTTTGGAAGGCGGCCAAGCCCGGCGAGCCCCACTGGGATTCCCCCTGGGGGCCGGGACGTCCCGGGTGGCACATCGAATGCTCCGCCATGTCCACCGGGTGTCTCGGGAATCATTTCGACATCCATGGCGGGGGGATGGATCTGAAGTTTCCCCACCACGAAAACGAGATCGCCCAATCCGAGGCCGCCACCGGGGAATCCTTTGTGAATCTGTGGATACACAACGGATTTGTCCGGGTGTCCGACGAAAAGATGTCCAAGTCCCTGGGGAACTTCTTCACCGTGCGCGAAGTCCTGAAAAAATACCCCGCCGAGGCCGCGCGCTACTTCATCGTCGCCAGCCACTACCGCAGCCCCTTGAATTACACCGACCAACACCTGGAGCAGGCCAGGACCAGCCTCGGTCGGTTGTACACCGCCCTTCGGGGCCTTCCCGACACGGCCCCCGGCGACGCCCGACTCCCCGTGGACACCACCCATGAGACCCGTTTCCGCGCCGCCATGGACGACGACTTCAACACACCGGAGGCCCTCGCCGTATTGTTCGACATCGCCCACGAGATCCATCGCGCGCGGGGGGAAAATGACCTTCCCAAGGCCACCGCCCTCGGGGCGACGCTCCGAGGGCTCGGGCGGACCCTCGGCCTCTTGCGGGGCGATCCGGCGGCCTTCCTACAGACCACCACTCAGGCGTCCGACGCCACCCCGGACGACGAGGCCATCCAACGACTCATCGCCGAGCGGGTCGAGGCGCGGGCGCGCAAGGCATGGGCCAGGGCCGACGGGATCCGTGACGCGTTGAAGGCCCAAGGCGTTATTCTGGAGGACAGCGGGGGGGAGACGACTTGGCGGCGGGATGGTTCGCTTCTTTAGGGTGGGTGTGATCCAAGGCGCGATTTTTCGAGAGGGCCGGGTGCCGGTTATCGAACCCACTCGATCCCGCGTCCGCCGGTGGCGGGCGCTCGGCCCCGACCATCCCGGAGAGCCCCATCGCCAAGGGGGGTGTAGCGCAATATGACGGTGATAGCTATCCGGTCGCGCCCGGGGCCGATGGCCCATGGTATCAAGGGCAAGTGGCAACGGCACAATGGGGAAGGTTAGCGGAGATTGTGTCCGGAAACAAGCGTTGGGGCGCGAGTGGGTGTGACTCATGAAGTGCGATTGGCCGGGAAGTCCGAATTCTCCCTGGCCGCCGAGCGGCCCTTCGACTTGGTTCGACTCCGCTCAGAGGACCGGGGGGATGGCTGGGGGTTCACGTCCGCCGATGGCGAACGCTCAATCCCACTTCCCCCGGTCTTCGACGGATGGGGTAGGGACGGTTTTAGCTGCCCCTCCCTCCGAACCGTGCGTACGGTTCTCCCGCAACACGGCTTTCCAGTTGGCAGTTTCTTCATCGAGATTGGCACGCTGATAATCGGGCTTCGTGCAGGGTGAAAAGTTCGATTTTCGCGAAGTAGGCATTCGGCCATCGGCGAAGAACCGATTTTTATATCTTATTTTTCGCCCGGAACTGTCTTGACAGAGGGGACCACTTCACTTCCCGGAAGTCCGAAATACAAAACTCGAACGTATAAAAAACAAAGTATCAAAAACCATGGCCCTCACCGCCCAGCAGATCATCCCCCTCCTGGACGACTGCCTCCAGACCGAATACACCTTCTACGACACCGGCAAACCCGCGCGGCTCCTGGAAGGGCTCGACGGCGACGACCAGGCCTTCGTCCTGGACTGGGCGCGGCGCATCGCCAGCACCAATTTGGAGATCGCCTACCGGTTCATCGGCATGGCCCCCCAGGTGCTGGCGCGGATGGATTATCCCCTCATCGAGGGTTGGGTGCTCCAGGCCATGGGGGAGTACGACCGCGCGGGGCTGCGCCCGGCCCTGGCGGCCCTGGAGGATATCGAGCTCTTCGTGAGCCAGGGGGAGAATCGGGCGGCGGGGTGTCTGCTGGAAGAGCGGATGGGGGTGCTCTCCCATTTCGTCCAGGGCCTCTCCGGGCGGCGGCTGAAACTGGCCCAGGCCCGGGAGACCTATACCGATACCGAAACCCTCTTCCTACCCGGCGTCATCGCCCACCTCGGCAAGCGGCGGCAGAACTTTTCTCTCTACAAGGCCCAGGTCACCCACCTCTGGGCCCAGGCGAGATTCGGCACCTTCCATCCGCCGCTGGCCGCCCTCATGGCGGATTATCCGGACCCGGAACGGGCGCTGGCCGTCTTCCACGCCCTGGAGGTGGCGCGCTTGGACGGGCGCATTGCCCGGGAACTGCCTGGCCTGCACCGGGAGATGCAATCGCTCCGGCGGGCCTTCGGCGAATCCCCGCCCCCACCCGAATGGCGGCGTCTCACGGCGCCGCTGACCTCGTCGGCGGCCACCGTTTGGGACTCGGTGGCGCTCCTGGCCGAGGCCCTTGCCTTATCTTCGGCCCTGCCCCTGCCGGCGCCCGCCTGTTACCAGGGGATACTGGATCCCCAGGCGGTGGCGGCGGCGCTGGAGAGGCGTATCCCTCGGGAAAAGGCCCTGTTCCGATATACCTTGAAGGCGCTGGCCGAAGAGGCGGACCGGAAACCGGCGGGGCGGCGGGAAAAACCCGAATTCAAGGCGCGCATTCAACCGGACGACGCCCTGCCGGAAGGGCTTTATGTGGAGATCACCCTGGACGACAAACCCGTCGCCCCGCCGGAGACGGTCACCAAACTCATCACCTCCATCATCCAGGACTTCGGCGGCATCCCGGACGACTACCTGACGCCCGCCGGGCCCGGCGAATACGACCCCCGGGATTTCGGCGAGGCGGAACGGGACCCGGACGAGGTCTGGGGCGGGACCTATCACGAAGAGGGGGCGTTTCTCTATCCCGAGTGGGACTACCGGCGCCGGCACTATCGCAAGAACTGGTGCGTGGTCCGGGAGAGAAGCGTCCCGCCGGTCCACGACGGGTTCGTTCCCCGCACCCTGGAGAAATATTCCCGACTGCTCATCGGCATCCGCAAGGGCTTCGAAGCCCTGCGGGACACCGATCGCCGCCTCAAGCGCCAGTCCTTCGGCGACAGCGTGGACATCGACGCCTTCGTGGCGGCCTGGTCCGACGCCCGGCGCGGGGTGGAGATGACCGATCGCCTCTTCACCCGCCCGCACAAGGAAGAGCGGGATATCGCGGTCATGTTCATGGTGGATATGTCCGGCTCCACCCAAGGCTGGGTCAACGACGCCCAGCGCGAATCCTTGGTCCTGCTGGCCGAGGCCCTGGAGCTCTTGGGGGACCGCTACGCCATCTACGGCTTCACCGGCATGACGCGCAAGCGCTGCGATCTCTTTCACATCAAGGAATTCGACGAGGGCTACGACGGGGCGGTGAAGGCCCGCATCAGCGGGATTGCCCCGGGCGACTACACCCGCATGGGACCGGCCATCCGCCACCTCACCGAAAAGCTGGTGGCCGTCGAGGCCCGCGCCAAACTCCTGATCACCCTCTCCGACGGACGGCCCGAGGACTATCACAGGGACTACCGGGGGGCCTACGGCATCGAGGACACCCGCCAGGCCTTGCTGGAGGCCCATCGCCACGGGATACACCCCTTTTGCATCACCATCGACGAGGAAGGGGCCGACTATCTCCCCCGGATGTACGGGGTCGCCCACTATACGGTCATCGATGATGTGGCCAAATTGCCGGAAAAGGTGGCGGGGATCTATCGGAGGCTGACCAAGCGGTAATCATCCGGTTTTTTCTCACGGCCTTTCAGGTCAACTTTGCCCGACAACGACTCTGGAGAGAACAAACGCAGCGAGAAATCTTTGGCGCTATACTTCGAACGGGTCATTTGTTTAATTTCGAAAGCCTTGTGCCTCTCATTCTTGTGGGAACGAAAGGTCATGATGCTAACGCGGCTTGCCCTCTATTCCGAACTGATGAGTTGCACTTACAAGTTGAATCCGGGAAACAATATTAAGCTGATTACAAATCATCGACCCGGAATCCAATTAAGAGCGTTTTGCAACTATGAGATAGAACGAATTCACCCTGGGGAAGAAGCTAAGGTCGATGGAAGTTTAGGTAAGGCGAGACGACCTGTTGAGTGAATACTCTACCGCCTAAAGGCGGTAGAGTATTCACTTTTGGTCACTACCATGAGCCGGAAATCCTCCGTTATGCAATCTCTTCAGTTTGTCCTATAGGCGCTGACGTTAGACAGCCAACCGTGGCAAGCGACGGACGAAGACAGATACGGTGGATGTGAAGGCATTGCCGCGGTTACTGATGCGGCATTCGGGCGGCGAGCGTGGTTCGTGTTCCGACGCCCGAGGAGGAAGACCGGATGCGGTTGAGCAGGGAACGGGAAAGGCTCGTCAAGGTAACGTGGGGCCCATACGGTGCGAATCGATTTGTTGGAGAAAAAAATAGCTTAGTTCCCCATGCGTAACGCAAATAGGAGCCTTCCTTTTTAGCGAACTCTTCCCGGCTATCCGCCCCAAGGGGTGGTTAGCGGGGAATGGCATGATTACTTGATTTTACTGTCCCCCGACGCGGATTGTCCTTTGTTATCCCTCCAGCCTATGCTGACCTTGTCTCCTTTTTGACCGCCCTTGAACTTGAACCCGATCTTCGGGTCCTTGGACACACTGGGTCCCAAATACATCGTTACCACCAGGGTATCGTCGTGTTTGCAGGCCACTTCGGTAATGTAGTGGGCCGGAATCAGCTCGCCGGTATCGGGGTTTTTCCGGGCGCCGGTTTCCATGGGGTGCTTGAGGATGGCGATAACCTGGGTTTCCTCGCCCGTCCGGGTCGCCTTCATTCTAATAGATTTCGATGCCATTTTGTTCTCACCATAAAAATGATTTTTCGATCGCCGCGTTCGATTCCCGCGGCAGGAGCCTCATCAGGCGCCGCAACCGCTCTCCGTGACCGTAATCCGCATCGCGCGACTAAGGCGTTTGCCTTGGGCGTCTTCGACAACCGCGATGACGCGGGAAGTCTCCTTCATCTTGGCGCGGATGTGCACCGTCGGGATCGCGTTGGGTTCGAACGCAAAGCGCGCCACCAGCGGACGGGGATTCTTCTCGATGAAAACGCTGATGGACCGGGTATTGGGCACCGTGGAAGAGACGGAGATGGGCACCGAACG
This sequence comes from uncultured Thiotrichales bacterium, assembly GCA_964593225.1. Classification (GTDB taxonomy): domain Bacteria; phylum Pseudomonadota; class Gammaproteobacteria; order HK1; family HK1; genus JABDQX01. The sequence continues at coordinate 33,982 of CAZQHJ010000010.1, forward strand.
AGGATTGGCGGGAGCTTCCTTGGTATCTTCGAAGCTGATGGCGTCGGTTTGCGTATTTTCGATGCCGGCTTCGGCACCCGAATACACGGCATTGAGCGCATCTTGCAAGGTGGTGGCCATAAAAGCGTCTTGGGACCCGGCGGCCAGCAGCCGATCCGGCATTAACAGCCCGGATCCGGCAACCCCGGCCAGTACGCCGCCCGCCAGGGTCGCTTTGAGTACGGTTCTTCTTTTTTGATCAATCATGGATTCTCCTCCACGTCACTATTGTTGGAAGCCTTTTGCATGGGGCTATTTTCTGAATGGTTATAGTGTATTCGCGAATTCAAGTCGCAAGTGCAACAGTCGGATCGATGTTGAAAAATACCTGATTAGGGGTTTCCATGCCAGGGCATTTTCTTGGTCGGTTGTTTAGCTTATCCATGACGCTCCGAGTTTCCACGAG
>CAZQHJ010000011.1:0-33275 GCA_964593225.1 uncultured Thiotrichales bacterium
TGAAGCAAGCCAAGCCGTGCCGCAACCAAATACTGCGCACGCCACTCCATGAGACAAAAATTCCCTGTTTTCTGAGTTGGTTGCTTGTCCGCGCCTGTCCGTGGGCCGGATAATCTATCGCATACTGCACTACCGCTTCCTCAGTGTGCTCGTCAATACGGTTCTTGAGATTAGGAGCACGTCTATCCTTGTTCAGCTGTGATTCGATACCTGTCCTCCACTGCCTGTTTGTAACGGTAGAAGGTCTCTCGTGACAGGCCCATAACCGGGGCTGCTCACAACCATCAAGCCCCCCGCTTTGCGAGGGGTGTATGACTCGATTTCGGCGATGTTCAACCATGCTTGGGGGTATAGTGAATTTCCAAACGCTCCAACAAACGCCGCGCCTCGGCAGGCTCGAATGCCTTGTACAAGGAAGCAGGAACGTGAGTATTCAAATTGTCCGAAACCAGGACCACTTTTTTGGCATCCGGGTAATCGACATCAACGGTTATCCTCAATGTTGGCTAGCTATGTATAAGTCCCCATTTTTTAGACACGCTCTAAGGTCCTCATGAGACTAACCAGGCATAGACGCTACCGACCGCCTCGGTTATTCTATGGCCCGTTATCGGCGGCGCTATCCGAATGTATCGTGAAAACATGTCCTAAGACAAAGCCTTGAAGATTTACCCCGCGAAACCGCGGTCCTAATCCTTATCGAGAAACACACCGAGTTCAGTGCCTGCCGTCCCAACCCGGCGTGGCCGGGGCCGAAAACGATCTTCAGATCGTTTCGTTCGAGAGTCTCTCGACAAGAGATCAATCCCAAACACCTAACCAATAATATAAAGAATAACGCTTATGAACCTGCACGAATATCAAGCAAAGCAACTCCTGGCTGATTTCGGCGCGCCCATTCAGCGAGGGGGACCGGCCCATTCCGCCAATGAGGCGGGCGAACGGGCCAAGGCGATTGGAGGAGAGAGTTGGATGGTCAAGGCCCAGGTGCACGCCGGCGGGCGTGGCAAGGCCGGTGGCATCAAGATGGCGAAGAGCAAGGATGAGGTGGAAGAACTCGCCAAATCCTTCATCGGAACCCGTCTCGTCACCAAACAGACGACCGCCGCGGGTCAACCCATAAACACCGTGTTGATCGCCGAGACCATCGATATCGATCGGGAACTCTACCTGAGCATGCTCGTGGACCGGGGGAAGGGACGCATCGCCATCATCGCTTCGGCCGCCGGCGGCATGGATATCGAGGAAGTCGCCGCTAAGGAACCCGAAAAGATCGCCACGGTTTTCGTCAATCCTTCCGCCGGACTGCAAGCCTACGAAATCCGCAGGATAGGCTTTGTATTGGGCCTGAACGCGGATCAGCGCAAGCAACTGGGCAAGATGCTCCATGGTTTCTATCGGCTATTCCTGGAAAAGGACCTCAGCCTCATCGAAATCAACCCACTGGTCGTCACACCAAGCGGCGATCTCGTCTGTCTGGACGCCAAACTCACCGCCGATGACAACGGATTGTTCCGTCATCAGGACATGGAAGACTTGAACGATACCTCCCAGCAGGATGACCGGGAAACCCGAGCCAAAAGCTGGGATCTGAGTTATATCCCCTTGGATGGAAACGTCGGTTGTATGGTAAATGGCGCCGGACTCGCCATGGCCACCATGGACATCATCAAAATCTCCGGAGGAGAGCCCGCCAACTTCCTGGATGTGGGGGGAACGGCCACCAAGGAACGGGTTGCCGAGGCGTTCAAGATCATTTTGTCCGACGCCAACGTAAAGGCACTTCTGGTGAACATATTCGGCGGCATCGTACGCTGTGACGTGATCGCAGAAGGCATCATTGCCGCGGTAAAAGAGGTTCATGTCGGCGTGCCCATCGTCGTACGGCTGGAAGGCACCAATGTAGAGCGAGGCCGGGAATTGCTGGACGCCAGCGGGCTTTCCGTCATTACCGCCGGCACCCTTTCCGATGCGGCCGAGAAGGTCGTCGCGGCCATCAAGTAGGGCACTAACCTTCAGGGTGAAAACATGAGCATTTTTGTTGATAAAAATACCAAGGTCATCGTTCAAGGGTTTACCGGTAAACAGGGAACCTTCCACACCGAGCACGCCGTTGCTTACGGTACCCAAATGGTGGGGGGCGTGACCCCTGGGAAGGGGGGCCAAACCCATATCGGGCTGCCGGTGTTCGACACCGTGCATGATGCCGTCAAACAAACCGGTGCCACCGCCAGCGTCATTTATGTCCCGCCCGGCTTTGCCGGCGACGCCATATTGGAGGCCGCCGACGCGGGCGTCCAATTCGTGGTGTGCATCACCGAGGGCATCCCGGTGCTCGATATGTTGACGGTCAAGGCCACCCTGGCCAACTATCCCAACACGCGTCTTGTCGGCCCCAATTGTCCCGGCGTCATCACGCCCGGAGAATGCAAGATCGGCATCATGCCCGCCCATATCCACAAACCGGGCACCATCGGCATCGTTTCCCGTTCCGGCACCCTCACCTATGAGGCCGTTCACCAAACGACCCTGGTGGGGCTGGGGCAAAGCACCTGTGTCGGCATCGGCGGCGATCCCCTCAATGGCACTAACTTCATCGATTGTCTCAGCCGCTTCCAGGAAGACGACCAAACCAAAGGGATCATCATGGTGGGCGAGATTGGCGGGAGCGCCGAGGAAGATGCCGCGGAGTTCATCAAGCAGAACGTCAGCAAGCCCGTGGTCGCTTACATTGCCGGCGTAACGGCGCCCCCAGGTCGGCGCATGGGACATGCCGGGGCCATCATTTCCGGTGGCAAGGGAACCGCCGAGGCGAAATTCGAGGCCTTGGAGACCGCTGGCGTGCGTACCGTTCGATCACCGTCGGAAATGGGCGAGGCGATCCTGGAGCGGGTCGGGGCCTAGTGCCTCGGTGCCGCGCACGGCGACTTTCTTCGATTACGACCTTTACCATAATCGATGGGTTGTTGCCGGTTGTTGGGTAGGGGATTCGTTTTTTAACTTGCCGCGCAAGTTGAAATCCATCGGCGCCTCGCCCCGGCTTATTTTTTCGCAGAATCTTTGCCCCGCTCCGTGGGGCGAAGATTTTTCACCCCCGCCAAGATGGGATATCCATGGGCGGCAGAGGCCGGTTGCAAGGCAACCGAATGAAAGGCCGCCGGAGTCCCACTCACATCCGCCATGCAATCGGCGCGTATTCACCCCTCAGGTTGTCCGCTCAGAGCGGGCCGCCCCCTCGCTGAATCCGACAGTCCCCATCATCGAACGCGTTCGGCAAGGCGATCCGCAACGTCGGTATGGCGTTCCGTCCCGGTGGTTGGGCGCGCGCATGGCGCGACATTGGCCATCCCGTTCCTTTTCCACAGCAGTTGATCCCAAATTGGCCCCTGAACACCTCGGTTCGATACCTCGGAGGGTCGTTCCAAAGCCTCGGGACGTGCTTCCGATGGGAACTATATACATTGTTAGCCGTCGGCTTTTTGGCTAGCACCGCAGGCTGGTACCGCGCTCAACTTAGAGCAAGCAAATAGGCTTGCAGGATCATTCGCGGATGCTTTACGCTACTTCGGATAATTGACCACGAATATCGCCGCTGCCGCGGTAACGCCCAATGACCAGAACATGAAGCGGTCAACACGCCGCATGAGCTGTTCGAGATGTTTATTCATATCCTCACGCAGGGTCCTCATTTCACCCTGGAAATCCTCGCGCAGCCCCTTCATTTCATTGCGGAGATCCTGGTCCAGGTGATAGAAATGATTGGACTGGGCCTTGAGCACGAGTAGCATCATCTCTTCAGTGCGCAACTGCTCTCCCCGGCCCATCTTCTCGACAATCTCTTGCGATTGGGTATCGAGCCATTTTTCTCGAATCTGTCGTTGTCGAACATGACGGGTTTTCCTACTGGTAACGCAAAAGAAAATGGTCTCGGGAATGACTATTTCGAGTCAGTATAAACTTTGAAAAGAGCGCAAAATCTTTCCGTTTAGTTCTGTGGGAAAGAATTGCAGTTGGCTAACGTTGTTTATCCCATAAATTCTTATGAATGTCCGAATGGTGAACCTCGAGCAAACAACCGATGTGATTTTATCATTACGGATAGAAATAAGGTCGAGCCTTGTTAGCCCCTCCCGAAAGAAAACCACCCGTCCAGTTGTATGTATGGCTACGCCTTTTCGGAATATCCATGACCATGTATCTTCGCGAAGTCCATCAGCGTGCCCCAAGAAACATGAAACCCAGTACATAACGGTCTCGGTTGGGAGCAAATGGTTTTTGGCAAACGACTTGATCTGAAATCTCGTGTCAATCATGGAACCGCTGATTTACCTAATGACACTTTGTGTCATACTGGATGGGAAAATCCCTGGGAAAGCATTCGGTGATTTTTATTACTTTGTCGCCTGAGTGACGGTAGTATCCATAGACTGGCCGATCACTACCATATGAATACGCTTCGATGCCTTTCACGCCTTTTGCCTTTGGTCCGGATGTTTCGGCGATGAATAGAATCCTACCACGGTATTTCACGCACGCCGTTAGCCGGATATGCCTCCATCTCCGAGATATATCTTTCGATACGGTTCCTTTTCGAATCGTGATGTTCCCGCCCTTTATCGAGATTGTTACTCCTCCACAGTCCGTTCCATGGTATTTCTTCGCGCCGCCAGGAAAAGACAGTAGGATACGGTTTGAGTCAACAGGACTCGGATCACGCTGGGGTTTAATAGAACTTTTGCTCCCGGGATCCGGCACTGCCGGCTGAGACGACGGGGGCGGTGTCCGATCGATTACCTCGTCCTTCGGTTTATCAATCTCCTGTGGTAGTTCCGGCTTCTGTGGCGCCATCGGTTTTGTCACTGACGGTATGTGCTCTTTTTCTTCGACGCCGGTATTGTCATTCTCCCGCGGGCCAAACACGGTTATAAGGATTATCGTGATTATAAGGATTATCGCGATTATAAAAATCCTTACAGCCATAAGGGGCCATTTCCTGGTCTTCTTGGGAGCCGTTTGGGAACTCGATGGGTTTGTTGTTACATGAGTGGTGACTGTTGCGGAGATGCTGGGTACCAAAAGGGTAGTTCGTACAGGCGAGCTCCTGATTGTCGATTGGATGCTTATTGCGCGATTCGGTGTGGTTTCGCGCTTCCGGGGCGGGCTTGTGCTTTCGTGGCTTTTCCCTTCCAACGCGCAAAGGCCGCAGCCCTTGGATTTGGAGAAGTACGCGTGATCCGGATTGTTCGAACAGGTTTTGACAACCTCGGTAAGAGCCCGAAGATGCAGCTCCCATTCCCAGGCGGTGGGGCGTTTACGGGTTTGGAACGCCCGGTCGAATAACTCCCGGGTGCCCGGATCGAGATATTCATGTATCGAATCATTTGCGGGATTGATTTCCGGATTCGGATCGACTCCGTAGGCATACAAACCCCGATTGATTCTTTCCTGGAGATCATTGGGTAAATTCTTTTGTCGCGGTTTTCCATGGTAAGGGTGCCGTCCGTTATTGAGCAGTGTGAAGATAATAACGCCAAGGGCAAACAGGTCCTGTTCCCGACCCAGCTTTTTGGGGTCACCCGGTGATTCCGGGCAAATATATTCCGGCGTGCAGTATTCCGCGGGGAAGCGGCTTCCATCGGAAGTACCGATGCTGAATCCATCGCAGTCATATAGGGCGACTTTCCATGAGGACTTTATGACGCGGATATTGAGTGGTTTCAGATCGATGATCCAATATTGCTGGGCATGTAGCGCCTTGATGAGGCTTGCAAGATCGATCGCCACCTCGATACGAAATGTGTAGCGTTCCGGAATCCCGCTCTTAGCCCTCGTTTTCTTCTGTAGCAGGTCCTCGAATTCGAAAGAATCTTCTTTCCTTATCTCCGGCATCAGGAATCCGCGAAAGGAATCCCTGGCATCCAGATACTCGGCCATCGGCCAGGCCAATTGAACGCTTGTGTTGTCTGAAAGGGAGGGATCGAATAGGGAGGGTGGATTCTTTATCATCCATTGGATGCGCCGACGATTCTTCCGGGCCGTCTCCGGTTTCTGATATCGCTTAACCAGACGTCCGGCGTGGTTTTCTATCCTGTAAACGGTGCCGGAGGCCCCCGTTCCAAGCGCTTGGGCTAAAACGATGGGCTCTTTTTTCTCATCGGGATAAAGTAACGAACCACGATCAGCTTGTGTGCCCATCAATCATTCGCGCCCAAATAAAGGTCTTATCGTCGCCCGTGATGGCCCTGATCCTGTCTTCTCGAAGCAGATTCGATAACGCCTGCTGGCAATTATCGTCGCAATCGGTCAGGAATGCCGAGACGGGATGGATGAACGGTTCATGAAGGTATTCATCCCGCTGATCCATGGCGAAGGGCGTGCATCCATCGGACATCAGGACAATCAAATCATGGTCTTTCGGGAATTGCGTGATGCGCAGATGTTCCTCCCAGTTCTCCTCCGTGAGGAAGTAGGTGGTCTCGATAAATTCACCGTTCTCCGGCGGGGATAGGGTTCGGTCCCGGTAATTCCCTGAACGGCAGGCGACCCCCGCGCCATCGCCAATATGGAAAAAAAAACCGCCGCTAGCCAGAACGCAGACCCCCAACAGCGTGGCATGAAAATCCCTGGGGGCCTTATTTACTTTCTCGCTTTTAGCATGCCGAATAATTACTGCTCGTACGCCACCGACGATGCCCCTGATTGCCTCTGATGCTTTGCTAATATCGAATTCCTTAGCATGGTGCTCCGATGCCCAGCGCGAGAGATCGCGGCCTACGGTTGTTGTTGTGTAAGATGCGCATATACCACCATGACTGGACGAGCCGGCCCCATCGGAGAGCACGGCAACGAATGTGGAATCAGCGCCTGGATAGATCTCGAAGGTGTCCTGCGTATTCTTCCCGGAGACCTCTCGCGAGAAACCTGGCACCGAAGTCCCAACGATTTTCCATGCTCCACATTTCCATGTTCGACATTTGATGGATACTGAACTATTCACATCACTCGATTTTTGCAACTGACTATGGCCGGTCCCAAAATCTTCAGGCTCCGACCCACTGGAAAATCCACTCGGCGTTTCAGATACCCTACCGTTTCCACAACTTCCGCTCTTACTGGTACTAAACCGTGCATGCCGTAAGCTTTGGAATATGCCGTGTATTGAAGGAATACGAAAGAATCTATACTTCTCAGAAACCCGGTTAAACCACATGACGAATCCTCGATTATGTTGGGATCTCCATCCAGTCATTAGGTGGAGCAGATTGAGCGGAGGAATCTGACTCTGCCCTAGACGCCACGGAAGCACTTTTGCTGAGCCAAAGAAATAGCTCCTTGAAGTTGAGTCCCTTGAGTTTCACGGCCGTTTTCCTGGAGAAGAGTTGCAGCTTCTCCATATCGGCATCTTGTACTCCAATGGGCCAAACGATGACCTTCTCTTCGGATTCATATATTTGCGCCTCGGCGGCCACGGTTTTCCATCCCTCGTCATTCGGTTCCCCATCGGTGATGATAAACAGCCATGGCCGGTTATAGGTGATATCCGCCTGCTTGTATTGCTCCTTTTGCTCCTCGATCTTCTCCAGCGCCAATCTGACGCCCGCGCCAAGGGGGGTCAGACCATGGGCCTCTAGCGTGGGCGCGGAGAAGTCCATGGCGTCGATCCAGTCCCGGATGACTGTTACATCTTTAACTCCCCCTATCGTAATCAGCAACAATTGGACCCGCTTCTTGGCGATGGGGTCGTCTTTTAGCGCTTCTTCCAGAACCTTCAGTCCTGCGTTCAGCTCTTCGATTGGTTTCCCCGCCATGCTACCGGATGCGTCGAGAACGATGGCGCACGGCAGGCGCTGGCTTTTGTTGTCCGAGAATTCGACGTCGGGGATTATGTCATCGGTCATGGCGATCTCCTGTTGGTTGCTAAGAATCGATTGGAACGTATCCGGATGTCTGTCGTCGAGTCCTCGATATCCGTCATCAAGGCTTCGAACCTGACAATCCGAGTTCAAAGTCCCGTCAACGCAGTTCAGAACCTCGTCAACCGAGTTCAGAACTGCGTCATCCAAACTCAGAACTCCGTTAACCGAGTTCTGAACTTGGTTAACGGAGTTCGGAGCCTCATCAACCCAGCTTGGAACTCCGTTGTCCGAGTTCGGGTCCGCGTTATCCAAGTTCCGAACTCTGTTAACGGAGTTCCGATCTGCGTTGTCGAGGCTCCGAACTCCGGTGATCGGAATCGGATGGGAAACATGATGATTCCTCGGGCCTCATTCGGTGGGCGCGTCGGGCTTCTTTTTCTTCTTGGCCTGTCGGAAGCGCTCGCCCAGTTGCTCGGCCACGGGTTTGAGGCCGGGCGTGGTCTTGGCGGCGGTCTTGACGTAGGTGTAGACCTGGGCCGCTTCCTGCATGGCCTCGCCGCCCACGGCGATCCGGGTGTCGTCTATCTCGGAGGCCACCGAAGCGGCGATGGTGCCGATGTCGGTGAGGATAGTAAAAAGATCCACGTCATTCTTGAATTCGGGGGTGCTGAAACTGCCGGGAAGGATGGCCGGATGGTCCTGGGCGGCATCCAGGGCATTCCGGACAAAGGAGACGCTGTCGGGTCCCGCCTTGAACAGGGATTTCCGTTCCTTGGGGGTGAGGTTGACCAGAAAAGGGAGTTTTTCCAGGACGGTCTCGAAGGCGGCCTTGATGGCCTGCACGTCTTCGGGCGAGAGCGATACATCGATGTTTTGATAGGGCATGGTTTACCTCCTCTTAGGCATGTCTCGTTTCCACGTCCGAACGTGGAAACATAATAATTTCGCTGCTTGCCTGCCGCGAGTGGGCGCGGGGCAGAATCCGGAGACCTTGTTGTCTTTCCCATACGTGAATATTAGCACCCGATGTCTCCTCGCTTTGTCGCCCTCAACGGACCGCCGGGCGCGCTGCCTTTGAAGCCGGATGTCGCGAAAGATTTGATTGTCAGCTCGTAGGTAACGCATGGTGGAAACTCTCTCCCGATTTGCAGGCGGAGCGCACCATTCTCGCTTATTACCGTGGCGCGTTTATTGTAAACAATATGATCTGCATAGCCATCGCGAATGACGAGGTGGGTGGAAAATCGGATGCTATCCGGTATCGGACCGGCACGGTTTATTGTCTTTTCAGTGGTCTTTCTGCCGCTTTCATGTTCGACGGAACTAAAACCCGTTAGAATGTCGATAGGTAAAACTATCGGAGACAAAATTAGATAAGTTAAACCTCCTACCAAAACCCCATTCTTTTGTATTGTGTTACGTAACCCAGATATGTCTTCAGTGGTAACCTGCGTCGTGATTTTCTCCTCTGTCCCTGAAAAGCGGAGCGGAACAACGAACGTGGTATTGGAAATCGATGCCGCCCCGCTCGCGATTCGATCAATCTGTAGTCCCCTATATTCTTCCCATTCTTTAACCTTTACCGAGCCGCATCCCGTCAACCACTGGGTTATTACCGCAATCAAACAGATGATCAGAATTTGGTAGCGCATGGTGTATCCGGTGTATTGTAGGAAATAGACAAAACTAATCTCTATTCGAAATCGACGCGTGGAATATCGGTTATTGGCACCCGATCTCTCCTCGTTTTGTCGTGCTGAGCGAACCGCCGGACGCGAAAGATTCGATTGTCAGCTCGTAGGTAACGCATGGTGGAAGTTCTCTCCCGATGTTCAGGAGGAGCGCGCCATTCTGACTTATTACCGTGGCGCGTTTGTCGTAGACAATATCGTTTGCATAGCCATCACGAATGACAAGATGAGTGGAAAATCGGATACCATCGGGTGCAGGCGCCATTATCGGATCGGCCATCAGATAACCTATCAGTCCGCCTATTCCACCGTCTTCGATTATTCCGGTTAGTATCGATTGGCCTGGTTTACGCCCCGTGGTGGTTTGCACCGCGACTTTTTCATCGGTTCCCGAAAACCTGAGCCCGACAACGAATGTGGTATTGGAGATCGATACCCTGTCGATCACCAACTGTTGGGTTTGCGGCCCGTTTTTTTCCCACGCTCGAACCTCTTCGGAACCGTACGCCGTAGACCACTGGCCGGTTACCAGGATTAAGCAAATAATTAGGCCTCGATAGCGCATAGTATCTTTATCAAAGGTTCTGGAGATTACAGGCAGCCCAACCACGAACATATAGGACAGCGCTTTCTGTTCCATTACGCTCTATGTAGGAATGCGTCGATTTCCCCGAAGAATTATCCACCCAACATCCTCGCGATCGCCGTAACAGTCTGCCACACCTCCGGATGGATGCGGCCAAGGGCGTAGGCGATTTCCTTCAAACCGTTGAGGGTAGCCTCCGAGAGGGACGGGTTGTCTCTCCTGGCATCTTTATACTGCCTCCACCATTGCCACTACCGCCTCGGCCTGTTTCTGGGAAACGCTTTCCAGGCTTCTTGCTAGTCTGGCCAACAATTCCTCCAGTTCTTCACTTGCCTGCGCTTCGGCCTCGGCATCCGCATTGGGAGTTAGCGGCGGTTCGATATTTTCGGCGACAGCGCGAAGACGTTCCTCGATTTTGCCAAGGTTCACGGTACCGCCGGGGGCGTTGATATGGTCGATATATGTGCCCGACGGAAGGTTATTCAATAGGTTATTGAATAGTTCCTTAAAATTGTCCACTTGCTTCTCGCCATATTCCTTTTCCATGAAATATTGGGTCTCGGCCAGCTGGGTCTTGTGTTCGGCCTCTAGCAGCTTCATATCGAGTTCCTTCTCTCGCAACATCCGGGCGTGGGTCTGTTTCCAATCCATCTCCGGTGGCACGGCCATACGGACTGCGGCTGCCTCACCCTTGCGTTCCACCCCCTGGACCTCCAATCCTTCCGCGCCGTCTTCCCGGAGTTTCCGAACAGCTATCTGCAGGGCCTTCAGTTCCAGGCGGCTTTCCACGATGAAGTCGATGGTTTCGGTCACCTCCTGGAAGAGTTTGCTGAACTCGCCGGGTTCGAATGCGCCGGAGGGTGGCTGGCGGGATTCCGGGTTGCCTTCTTCCAGAAAGACATAGTCACAGTCGATCCCTTGGAGTGTCGTTCTTTTGTCGATATTCCAACTCTCGATACAGGCCCCGGTGAGGCGGGCCTTGGAGAGATTCGCGCCGATGAGCTGGGTCCTGATGAGTTTGCTCTTTCGGAGATCGGCGTCGGTCAAATCGGCATTGCTCAAGTTCGCTTCGCTGAAGTTGGCCCCGGAAAGCCTCGCATCGACGAGAACTGCCCCCTTCAGGTTCAATCCGGCATAGGATTTTCCTTTTCCATCGCCGTTCACCAGTAGATCACGCACCCGCGGGTTTTCCAACAGGGTGCCCGCGGCATAGGCGAGTCGGATTCGTTTGGCCTCCCGGAAATCGGCGCCTTCCAGTGTCTTCACGCCGGCAAAGCGGCTGTGTTTCAGGTCGGCCGCCCGGAAGCTCGCGCCGGTGAGATCCGCGCCGCGAAAATCGGTGCCCCCCAGGCTACCGAGCCATAATCCCCATTGCCGCAGCCCGGCAAACCGCGGGTCATCTTGCCGTATCCGCCAGGCAATATAGAGGGCGGGCAGGAGGAAGATAGCTCCGGCCAAGGCCCCGGCCTCGATCACGGCCACAGCACCGTCCCAGGCCAAAATCCATGAGATGGCCACGGTCCCGACCCCAATCCCGACCCCGGCCAAGACCCCGATCCCGACGCCGGTCAAGGCGCCAACCATGGCCCCGACCCCGGCTACGGCCACGGCCCCGACCAAGGCTCCAGCCGCGGGCACAAATCCGACCCCGGTTACGGCTAGGGCCAGGATAACGCCCATTGCCAAAGACAATCCGGCAATGCCTTTTCGCCACACGAAAAATAGCAGGATGGTGACCATTCCCACCGCGCCGCCAACGGTCAAAACAATCAGTTCCCTACCATGTTGCGCCGTGTCGGTTCCCTGAATGACCTCGATGACCTCATTGATTACCGTAGCCCAAAGGAGACCGGCAAAACCCTCCAGAAAACCCACCAGCAGTCCGATGACAAGGCCCGCCAATACCGTGAAAATCCAGCCCCGAAGGCCTTTCCCCAACCGCGCGCCGCTAAAATCCGCGCCGGTGAGATTCGCGTCCTGAAAACAGGCGCCACGCAAATCCGCGCCAGTGAACCGCGCACCGCGCAGATTCTGGCCGCGAAAGTCGTGATTGCGCGGGTCTTTGTGGGAGAAGTCGGTTGTCATTTCTTTTTGAGCCGTGCTACGCGGTGTAACTTTTTTCGGTTATTTTCCGCGGTGGAATCGGTAGGTTGTTGCTCGATACGTGCCATCAATTACTTCATAGAAGAACAAAGAACGAACGGCTTCCCTGGGACTTTCAGTAGTCTACCTCTTCATGATATTTTAAGTGACTATCTTCCTTACAGAAATTACGGAACAGCTCTGAGATTTATCATACAAGTGAGTGGAGTCGAACTACGCTCGAGGAGCGCTCTTGGCTGTGCTCGAGAAATGAGGATTCGCGCACCCATAAATTGTAATATTCCCGACGCCGCTGGAGGATGTAAGAAGGATCGCGGATGGCGGCTCGAAAAAAATTCCAATGAATACGGAGATACGTAACTTGATGCAAGATAAACCCCACCAACAAAACCGGCCCGATGGGACGGCATTCCCCGAGACGGAGCCCAGGGCGATAGGCGCCGTGAAGCGGGTAAGGATCCGTTGTATTTCGGAGACGGGATGGTTCGATACGCCGACGCTGCTTGCGGACCTCAAATCCACCGGTCAGGATCTCAATACACTGGATCAGTACGATCTTCGCCGATGGCCGCCCTTTGGCGCATTGCACCCGGAAAATGCGGGCGGCTCCTCGGCCCTCATCGAGGCCGAGGAAAACGACGGGACCCTACGGCGCTGTCTGTTCGATTCCGGCTGGAACCCGGAATGGATGGACAAGCGCTTCGCCGAGGAAGGGGTGGATAAGATGTTGCAGCGGGGCGAGATCGAATTTCTCGTCATCAGTCACGAACATTTCGATCATTTCTGGGGCATCGGCTCCTCGGTGCAACATTGCCCGGATATCCCCATCTACGTCCCCGAGGGCTTTCATCAGGCGGGATTCGACTTGATCGAACAAGTCGGTCATACCGGTCCTGTCCATACCGTCCCGCCGGGGATGCCCATCGTCCCCTTCCCGGGCCTTGCCATCACCCATTTCCCCATGAAGACCCTGGGCAATGTAGAGGGGGAAAATGTCCTCTACATGAACATCATGGAGAAGGGTCTTGCCATGATCACCGGTTGCGGCCACGGGGGTGTCCTGCAACTCCTGGACTACGGCAAGCGCGCCTTCCGGGATGCCGATAAGATACACGCCGTATACGGAGGGCTGCACATCTCGCCCTTCGGGGAGTGGAACGAGACCCTGGAGGCCACCGTGGACACCTTGAGCGGGTATGGCATCGAACATTTCGGGTGCAACCACTGTACCGGAGAGAAAACGGTGCAGCGCATGATCGAGCTGGGTATGCCGGTGACCCGGGGTTCCGCCCGGCATGGCTCCCGTTCCGATCTCTATCTCGGGAATGGGGATGTGTTCGAAGTTTGAAGACGCTGCGCGCGGCAGTATCCGATACCCCGCGCGCCCCTTTTCATAAAATCATTACGGAGAAATATACAATGAGAATTGCCATTACCAGTCAGAACCGCCGTGAAATCACCGGCCATGCCGGCATGTGCAGGAATTTTCAGATCTACGAGATCAGCGATGACTCGCCGCCGGCAGTGAGAAGCAAAAGGTTACTGGAATTATCCAAGGAGCAATCGCTCCATGAACATTCCGGGGTAGAACCCCATCCCCTGGATGTGGTCAATGTGTTCATCACCGGCGGCATGGGGGCTGGGATGCGCCGGAAACTGGCCGGAAAAGGCATCCGCGCCATCACCACCTCGGAAACCGACCCCGACACCGCCATCGCCGCCTTTCTGGCCGGCGCCCTGGTGGAAGAATCCTCCGAACATGACTGCGGGTGCTCCGGCCATGGACACGACCACGACCACGACCATGGATAATCGATATCATATTCAAGGGCAAACATGACGGGGGTCGCGAACATCGATTCAAGGTAGGGTTTCACCCAGGGTTTCGAGAGGGCCGGACTTATCCGGGAGGACGAGGCTCCCGCCGATCGGGGAGGGCAAGGCTCCCGCCGAGCCGAAAGCGCGGATGATCGATCGGAGATACGGCTCGGCAGGAGCCTCGCCCTCCCGGCGGATCCGGCGAAAAATCGCATTTTTGAAAAATCGCACCTTAGGTTCACACCCCCCATGAGGACAGGTCATGAAATATCCGATTGAACTTGATACCCTCTTGTCTCGGACCGAGGATCATCATCAACGAATGACATCTTTTGCATTTCTTTGTCTTGGCGTTATCGAGTCCCTGACAAAGGGGACCATCGATGCATCGGATGCGATAAAGATCTTTTTCCATGCCGGGAATTGTCGGTTCGTGAGAATGGCGTTACACCATGAAAGCGCGGATGAGATGATGGGGCATGGTGTTCAATTGAATGATCTATCCGACATTCTACCGGCGGAAGAAGCACAACGGGAACTCCAACGGGAATTGGCCGTCATTACCGGTGGCGGGCGCGGCATCGGGGCCGCCATCTCCCGTAGGCTGGCGGCGGAGGGTTATCGCATCCTGCTCACTTACCACACGGATTCGGCATCGGCGGAGGGCGTGATCGCCAACCTTCGGGAAAATGGGCTGGACTGCGCCGCCGTCCGGGCCGACTGCGGCCACAGGGATGATGTGTATTCCCTGGCCAATCACCCGGAGATCCATGGGGGCATCCATGTCCTCGTGCTCAATCACGGTAGGTATGAACGCTCGCCAGCCGCGGAACAGGATCTCCATGCCCTAACCCGCACAATGGATGTGAACTTCCACGGCGCGGTGGCCGTCTGGAAAACGCTCTCCCCCAACCTGAAACCCAATGCCCGCATCATCGTCCTGGGGAGCCAGCTCGGCATCAAGGGCAACCCCCAAGGGGCCGACTACGCGGCGTCCAAGGGCGCCTTGCACGCCTGGGCGCGCAGCCTCGCGGTGGATGTGGCCCGTACCGGCCAGCGGGTCAACATCATCGCGCCCGGCACCATCGAGACCGGCCTCATCGCCAAGGATACCCCGGAGAAGCGCGCCCGACGGGAGGACGCGATCCCCATGGGACGACTGGGGCAACCGGAGGAAGTCGCGGCTGTCGCGTCCTTTTTGGCCGGCCCCGATTCATCCTACATGACGGGCGCCGTGCTCCATGTGAATGGCGGCTTCTATCTTCCCTGATCACAAGAGAGAAAGGACTTGATGAAAGACCTGATGAAAGAAAAGAAAATCGGTTGGATCGGTACGGGCGTCATGGGCCAGTCCATGGCCAGGCACCTGATGGACGCGGGCTACACGGTCCATCTTTATACCCGCACCCAAGAGAAGGCATCGGATCTATTGGAAGCTGGCGCCATCTGGTGCGATTCCCCGGCAGAGGTTGCCAGGCGCGCCGATACGGTATTTACCATGGTGGGTTTCCCCAAGGATGTGGAGGCGGTCTATTTCGGGGAAACCGGCATCCTGGCGGGCATGGCGGCGGGTACGGGGAAAGACATGCTCCTGGTGGATATGACCACCACCAAACCCCACCTCGCCGAGCGGATCCACGCAGCCGCCAAGGCCCTTGGCGCCCGATTCGTGGACGCCCCGGTTTCCGGGGGTGACGTGGGGGCGCGCAACGGCGCCCTTTCCATCATGGTGGGCGGCGACCAGGGGGCGGTGGCCGCCGTGATGCCCCTGTTCCAATGCATGGGTAAGAATATCGTCCATCAGGGCGGGCCGGGGGCCGGTCAGCACACCAAGATGGTGAACCAGATCGCCATCGCCGGCACCATGATCGGGGTGTGCGAGGCCATGGTCTATGGCAGCCGGGCCGGGCTGGACATGGAAACGGTCCTGCGTTCCATCGGCAGTGGCGGGGCGGCCTGTTGGACGTTGGATAATCTCGCTCCACGCATCCTGGCGCGCAATTTCGATCCGGGCTTTTTCGTGGACCACTTCATCAAGGATATGGAGATCGCCCTGGAGGAGGCGGCCCGCATGGATCTCAGCCTGCCGGGGTTGGCCTTGGTGAATCAGCTCTATCGGAGTGTCAAGGCCCAAGGGAAGGGTGATCGTGGCACCCATGCCTTGGTTCTGGCCCTGGAGAAGATGTCTGGCGGGATGACGGGAGGAGCGGTTTGAATGAAACGTTTGCGTGAAAATTCAGCACTTCCGTCGTTACGGCACGGAACGTCATTCCGGCAGGGAAGCCGGAAACCAGCATCCAGGGATGGCAAGAATAACCCTCGATAGCGTTTCTTTTCCTATACATCAAAGGTCTGGAGCCTAAGCCTCGCTAGTGCATGAGTCCGACTATCCGGTGCACAACACAGTTGTTACGGAGAAAATTTTTATCGTTTTTGTTTGCAAGACATATTTTCGAGTTCTCACGAGGTTTTTATCATGACAATCGGTAATATCCATGATGTTTTGAGGGATAAAGAAAGCTTGACCATCGAAAAGTTGAGAACAGCCATCGAGACCCGATGGGGTAGCGGTGGCCATTTTGAGAGCTTGGACAAAGGATCCCTTCCCAGTGACAAAGACCATGAACATATCCCTTGGGAGAAGGTGGATTGCATGCTCACCAAGATGATGGAAACACTGGACAACGGCATCACCTTCGCCTTCGATATGTTCCCCCCGCAATCGGCCGCCAAAGCGGAATTGCATATACATCCCATCAGTGACCGCATCATCACGGTGGTCAAGGGCACCGGCCATGCCTTCGTCAAGACCGCCACCGGGTCGGTGGATACCAAACCCGTGGAACCCGGCGATGTGATTCTATTCCCACAGGGTACGCCCCATGCCTTCTGGGGCAGCGAGGAGAACCCCATGACCGTGCAAGTGGTATTGAATCCCTACGTCCCCCTGGCGCATCCCCTCCATACGGTCTGCTCCAAGAAGATCCGCAACCTATCCAATCATCCGGCGCTCGAGGATATCGATGCCAGCGACCTGGACGCCCTCGGGGCAATGGTGACCGGACTTATCGAAAAGGGAGAGTTGGATCTGGGAGAGCGGCAATGGATGGATTGGGGCGACGAGGTCGTTTCCGCCTCCGGAAAGAAGATCATGACGCCCGATGATTCCAGTTGGGAATGCGAGATTTAGCCAAGCTAAGCGAAAAATGAAATGAAAACCGTGGATTCAAGCGACCCGTCATCTGATGCATCACCCGGACCATCACCCAAACCGTCATTATGGGCCGTGCATTGCGCGCTGCTCTTCGTGCAACTGGGTTTTGCGACCCTGCATGTGGAGGGCAAACTGGTCATGGGTCCCGATTACGGGGTTTCCCCGTTCGCCCTGGCCATGCTCCGCATCGCGGGCGCCGCGGCGGTATTCATCCCCCTCTATTTGGCCATGGGTACCTCCCGCGTGGGATCGCTACGGGATGTGGGCGTGTTGACGGTCCTGGCGGTATTGGGAATCGTCAACAATCAGGCCTTCTATCTGATGGGGCTGAATCTCACCTCTCCCATCTCCGCGACGCTCTTGGTAGCGATGATCCCGGTCTTCACCCTGTTGATCGTTGTGGTAACCGGCCGCGCCCGCTTGACGCCTCGTCAGGTTTCGGGCACCGCCATGGCATTCCTGGGCATCGCGGTTTTGGTGGGGTTCTCGTTGCCCCGGTTGGGAGACACCCTGGTCCTGCTCAACGCCCTCTCGTTTGCCCTGTATGTGGTCTATTCCAAGGATATTCTCCAACGGTTGGGGGCCCTGACGGTCATGGCCTGGGTCTTCGGGATTTCTACGCTGCTTTTTTTCCCCATCGGGGCGCGGGACGTGGTGACGGATGCGCCCAACTGGTCCGCGGGCGCCATTGGGCTCGTGGTGTATATCGTCTTGGTCCCCACCATTTTGGTCTATGCCGCCAACGCCTGGGCCTTGCGGTACGCGGGCCCGGGACAAGTTACTATTTACATGTTCCTACAGCCGGTTATCGTGGTGGTGTTGGCCTGGTTCCAATTGGGGCAGGGGCTTTCCATGCAAACCCTGTACGCGGCCATCCTGACCATGACCGGCGTCGGGCTGGTGCTCACCGCAAGGCAACAAGGGCAAAAGAATTCCTAGGGAACGCCTTCCGGGGCGAATCCTCTTTTCCACCATGATGTCAGCAAATCAAAGGTTTTCAATGTCGAATATATTCTCCAAGATCATCAGCGGGGAGATACCCGCCCACATCGTCTACCGGGACGAGCGCGTCACCTGTTTTCGGGACATCAACCCCGCCGCGCCGGTGCATATCCTGATCATCCCCAACAAGGAAATCCCCACCCTCAACGACCTGGACGACGAAGACGAGGCCCTGGCCGGATACATGCTATTGACGGCAAAACGCCTGGCCAAGCAGGAAGGGATAGACGAAAGCGGCTATCGAGTGATCATCAACTGCAACCGGGACGGCCATCAGGAGGTCTTTCACCTGCATCTGCACCTGATAGGCGGACGTCCCCTGGGGACCATGATCTCCCGCTAGTGCCGCGAAACGAAATGATGTTCGACTCGTTACGCGAAGACATCCGATGCATCCGCGAGCGCGACCCCGCGGCGAGAAGCGCCTTCGAGATACTCACCACCTACCCCGGCATCCACGCCCTGGGGCTCCACCGCATGGCCCACGCCCTGTGGCGACGGGGTCTCAAATGGCCGGCCAAGGTCCTCTCCGCCTTCTCCCGTTGGTTCACCGGCATCGAGATCCATCCCAATGTCGCTATCGGCCAGCGTTTCTTCATCGATCACGGCATGGGCGTCGTCATCGGCGAGACGGCCGAGATCGGCGACGATTGCACCCTGTATCAGGGGGTGACCCTGGGCGGGACCAGTTGGAACAAAGGCAAGCGCCATCCTACCCTGGGGCGGGGCGTGGTGGTGGGGGCGGGGGCCAAGATCCTCGGGCCCATTGTGGTGGGGGAAGAGGCCCGCATCGGCTCCAACGCCGTTGTCGTCAAGGACGTCCCCCCGGGGGCCACCGTCATCGGCATCCCGGGACATGTCATCCAAAACCTGACCACCCAGGAGAAGGCGCGCCGAAACTTCGCCAAGGAAATGGGGTTCGATTCCTACGGCCTCACGGAGGACCTGTCCGATCCGGTTGCCAACGCCATCAATCGCATGCTCGATCACATCCACGCCGTGGATGAAAAACTGAACAATATCGAAAATGCCGTCACCAACCTCGGGGGCGACATGGAGACCGTCCACCTGCCCGACCTGGATCGCTGCGAGATGGAACCGGACTATTCGGCAAGGGACAAGGAGGCATAATTTCGTGCAGGAAATACAATGAAGCGCGCGCTCGCCGTTCTGTCCACCCTCATGGGGGTTGGCTCCCTGGTGGTATTTACGGTCTTTCTATTCACCGGCCCGTTTCATCTCGTCGAACTGCCGCTGGGGGTAACAGGGGGGTTGGTGTTCGATGCCGGCCTGTGTTTTGCGTTCTTCCTTCAGCACAGTGGGATGATCCGGCGCGGGACTCGGAATCGGATCATGCGATGGGTCCCGAAGCGCTACTTCGGTGTGCTCTTTTCCATCGTGGCCGGGAGCGTACTGCTTGCATTGGTTGCCTTGTGGCAGGAGTCGCCGGTGTCCATTGCCTCTGTCCATGGCCCTTATCGGTGGTTGTTGCGGGGGATCTTTCTTCTTGCCGTTGTCGGTCAGATATGGATGATTCGGGCGCTGACATCGGTGGATGTTTTCGGAAAGATAGCCCTCATGCAACTGCAATCATCGGATTCGGCGCCATCCCAGGGTGGGATACTCATGGTGGGGCCCTACGCCTGGGTTCGCCATCCGGCGTACTTTACGACCCTGTTGATGATTTACGCCTACCCGGATTTGACGATGGACCGGTTGCTTCTCATTTTCCTGTTCACCGTGTGGATAATCATCGGCGCCTTCCTCGAGGAGCGTGATCTCGTGGCCGTCCATGGCGAGGATTATCGGGTCTATCAGCGTATCGTACCGATGCTGATTCCCTATCGGGTTCCCTCCCGAAAGTCCGGTTGGGAACCCACCTCGCCGGATTCCCGATAATGACCAATAGCCCAGGAGACAGCTCCCATGAACCTACAAAATATCCTGCGGCACATGGTGGCCATCGGCGCGTCGGATTTTCACCTGGCGGCGGGCTCGACGCCCCTATTGCGCATCGATGGCGACCTGCAGGGCATGGAAGGGGAGGGGGTGGTGTCCGAGACCGCCGTCCTGGATGCCATGGGCGACCTACTGCCGGAACGATTCCGAGGGGATTTCGACAATCGCGGACACGCCGATTTCGCCTTCGAATACCACGGCATCGGGCGTTTCCGGGCAAACGCCTTCAAACACCTGCGGGGGGCCAGTCTCGCCATTCGATCCATCCCGCAAAAGATCCCCACCCTGGAGGCGCTGGCGTGTCCGCCCATCATCGAGCGGATCGCCGGCTACCCCAATGGCCTGGTATTGGTGACCGGACCCACCGGCAGCGGGAAATCCACCACCCTTGCCGCCATGATCGACCACATCAATCGCACGCGCCGGGATCATATCCTGACCATCGAGGACCCCATCGAGTTCGTGCATCCCAATCGCGGGTGTTTATTGAGCCAGCGGGAGGTCCATGAGCACACGGAGGATTTTTCGGGCGCCCTGCGCGCGGCCTTGCGGGAAGACCCGGATGTGATCCTGGTGGGGGAGATGCGGGATATGGAAACGGTTCGCCTGGCCATGACCGCCGCGGAAACCGGGCATCTGGTGCTGGCGACGCTTCATACCGTTTCAGCCCCGAAGACCATGGACCGAATCATCGGCGTCTTCCCCAGCCCGGAGCAACCCTTGGCCCGGGCCATGTTGTCCGAGTCCTTACGGGCGGTGATCAGTCAGGTGCTGTGCAAGAAGCACGGCGGCGGGCGTGTGGCGGCGTGGGAAATCCTGCTGTCCATCCCCGCGGTGCGCAATTTGATCGCCCAACACAAGGTCGGGCATTTGTACTCCGTCATCCAGACCAATGGGGCTATCGGCATGACCACCCTGAAGCAATCGGTGGATAGATTGTTGCAAGGAAAGATCATCGATGAGTCGGAAGCGGCCCGGGTGCTCGCGGACTCCGGAGACCCTTGATGCCGCTGATGGAATGCTAAAGTACGCGCGCCTGGCGCGCGGGATTTTTGATGCCGGCCAGGAGACCGGCGCTCCCAGGGCCGCTTCGATAGGGCTTATTTCCCCGGATAATTTCAACAAAGGGGGACGCCGGGAGCGCCGGTCTCCTGGCCGGCTTGACAAATACGCCGCTCGAAGAGCGGCTCCCTATATCATCCCCTAACGGAATGTCCATGGAAGCATGCCATGGATTCCGGCGGCGGGGTGGGCTATAGGGCGCGGTTTCGCCCCATGGCAGAGGGCGGGCATCGACGCGGGCACAGGGATTGGCAAAATCGATGGGGCGGGAATGCCTGGAAAAACGCTCTACCGTAGTACGAGGTCAAGGTCGTGACAGGTTGGCCTTTTCTCCGAACAAGCTTCGTGAAGCCCGGTACGTGATTGGCCCCGCAAATAAAAATGATGCGCTGTCCCTTATAATCCGTGATCTTGTCGTACCATAGCCGCTCCCTGACGGCATGATGTTTTTTCTGGAGGTGTTTTGTGAATCCCAACGTGGATCTCGTGTGGAGATCCGGCTCGCAAAACACATGGGAAATCCCGAGCCGCCCGGCCACCGATCCGGCCAAGGATTCGGAGGCATTGAACATCGCCAGGACATCCTCGTTCAACTCCTCCGCCAGTACCGATACGCCAAACTCCCGGGTTGCCCTCATTAAATAATATCGAAATTGCTCCCGTAGGGCGGCCAGGCCGGGCATACTCCGCGGATCCCCGCCATCGTGCTGAATACTATGGTGGACGCCGATTAGGTAAATCATCGTATTCCGGTTACTTGCCGCCCCGTTGAACCCCAAGGATTGGGCTCGAACGATCCACTACCGGATCCCCGGCGCAGAGACGCTCTAAGCATCGAGGACGCAGCCGAAGTCGAAAGAGCCCGGAAGAACCTCCCGGAGCATTTTGTTCAAAATCCTGTCCATAAAAGAATAATATTTAGTTCCGGCATGGGGTTCGGTTGAGTATACTACAGGCCGATAGGTAACCGTTCGAGCCCTGACTATTTTGACGTATCGGAAAAAAATCCCGGAAAACGAAGCACCCGAATCCGAGCCCATCCCGTTTGGGTTCCGGGGCGAAGCGCTCATCAATGACCTATCCGAACGCTGCGTGTTCGGATAGGTCTCCATCCCTGGCGCTCCGCCCGCTCGAGAATGACATTCCTTCGCCGGAGAGACCTCCGGCATCCCCTACCGGATGACAGGCGCCGAACGATGACTTCCTTTCCACAAAAACCCCGGATCGACCAAAACTGAAATTTCCGGTATCCCGTATCCGTTCCCGGCAGGCGTGTGGGAACGAACCGATAAAATCCCGTCCCGCCAAGCGGGGCTTGCGAACCCAAATTTATGTTGGGAGGATGATTAGGTATGACACAACAAAGCAACACCCAAGGAACGACCATCTCCTTCGAGGAGTTCCCGATACCCAGTTACAACGAGTGGCGCGAGACCGCCGAAAAGGGGCTAAAGGGCGCATCTTTCGAGAAGAAACTCATCACCAAAACCTATGAAGGCATCGATCTTCAACCCATGTATCAGGAAAATGCCCTGGAAGGCCTCGCGCACGTGGATGCCCCACCAGGGTTCGCGCCCTATGCGCGGGGAACCACCGCCCTCGGTTACCAGGAAAAACCCTGGGAGGTCACCCAGGAACTCTATTACGCCACCCCCAAGGAATTCAACAAGGCCCTGCGGGCCGATCTCCCCCGGGGTCAGACGGCCATCAACCTGGCTCTCGATCAGGCCACCCTCATGGGCGAGGACCCGGACGGAGATGTGGGAGACGATGTGGGCAAGGGCGGTGTCTCCATTGCCAGCCCCAAGGACCTGGAAGGGGCCTTGGCGGGCGTCGATCTGACCGACATCCATTTCCTCACCCAGGCCGGCGCCGAGGCCATCCCCCTGGCGGCGTTGATCGTTGCCCTGCTGCAGAAACAGGGCAAATCCCCGGCGGACCTCGATGGCTGCATCGGCATGGATCCGTTGGGATCCCTCGCCCGCGACGGCCATCTGCCAAGACCCTTGAATGGCGTCTACGACGGCATGGCCCGGTTCACCCAATGGGCCGCCGCCAACGCGCCCAAACTCTACACCATCACCGTCCAGGGACACCCCTACCACGACGGCGGGGCCAGTGCCACCCAGGAACTGGGCTACGCCCTGGCCACCGGGGTCGAATATCTGCGGCAAGTGGGACGCCGCTGGCCGCACGTCGACGAGATCGCCCAGCGGATGGTGTTCTCCTTCTCCCTCGGCTCCAACTTCTTCATGGAAATTGCAAAAATGCGGGCTGCCCGTATTGCCTGGGCCAAGATCGTCAAGGCCTTCGGCGGCAACATCGATTCCCAAAAGATGGCCATCCACGCCCGGACCTCCGGCTGGAACAAGACCCTCTACGACCCTTACGTCAATATGCTCCGCACCACCACCGAGAGTTTCTCCGGGGTTCTCGGGGGCGTGGACAGCATGCATGTCGCCCCCTACGACGAGGTCGCCGGCGCCCCCACCGACTTCTCCCGCCGCGTTGCCCGCAACACCCACACCATCTTGCGCGAGGAAGTCGGTATCCCCCGCACCGTAGACCCGGTGGGCGGCTCCTGGTATGTGGAACACCTAACAGATAGCGTGGCAAAAAGCGCCTGGGAGATCTTCCAGGAGATCGAAAAAGCAGGCGGCATATTCGAGGCGCTCGAAAACGGCATTCCCCAAAAACAAATTGCGGCGGTCGCCGAAAAACGCTCCCTTGATGCCGCCCGCCGCAAGGCCATCTTCGTCGGCGTCAACCAATACGCCAACATGGGCGACAAGCCCCTGCAACCCATCACGAGACCGGATGCCCTGGCGCTCCAGGCCAAACGCGCTCAGGAAGTTATCACCTACCGCAAGACCCGTGACGACGGCCCCTGCAAGGCTGCCCTGGACAAACTCCTGGTGGCCGAACCCGCTGAGGTCGTCGATGCGGCCATCAATGCCGCTAAGGCCGGGGCCACCCTCGGCGAGATCTCCGAGGCGCTGGCCAAAGAAGACAGCTTCGACACTGTCATGACGCCCGTGGCGATTCACCGGGGTTCGGAGCCCTTCGAAAAATTGCGCGAGACCATGAAGGCATACGCCGAAAAGAACGGCGCTCCCGCCAAGGTCTTCTCCGCCAACATGGGGCCGATTCCCCAACACAAGGGCCGGGCCGACTTCAGCCGGGGTTACCTGGAAGTGGGGGGCTTCGACGTCATCGGCAATGACGGCTTCCAGACCGTCGAGGACGCCGCCAAGGCCGCCAAGGAATCCGGTGCCAGGATCGTCGTCATCTGCTCCACCGACAAAACCTACCCCGATCTCGTCCCGCCATTGACCAAACTCATCAAAGAGAACGATCCAAAAACCACCGTTCTCCTTGCCGGTTACCCCAAGGATCTCGTGGAGGGCTTCAAGCAAGCGGGCGTCGATGACTTCATCTTCATGGGCGGGAATTGCTTGGGGCTGATGCAGAAGTTGCAGGCGGGTATTTCTTGACAATGGTTTTCAGAGGCTGCGAAAAATTCTCATATCGCATCTTTGTGAAATTTTATCAGCATTTTTAATCTTCAATAAGTGAAAAAGCTGAAAGAATCATTCTTCGCAGCCTCTCACACCGTAATTTTGGAGCACATACAACATGGCAGGAACGAATAAGGCAATAATAGGTCTAATAATGGCTGTTGTGGTGTCTGGTTGTTCTGTATTCACTGAGCCAAGAGAGAATCCTTTCTTGGTAGAATATTTTGAGGCAACAAATGGTGAGCTACATGCCTTTGGAGCGGCTGCAACAGATGCCAACCGACGTCTCGCAATATTTGATATGTTATATGGACAAATATGTATTGAGCCGCCGCCAGAGGCTGCCAACGTGATATCCGAAGCATTCACCTCCCTTTTGAAAGCTGCGGTTGAAAGTGGGGATAGTAAAAAAGCTGAGATTGCTGGGAACATGTCTCGGTCGGTTTCACAGAATATCAGCCAGCTATACAGAAGGACCCAAACGGTGCAGTTATATCGAGATAGCGTTTTCGCTCTATGTCAGAGTGCTATAAATGGAACAATGGCAATAGCTGATGGCACACGGGCTAATATCAAGCCTGACACGCTACAAAAAATAAGGGAAAACGAGAAAATATCGCAGTGGCTGGAAGAGAAATCTAAAAATGATCCGCTTGTTAAGGGGCTTCTAGAAAACGAGCCATTCAGCTCAGACGTTCTCAGAAAATTTGATGAGATCCCTTTTGATTTCAAAAAGAAAGAAAAAAGTGAAGTGAAGGCGATAAAGAAAAAACTCGCTATGGGACTAAAAATGGCTGAGTTTAAAAGGAGGCTCGTGGATGGTCTAAAAGAAGCGTTCGATAGGCTTGAAGAAGAGTTGCCTATGTTTTATGAAACCGAGAAACTGCGTTTCTTAACGGAACTTGGCAAACCCATTCAAGTTTGCGAGACGGAAACGACATCTGAGCAGAAGGCAGGGGATACCGAATTTGTGGAAACGAAAAAAGTAGTTACCTGCAAAACAAAATTCCCCGAGAACTTTGATCAGGTGATAAAAGAGTACCTCGATTCATCAACACCAGAAAAGAAATAACAAAGGGGTTTGTGGGTAGCCACGCACTCCTCAAAAAAATGTACCCGATGTAAGGGTATTGACTTGTAAAAATATACATATAAATTTCCGCGTAGCAGAAATTTATCAGGAGTAAAAAATGACACAAACTCCCGACTTCACAAAACTCGACTATGACGCCATCGACTTCCCCGCCGTCGGTTTCGACGCATGGAAGTCCCAGGTCGAAAAGACCACCGGCAAGACCCTGGAGCACATGGTCTCCAGCACCATGGAAAACATCGACGTCAACCCGCTCTACACCAAAGAAGACATCGCCGGCTTCCCCCATCTCGGCCACGTGGCGGGTATCCCGCCCTACTTCCGTGGGCCGTATCCTTCCATGTATGTCACCAAGCCCTGGACCGTCCGCCAGTACGCCGGGTTCTCCACCGCCGAAGAAAGCAACGCCTTCTACCGCCGCAACCTCGCGGCGGGGCAGATGGGCCTTAGCATCGCCTTCGATCTCGCTACCCACCGGGGCTACGACTCCGACAACCAACGGGTAGTGGGAGATGTCGGCAAGGCTGGGGTCGCCATCGACTCCATGGCCGACATGAACATCCTCTTCGACGGCATTCCGCTCGACAAAATGTCCGTCTCCATGACCATGAACGGCGCCGTCCTGCCCGTCCTTTCCTACTTCATCGTCTCCGGCGAAGAACAGGGCGTCAAGCACGAGCAGCTGACCGGCACCATCCAGAACGACATCCTGAAAGAGTTCATGGTGCGCAACACCTACATCTACCCGCCGGACCCCTCCATCCGCATCATCGGGGACATCTTCTCCTACACCACCAAAGAGATGCCCAAGTTCAACAGCATCAGCATCTCCGGTTATCACATGCAAGAGGCCGGGGCCACCAACGACATCGAGCTCGGTTACACCCTGGCCGACGGTCTCGAGTATCTTCGCACCGGCATCAACGCCGGCATGGATGTCGACGCCTTTGCCCCGCGCCTCTCCTTCTTCTGGGCCATCGGCATGAACTACTTCATGGAAGTCGCCAAGATGCGGGCCGCGCGGTTGCTCTGGTCCAAGACCGTCAACCAGTTCGGTCCCAAAAATCCCAAGTCCCTGGCCCTTCGCACCCACTCCCAGACCTCCGGCTGGAGCCTCCAGGAACAAGACCCCTATAACAACGTGGCCCGCACCGTCATCGAAGGCATGGCCGCCGCCCTGGGGCACACCCAGAGCCTCCATACCAACGGCCTCGACGAGGCCATCGCGTTGCCCACCGATTTCTCCGCGCGCATAGCTAGGAATACTCAGCTCTATCTCCAGGATGAAACCGGCATCTGCAAGGTAGTGGACCCCTGGGGTGGCTCCTACTACGTGGAGGCATTGACCCAGGAGCTCATCCAGCGCGCCTGGGGCCATATGCGGGAGGTCGAGGAACTCGGCGGCATGGCCAAGGCCATCGAGACGGGGCTGCCCAAGATGCGCATCGAAGAGGCCGCCGCCCGCCGTCAGGCCCAGATCGACTCCGGCAAGGAAACCGTCGTTGGGCGCAACAAATATCGCCTCCCCAAGGAAGAACCCCTGGAGATCCTGGACATCGACAACGACGCCGTGCGCCGCGCCCAGATCGAGCGGCTCCAAAAGGTCCGCAGCGAGCGGGATGAATCCAAGGTCCGCGCGGCGCTGAACGCCATCACCGACGCCGCCGAGACCGGCAAGGGCAACCTCCTGGAACGGGGCGTCGAGGCCGCTCGCGCCCGCGCTACCCTTGGGGAAATATCCGACGCCATGGAAAAGGTCTACGGTCGCCACAAGGCCGCCATCCGCTCCATCAGCGGCGTCTATAGCAAGGAATTCGGCGAAGACGAAGAGCTCAAGAAGGTCCACCAGATGATCGGAGCCTTCGAAGAACGCGAAGGTCGCCGCCCGCGCATCATGGTCGCCAAGATCGGCCAGGACGGCCACGACCGGGGCGCCAAGGTCGTCGCCACCGCCTTCGCCGACTTGGGCTTCGATGTGGACATCGGCGCGCTCTTCCAGACCCCGGGCGAAGTCGCCAAACAGGCCGTGGAAAACGACGCCCATGTCATCGGCATGAGCACCATGACCGCCGGACATAAAACGCTATTGCCGGAGTTGGTGAAGGAGCTGAAGGCGCTGGATCGGGAGGATATCATGGTGGTGGTGGGCGGCGTCATCCCCGCCCAGGATTACGATTTCCTGTATGAGAACGGGGCTTCTGCGATTTTTGGTCCGGGGACGGTGATTCCGGTTGCGGCCCAGAAGGTAATCGCGGAGTTGGATAGGAGGCATGGGTAGGTGAAAAGACGCCCCTTCTGGTGGAAGCTGGAGGGGGCTTTTTCTATATCTTAATGATCTGAAGCCACAGATTGACCTCATGCGTAGAAGTTGCATTATGTCTAAGGAGATCAAATAGATGCATAGGTTTTCTTTAAACGTTATGGCTCCTCTTCACATTGGGAGTTATGAGCCTGGTAATCTAGTCAGGCTTGGAGAAAGAAATTATATCTCTCATATATACAGGAAGAAGGAAGATCTCGATTACTTCAAAAATGAAATTGAGAAGGCGGCCAATCTGCATGTAGATGCAGTAAGTGTTGATATTTGGTGGGGAATGGTTAAATCTAGAAACCACTCTTATCTGCGCGCAGACTGGAATTATTACGAAGATATTTTCAAAACAATTCAGTTTGTCTCTAATAATCTGGGGAATGGAAGAACGTTAAAAGTTGTACCAATCTTTTCATTCCATCAATGTGGTGGGAATGTGGGCGACAACTTCTACATGCCAATCCCATTATGGGTTTGGGATCACGTAAGAGATGTTGCCCAGGAAGATTTAGGGATAAAACTTGATATTCTAGATGTCGCTTACCTTAATAACTCGGAAATTCCCTCACTCGAATATGTGTCACTTTGGGCGGATCCTTATGTGAAAGGATTATATGCGGAATTTATGGAAGAGTTTAAACAATTTATATCGGATATAAACTTCCTTCCTAGTGATATACAAGAATTAAATATTAGCCTTGGACCATCAGGTGAAATGCGTTTCCCTTCGTACAACACGCATGACTGGGGGAAATACCCATTTCATGGACCAATGCAATGTTTTGGAAGACTAGCTGAGAGAAGTTGGAAAAACTATTGTAGTGAAGAAGGACTAACTTATAACAATACTATCGATGAGTTAGCAGGCAATCCGAACTTATTTAAAAAACGGTTATATATGTATGATAAGAGATATCATCATCTCCTGAAATGGTATAGCAAATCTCTGTATGAACATGGAATCACGATACTCAGTCAGGCTTCGGAATGCTTTAATGATGCAAACTGGAAAACGATTCCAATAGGATTTAAGATTCCAGGTATTCATTGGAGGTTGGATGCGACTGATGATTCTGATAGGAATAAAGATTATCTGGAATCGAAATACTATATTGGTGACTTTGTTTCTCATAAGGCAGACTGTACAGAGCCTCGCAAAACAAACTGCGAAGAAATGTATCCTCGTATACCGGAGATAACAGCGGGTCTTATTAGCTCTGATTTATATGACGATCCTAATGCGCCTAACGTATCAGATGACTTTTATAAGTTAAAATTGGAGGAGTTCTTTGACGTTTTGCCTAATAGGAACGGGGGTTATGTGTTTCATTTTACCTGCTTAGAAAAGCAGGATTCCAACGATGATGAAAGTCACTCAATAGCACAAACTCTTGTTGATCTCGTTAACCGCATTGTTGATGATTACAGCAAGAGGAGTAATGCAAACAAAGAAAAGATTGCTCTTAAGGGTGAAAATGCCCTGGCGCTTACAGAAAAGAATGCTCCCATTCTAGTCAATAACATAAGAACAAAGAAAGCTTTTAGTGGTATTACAATACTTAGAATAAGCGACTTTATAAGAGAAATAAGCAAGGAGTACATAAAAGATAGCTTAGAACGAGCTATTAGAGATAGGGAAAATGAGCAATAAATGCTTTGCCATCCAAGGTGGTGGAGAATGTACACACATGTATTAGTGACAGCAACCAGTGAGATTCATTAATGAACACCAACAACGTATCGGTCAACGCTGTTCCCGAGGACAAGGCTTATCTAGAAAACGTCAATGCCAAAAAGTGGATACGCCATATGGAGGAGGATCTCATCCTATTTTGGGATAGAGTGAATCCTGAATCGCAGGAACGTGAACCATTTACAACTCATGCATTCAGTGGCGGAACACCGTTGACACCTGAATTTATCGGAGAATATAAGGATAGGGCTTCCAAGAGCGGTGGGGAATGGATGGGTGCAAACGCGGGCAAGAATTATTCCCGTATGCATTCTCGCCTAACTTTCGCTTATGGTGTTGCATATCATCTGACGGGCAATCCCCAGTATTACGAGGTAATGCAAAAAGGCGTCAATTATTCCCTGGATAATGGATTCGATGAATATGGCGCACTCACCATCCTTGAAGACCGCAATGCGCCGGAGAATACTCCGAATCTGCGAACCAGTCAGGATCAGGCTTACAGCCTGACAGGTTTGGCCTTTTTTTATTATCTGACGAGGGATAAAGGGGTATTAGACAGGATATTAAAGCAACATGATTATATCATGGACACTTATGCCATTTATCAATATGGTGAAGATGGTGATAAAGAAAAATTGCTAGATTTCCGTTGGCTACCCACGGATCAGGCTTCTTCGGAATTGGTGGCGATCCTGGACCAACTGAATGCTTACATGGTTTTATTGTATCCAATCCTGCCCGAGAACGCGGAGGAAGATCAAAAAAGGAAGAAAGAGTGGAAACAGACCATGATGGATCTGTGCCAAATTATGCTTGATAAATTCCATGTCGATAAAAAGAAGAACCCATGGAATGATGAACAGATTACGGTAAACAGCTTTTGGGGAAAGCTATCCGGGAAAGAGCTAAAATTTGGCGGGCGACACTTCGATTTCGGTCATTTCGTGAAGGCTTGGTGGATGATTTATCTGGTGGGTAAATTGGTGGGGGATGAACATTTTGAACAGAAGGGTGAAGATGGTGTACAACATATACTTGATGACGGATTCGTAGACGGAGAAACGTTATTCAATGCTATTGATGAAAGGGGGGGGAACAAACCCGATTCGTTGAAAAGCGAGAGTACCTGGGGAGAAAAATATTTTCCCACGGAAAAAAATGAGTGGTGGGTGAAAAAAAATATTTCCCTAGGTCAGCACTGGTGGATGCATTGCGAAATGGACCAGGCGGCGGCAATGGTCTACAAGGGAAAAGATTCAGTGCAAAAATGGATTGCAACTAGTAACTTTTTTCTGAATCGATATGTTGATCACGGTGCCGGAGGAATTTGGCACGAACTCGAACCGGCCACGCTAAGCCCAAAATTGATGAAGGCGCATTTATGGAAGAATGCATATCATTCCTTCGAGCATACCTTGATTATGGCAATCGCGAGTGAAAAAGTGAAGAAAGGGGAAATAGATCTGTCCTTCGCCATAAAGGATGGTTCTTGCTCCGATAGCACCCTAAGACCCTATTACTTCGATGATGGGGATATCTGGGACATAAGATATTCGACGATGACGGAAGGATTAAACTTACGGTCATGCCGGGTGAAGTTTGTTTTCAATAAATCGTAAGTTTCTTTGAGGCTTGGTCCCAATGTTCTTGTTGGGACCAAGCATCTCGACAACTTCCGCTTGTCAGCCCACACACTCACACAAAAAACCAACCCAACCCCAAGGAGCTCCCCATGCCTTACCAAAACATCGACGCCACCCTATCCCCCGCCGACATCAAGGCCATCAAAGCCGCCTTCGATACCATCCTCCAGAAGATGCCGTTCCTCATCAATCTCACCCCCAAGGAACGCAAATCGATGTTCAAGGCCGGTCCCGATAGCGTCTCCTTCGTCCAGAATGCCCTCAATGCCGCCAGCCGGGTACTCAAGGTGAGCCACCTTACATGGAACTTCAACAGAATGATTTTGTTCCGCTAAAGTGCTGCCATGGCAAGACACGAGAAGTCATATCAGCAACTCCTGCTCCGGCGGTCGGATGCCAATGTCTCTTTTGACGGGCTGTGCGCGCTGCTCGAGCGGCTTGGATTCTCCGAGCGGATCAGGGGTGATCACCACATCTTCACGATGGACGGGGTTGACGAAATCCTGAATCTGCAGCCTCGGAACGCGAAGGCCAAACCCTATCAGGTCAAACAGGTGCGGGAAGTGATATTGCGGTACAACCTGAGATTGGAGGACTGAATTATGGGATCGAGATACAAGATCATTATTTTCTGGAGCGAGGAAGACCGCGCCTTCGTCGCCGAGGTGCCAGAGCTGCCCGGTTGCATGGCCGACGGCAAAACCTATCAGGAAGCCCTTTTCAATGCCGAGAGAATTATTCAGGAATGGATCGAAACGGCAATGGAACTCGGGCGGACGATCCCCGAACCTCAAGGCCGGCTGGCATATGCCTGAATGCCGATAGAGGCAATCCAGAGGAACTTGTCTGCCTGAAAGATGACCCTATTGTCGAAGAGATACGCGCATAGGCTTATAAGAAAAAATCTATTCTGAAATAGACCGCGCCTGCCTGTAAGCAGATTTCTTCTATCTCCTAATTACGGTGAAAGTTTACTAAATGCACTGAATATGGCATTACTCGTTCCCACGCTCTGCGTGGGAACGCATATTGAGGATATGAATCATGTCTGTCGTTCTTGAAAAAGTAGAGCACGATGCACTGAACCTGCCCCGACAAGAACGCGCCTTTCTCGCTGATCGTTTGCTAAGTTCATTGGGTGATGAGATCCTCGACGATGTCGAGTCAGCATGGGTAATCGAGGCAGAGCGAAGATATCGGGAGTATAGGGAAGGCAAGGCTGAACCGATCCCGGCATCCGAGGTCTTCGCCGAGGCTGATAGATTGCTCGGATGAGCACCGTCCACTTCAACCCGGACGCTCGCGCCGAGTTTCTTGAAGCCGTCAAGTACTATGAAGCGCATCAGCCCGGACTGGGACGGCGTTTCCGTTTGGCGGTGGAATCCGAACTCGAACGCATCCGTGAAATGCCATTCGGATTCCGCGTACTCCATGCCCCATTCAGGCGTTGCCTCATTCGGAAATTTCCATACGCCATCATCTATTCCATTGAACCCGAATTCATTTCGGTCATTGCCGTTGCCCATACCAAGCGGAAACCCGGATATTGGCATGAACGTTTGGATGGGCATATCGGATAAATCCATCCACGCCGAAGATTACGACGCCATTCGAGCTATTTACGGAAAAGCAAACATGATCATGACGCCGATATTGGAAGAAAAATACCGGCGAATTACGGTGACAGTTTACTAAATACGCTGAATTACGGCATTCTGTTGGC
>CAZQHJ010000012.1:0-29861 GCA_964593225.1 uncultured Thiotrichales bacterium
CTCCATTTGCCAGATTTGTCAATATAAAAATACTTTCATTCGGTTGCCCTGGGTTCCGGCCAGGGCGGAATTCATATCGCGGACAAATGCGGTACAATGCCGACCTCGGACGGATAAACGATAGATTTCCATCGGTGTGCAACTTACCTTCCGGCCCCACTATTTTTTGGTTACAGATTTCCGTAACAAAATAAATTATCGATTATTGACACTACTACCCACTACTGACCCTAAACTATCGAACAAATGAACCAAACCACTGACGATCTTCGCATTAAAGCGATTGATGACGTAGCGCCTCCTTCGGAGGTGCACAATGAACTCCCCATCACGGAACAAGCGACCAAAACCACTGCCGAGACCCGGCGCGCGATACACGAGATCCTGCAAGGGAAAGACGACCGTCTTATCGTGGTGGTCGGACCTTGTTCCATCCACGACCCGGAAGTGGCGAAAGAGTACGCCACCCGGCTCCGGAAACTGCAGCGCGAACTGGCCCACGATTTGCTGCTGGTGATGCGGGTGTATTTCGAAAAACCACGCACCACCGTGGGCTGGAAGGGGTTGATCAACGATCCGTATCTGGACGAGAGCTATCGGATCAACGAAGGCCTACGGCGGGCCAGAAGCCTGCTGCTGGATCTCAATGACATGGGGATACCCGCCGGAACCGAGTTTCTGGATGTGATCACGCCCCAATATGTGGCGGACCTGGTGAGCTGGGGGGCCATCGGCGCGCGCACCACGGAAAGCCAGGTGCACCGGGAACTGGCCTCGGGGCTGTCCTGTCCCGTGGGTTTCAAGAACGGCACGGACGGCAACCTGAAGATTGCCGTGGACGCCATCGGTTCGGCCATGCGCCCCCACCACTTTCTGTCCGTTACCAAACAGGGCCTGGCGGCCATCGTCTACACCGCGGGGAATGAAGACGCTCACATCATCCTACGGGGCGGCAAGTCCCCCAATTACCATCGGGCGGGTGTGGAAGACGCCGTCGCGGCCATGGAGAAAGCGAAACTGGCCCCACGATTGATGATCGATTTCAGCCACGCCAACAGCCGGAAGATCCCGGAGCGGCAATTGGAGGTGGGACGGGATGTGGCCCATCAGATCGCCGATGGAGATGGGCGGATCTTCGGCGTGATGATCGAGGGCCATCTGATGGCCGGGCGTCAGGATGTGACGCCGGATAAGGAGTTGAACTACGGACAAAGCATTACCGACGCCTGCATCGGTTGGGACGATACCGAACCCTTGCTGATAACGCTCGCCGATGCGGTTCAGGAACGGCGCCGCCACTAATTCTTGCGCGGGAAGATCATGTCCCCGACCATACTGATCATCGGTTCCGTGGCCTGGGATGAGATCGTCTGTCTGGACGGGCCTTTGCAGGCCGGTTCACACAATTCGGGAAGCCGGCGGGAAACGCGCATCGGCGGCGGGGCCGCTAACACCGCCATGGCGCTGGCCGCCATGGCGTCGGCTCGGTCGGACACCGCGCCTCGCCCAAAGACGGTTGTGATCGGCGCGGTAGGGAACGATGCGCAAGGGAAGGCATTGCTGAGAGCGCTGCGGGAACTCGGCGTTTGCGTCGATCGCATCGATGGCCAGGGGGAACACACCACCCGCTCCCTCGTCTTGTTGGAAAAGGATGGCGAGCGCACGGTGATCAACCTGACCCGCGCCCCGGTCCCCCTCCCCACCGATCTTGCCCATATCCCCGCGCACTGTTGTTATGTCCGCAGCGCCGATCCGGCGCTGACGCCGGTATTGGAAAGGCGGGTCGAACAGGGCCTTGTCGTCGCCCACATACCGCCGACAATAGAAGGCTTTCGTCCCGCGCGGGTGTTGGTGGGTTCGGCCTCCGATTTGGACCCGGCCTTTTGCGCCGATCCGTTTTCCGCCGGCAGGCGCATTGCCGGTCCCGCGTTGGAATGGATGGTCATCACGTTCGGCCCGGCAGGCGCGGCCGCTTATGGGGACGGTGTGCTCTTCCGGGAGCCGGCCCCGAAGGTCCACGCCAAGGACACCACGGGGGCGGGAGATGTGTTTGCGGCCGGACTCGCGTTTGCCCTGGCCATGGGCGAAGAGATGCCCGTTGCGCTCGAGACCGGTGTTCGCTGGGGAACGGCGTCCGTGGGTTACCAGGGGACGGTTCCCACAGCGGAATTTTTAGAGGGGATTTTTTTGTAAGAAGCTGTTTGGAAATTCGCATCGTAGAGGCGGTGCGCCCGATTGTGGTTCCCGCAAGGCGCGATGGGGGCGAAAATCAAGGATTGTAGTGGACGACACGACCCCCAAGCCCATAACGAACCTCGCCCCCGTCGCAACGGGGCAGGACGCAATTCGGGCGCCGCTGCGGTAGATTGCAAATTTCCAAACAGCTTCTAAGAGCGTACCCTCTGCACAGGACGCCAATGCACTTGTTACGTATTTTATACAAGACACAAGTTTAAAATTACCCGGAGCCTAGCTTGCGCGTCAGTTTGTGCACCCGCTTGCGGCTCGCCCCGTAACTCTGCGCCCGCGGGTAAGTACGCATCCGCCGCGTTCCGTAGAATGGGTGGCGGGTATATTCCTCGTCGATCCGACTCGAAAGCTCCGGTCCATGCCTATCCTCGACGATTTGCTTACCATGCCCTACATTGGCAAATCGAGCAGTACCATCGGGCTATCAAACAGCTGTGTCCCATCGAGTATTTCCAAGTACGCGCTATGTCGGGTATACAAAATCACGTGTTCACTGCCATTTGCGCCTACGTTCAATTGCAACGCTTGTGCTTCATGGACGTGCTCAAAAATTGTTACCAAGTGCAAAGGAATCTTTTCAACGGTGTGGTCGCGGAATTTGTCCGTTTCTTTGTATACCCGGTAAGGAACACCTTAATCCTCAATTCCATCACTCTGTCAATGCGTAAGTTCTATATCAGTAACAACCTATTGATTCTCATAAAGACTATAATCGCGCGTACAGCACTAGGCCATGGGATTCCGCGCGGCAAAATGATTCTTACATTGTTCATCGTGGTTATTTTTGGCGTGGCGTGTACAAGTCATCGGATCACGGGCGATCGGATCGACACCCACATCTCCTCCGCCAATAATGGTACCTCTCCCGTCGCCGAATCGGCGACCAATCCGATCAAAAAAAGCCTTACCGAACAGGTCCTCTACCATCTGTTGGTAGCGGAATTGGCAGGACAACGCGATCGGATCCCGACAGCGGTCTCCAACTATCTCGATGCCGCCATTGGCTCGCGGGACACGACCATCGCGCAAAGAGCTACCCATATCGCTCTCCTTGCCGGAGACCGGGAGCAAGGCCTACAAGCGGCGAAATTGTGGACGAGACTCGACCCCAATGCCCTGGAGGCAAAACGGGCGTACGCCACTTTTTTGGTTCGCGGCGGGCATATGGACGAAGCCGTTCCGGTTCTCCGCGGGCTGATGAATCATCCCGATTCGCCCCCGGACCAAGGATTACTGACGGTAGCCGGACTCTTGAGCCAAGGGAAAGACCGGGAGGTCGCATTGGCGGCCATGGAGCGGATAGTTGCCGAATATGTGGCCGAGCACAGTGACAAGTCACGCGCCGAACCGGTTGCCTCATTTGCGCTCGCGCATTTTCTTTTCCGTATCGAAAAGGTGGATCGGGCCATTGATTTGCTGGAAGAAGTGATCGCAGCGGACAAGAAAAACCCGACGGCACACATATATTATGCCCAGGCTTTACGCAATCGGGGCCAAACCGCGAAGGCCTTGGATGTCCTTTCCGAGGCGTTGGCAAATGGCGTCGATGATGAGGATATCCGCATCAACCTGGCGAGGTTATCCATCGCGGAAAAACGGTATGAAACGGCGCGCGAGCAACTTGAACGGCTGCTTGCCATCGATCCGAACGATGCGGAGATCCGCTATACCTTGGCGCTCCTCCTGCTACAAACCGGGCGCCCGAACAAGGCCCATAAACACCTGCGTTACCTTACCAATCAGGAAAATCTCACCCAGGAGACCTACTTCAACCTGGGGCAACTGGCCGAATCGCAAAAAAACCTCCGAATGGCAATGGACGCTTATCGCAAGGTCGCGTACGGACAGCATTACCTGAATGCACAGCTACGCATTGCGGCCCTGCTGGCAAAACAAGGAAATCTACGAGGGGCACGGGCGCATCTGCATGGCATATTGCCGAAAAGTGGGGAAGACGCCATCCGTTTATATCAAATGGATGGGCTGATTCTGACCGACGCGGGCCATCTCGAGGCAGCCATGTCCGTATACGATGCGGCGCTGGAAAGTCATCCGAAAGACAATGACCTTCTCTACGCACGCGCCATGCTTGCCGGCAGAATGGGACAGGTGTCCCGCCTGGAGCGGGACCTCAGAGAACTGCTGTCCCGGAAACCCGACCATGTCGATGCGCTCAATGCCCTGGGGTACACACTGGCCGATAAGACCGATCGCTACCAAGAGGCCATGGCCATGATCCGGCGGGCGCTTCGCCTGCAACCGGAGAATTACTACATCCTGGATAGCATGGGTTGGGTACTTTACCGTCTGGGTCGACATCAGGAGTCCATCGGCTATCTCCAACGCGCCCTCGCCATCCAACAGGACCCGGAAGTCGCCGCGCATTTAGGGGAAGTCCTATGGGTCACCGGCGAACACAAGGCGGCCCGGAAAGTGTGGGATGCGGCGCTGGAAACGGCGCCGGATGATGCGCTTCTTTTGGAGGTCATGGAGCGGTTCGGGGAGTGATTTTCTGTGATAATGGTACGTGCTTCCATGTCATCGGCGCTTGTTTTGCCCAAAGTTTGAAATACGCCCGTTCGAAGTATTCTTGGTTCCGGCCCGGAGTTCGGGCCGTTTTGCAAACCGATCCAGGGCCATTACCATCGCCGCCCCCGTCACGATCAGGCCGACTGTCGCCATCGTCATCCCATCCAACGCCCCCGGCCATACGGGCGTGCTGCCGATGAGATGGGCCTTGCC
The DNA here is from genome assembly GCA_964593225.1 of uncultured Thiotrichales bacterium. Classification (GTDB taxonomy): domain Bacteria; phylum Pseudomonadota; class Gammaproteobacteria; order HK1; family HK1; genus JABDQX01. Next base: position 4,993 of record CAZQHJ010000012.1, read on the forward strand.
GCCAATCTGCTGATAGAGGCGTTCCTGGAATGGCCAGATCACCCACAGCGTCCCTATCAACATCCCCGTGATCACGGCGAATGTCTGTCGGTAAAACCGCGATAAAAGCCGGACCAGAACGCGGCTGAACAACAGCAATCCTACTACCGCGCCCAGGATAAAGGGCGCGAGCACGCCAAAATCCAGCCTGGCGATGGCGTCCAACAGATAGGCGTATTTTTTCAGGATAAGGAGGATGAAGGCGCCGGAGACGCCGGGCAATATCATGGCGCAGATGGCCAGCGCGCCGCTTGCGAAGATGAACCAGGGCGCCTCGGGGGTATCCATGGGGAGGATGTTCACCAGCCCGTAACCCATGATGATGCCGGAGAGGAGCCACAGGCCATCGGATGCGCCCATGCGCCCCAAATCCCGCATCAACAGACCAATGGAGGCCGTCAGCAGGCCAAAAAAGAGCCCGTAGACCAGTGACGGGTAAGCGCGGATGAGGGTCGGCAACGGAATGATGTGGGTAAAAACCCCGAAAGCCGCCATGACTCCGATGCCCAAAGGCAGCAAAAAGACCCAATCCGTATGCCGCGCCGCAGCGCGGAATCGGCCCCGGTAGAGAAGGGCCAGCAAAGCGCCATCGAAGGCCCGTAGTGCGCTCACCAGGCGCGGATAGAATCCCAGAATAAACGCCACGGTGCCGCCACTGACGCCGGGGATGATGTCGGCGCAGCCCATGCAGAGGCCTTTGAGGAGGGTGGTGAACATCGATGGGGTTGAACGGGCGGCCTTACATGCCACGGGGGAAGGCGGTTCGGGGGGGATTCTCGATCACTTCACGCAGCCGTCCCAGTGCGCGGGAAAACTTGCGCTCGGGAGGGAAATGATCGAAAGATTTCAAGAATCATGGGTCTTGTTCAGAGAGGAAGACATCGATTCGGCGCTTGAATTTTTTCTCGACGAATTCCCTGAATTCCTTGGTCTTTGTATCGGTGTCCACATAATTTGCTTTGTAAATTTCATACAGGTATGTTTTGACCGCTATGATGAACTCACTTGGCGAGAGATTATCCGTATTTTCAATAAAACCACTCAGGATATTCAATCCTGCCACGAAGTTCTTGTCACTCTCTTCCAGCAGGTTCGTCAGGGCGCTCCTGACACGATCGGCGTTGGCGGAATGTTCTCTTATTCGGCCTATTGTTTTCTCTATCCGGCTTATTCTTTCCTCGGCCTCTACGGTGGTTTCCGAATTGTCCGAATCATTTTTCCCGATGGGATCGGTGGCGTATTTATCGGCTGTCAGATTGGCGAGTGACAACAGTGTCGGATAAGCATTCAGTCTTGATAATTCGCTACTCATGCGTTCGTGCTGTTTTTGAGTCAATTCGCCGAATCTTCTATCCATATCCTTCTCGATAGACCTTCTTTCCAGCCTGATAGAGAGGAAACCAAAAACCGGTAGCATGAGCGTAACGATTGTCACCAGTACTGCCAGTAAAGCGATTGCATCGCTGATGCGCAGCGCTTTATCGAGGCTTCGGAGCGTCTCGACAGGGTAGCAGTCCTTATCGCCTGCTACGTCCGGGGCCATGGAGTGACTACTATCGCAGGGAACGAACTGTACATATGTCGGCGATCCGCCTCCCCACCATGTGGCGACATGAGGCCATAAGGAAAAAAGCATAACCGACAATACAGCGGCGACTATTACCGCACCCAGGGAGACAGCCACTCCACGCTTGAACAATATGGCATTATCCAGGAAGAATCCTTTGAGTCGATCCTTTATCCGCCTAATCCTGTCTATCATCCTGTTCGATCCGCAATCCAACGCTTCACCTCGGATTCCCATTTGGAGAAACGATCGAATTTTCTTACCAGCCGGATTTTTCCATCGTATTTATCTTCATCGAAATCGCTTTGATATGTCGTTGGTTTGATGGTCAATACCAGGATGGGAACATCGTTCAACGCCCGGAACGCATTGTTTTCGTCTTTGTTTCGAAATACATATTCGAGCAGTTTCATCCCTGTTTCCTCGCCACGGCGACCTAACTTGACGTCGGGCCGTTTAAATACCGCCAAATCGGGTGTCCCAGGGATCATGATATCCAGGATGATGCCTTTTATGCGGCCTAAATCGCCGTTTTCATCGATTTCATTTAGAATAGATGCAAGTTGCCTCACTCCGGTTGCCGCCTTCAGGGTGGCTTCTTTTTCCGCTATTTCTTCCGGGATAAAACGTAACAAGGATACGGAAGGATCGTCTTCTACCCATAGGATAATGGGACGCCGATTCTCATCCCGAGAAACCTTGCCCATATTGATACCTCACTTTATTCTCTGAAAAAAGCAATTCCGCGTGGAACATGGATACCCCGCCGCCTTTGGGTTCTTCCCGAAAGCGGAAACCTATATCAAGAAGATGGCGGCACAGCTGATCGACGATATAGAGCCCCATGCCCAAGCCCCCTTCCTCTTCCCGACCTATTTTCTCCGCATTACTGCCTCGATGGTTTGGGCCAAGGATATATAGGTCCTCGCCAGGCCTGTCGAAACTACGGCCCTTACTTTGTATGGAGAGGGAGATCGAGCCTCCTCTGGTCTGCTTTTGGGTAATGGTGACAGGTTCGTTCGACAGGGAGTATTTGACGGCATTGGTCAACAGGTTTCGAAAAACGGTCGTGATTATCGTTCTTGGCGCAAATATCTCCAGGTGAGGAAGCCCGCCTGCATCGAAGTCGAAAAACAGACCCTTTTCCCTGGCTCTGCGATTGCCTTCCCTGAAACTCAGATAGATATCCCGAAGGTAAACCCATTTTTCTTCTTCATCCCAGTCGATCGACCTTGCCAACTTGACGTCTCCCGTGGCTTGCAGGAAATCCTCCGATTTTGGGGGCAGATTGTGCGAATCCTTTCCAAACAGTGTGGTGATCCGCGTCAACAGGGTCGACGAATAGTATTCCAGGTCCTTATCGACGAGAAACAGGCTGGAATTCAATTGATGCGGTAAATTCCTAAGTGCCTTGAGACGGGTATCCCCCACCATGTCCGGTAGAAGACGATTCAGTTCCTCCCTGAAGCGGGGATCATCCAATGTATCCAAAAAGGTCTTCACGCCATCCTGCAATCCCTGCATGCTATGGGCCAATTTTTTCCCTTTATCGGCAATCAGGGCTGCATCGTGATACAGCTCATGTACGTGGACCGCTTCATAGTGTCTCTGAGTCAAGACAAAGGCATTCACGGCCTCTACCGCCAGGGAGATATAACTGCCGATGAAATCCATAATGCCATCCCAGGCGGCGTCGTACGGTTCGTAATCGCCTTTTCCGTACAGGGTGATGGCGGCAGTGATTTCTCTTCGATCGTTGGAAATCAACACAATCGTCAGGGTTTTGATACCGGCTTTCAAGAGTTCTTCACGATTTATGACGGACCTGCTTGTATCCTCGCAGTTCGTATTGAAGTGATGCGTACCTCCACCATGGCTGAATTCCTCGATGCACCACTCCGTAAAGGATTTGTTTTCACCCAAATCCAACTGTTTATGTTGGCGCTCTACATTGTGGGACCCCTTCCTGATGAAACGATTGGTATTCTCGATATCCCGCACCCACATGGCCGCGCCGTGGCAGACAAACAATCCGGTTAGCAGTTTGCAAATATCGTTGTATAGCTTATCTTCCCGGCTCTCCTTGGCATGGAAGCGCAAAATGGCCTCCTGGATGCCCTGCAAGGCCTGTAGGTAACGGTGTTGATACAGGAAGGGAGAAAGCGCGCTGGCGATCTGTTGCAAGGAAAACAATTGCGCTTTGCGGAACATCCAGGGTTCCAGGGTATTGACTTCCAGCAATGCGATCAGACGGTCGTTGAATGTGATGGGGGTGGCAATCGTGCCGCGGAAAACGGGCGTATCCTCTCCCTGAGGCACATAGATAGGCTCGTCGGGCGGAACAGAGACACCTGTCTTCGGATCCGAGTCGAAAATGATCTTTTGCCGGTGATCATCTATCGCCCGATAACACACTGAACGATGGCGATCATCGGTACCGGAAATTCCTTGCATTTCCGATTCTAGGTTTCCCGCATACTTTCGGTGGAATGGATCACTGAAGTACATCCCAATGGCCTTCAATGCCCCATAGTGTTTCTCCACCGTCTCGTAGTCATAGAGCGTCGTGATATCGGCCCGCAACAATTCCGTGATCCGGGCGGAAATGCGATGGGCCAGATTGGCATAAGGTCCGGCGGCATGGGAATCCTCCGAAAGGAGCCTAACCCAGTGGCTTTGGAGCCGATCATTCATGATCGGCAGGCGTTCGTTATTAAAAAGCGTTACGTGCCGATGATAATCGATGAACAGGCGGCCGAAGTGAAGCTGGAGTTCTTCCCGCAATTCCAGGGAGGCGGCTTCTCCCAGACTCGATTCCGACAGGCATAGACGGAAACCGGACCCGCCGTCGTCGTCGGGTAACAGATCGGGCGAGCCATCCCTTTCATGGGTGCCCAACTCCACCGCGTCTGCCGTGATACGCGCGAACGGAGATTTCCCCCACATCTCTGCCGATGAAGCGGTTTCCCGGTACAGGACGACGGCGATACGGTCCGTCTCGCTCATGTATTGCTGACAGGCAAGAGACAGGTATTTTTTCTGTTGTTGGATAAACAGCGCCCAAAGGGCCATCGAACGGAGATCGGGACTATATAGTTGAATTGGTTGTTCCGGCAGATTCAACGTACCGAGGAGTTCCAATGCGTCGATAACCCGATCGGCGGAGAGCGTGAGATTGGGCAACGGGACCGGTGGTTCGGCGTGGGCAGCGCGTAGGAAACGCTCTTCTTGTATCAAGATGCTATCACTTCCCTCGACCCTGCGCTGAAATTCCATTAAAAGGGTAGCCGCATGGTCCATGTCGTGGGATGATGCGGTACGTGAACCGAATACCGGCCCGACAAGCAGCAACAGCTCGGGATGGGTTGCTAACCTGCGCCAGACAAAATACAGGCCGGGGATCTCGAAGGCCGGCTCGCAAACGTTCCATGAACCATCCCGTCTGTCTTTTTCAAGCCCTCCCCGAATCATGAATTCGTGATACAACCACAGTAACTTGTACCAACGCCAATACGACATCACAAGCTTGCTCAGGAAATCCAGGGGAATGGCGTTGGCGGTCAAAGTCTTGAAGAACTTTTTTCTGAAAAACGGGAATGCCGCATCGAATAACAGCAGTGTTTTCCGGGAAAAGACCGGCTTGCCACGAACAGCATCCGGCAGAGTCCCCCTCCTTATGGCCTCTCGTAATGCCTCTGCGCGCCACACCCACGTTTTGATCTTTTTCTCGAAATTCTTTTCGGAACCAAAATACGCGTCGAATGTCTTGCACAACGAACCGTGCCCAAAAGGCCTTACATCGATGAGGGCCTGCACTTCAGGATCGTCACATATGGAACGCAGGCAGGAATGAAAGTTTTGCAGACAGCGGGCATCGATCAACCGCAACGGAACCCCCTCGCCAAAGGCCAGGGTATCCAGCACGGTCTGCCAGGCCCAGAGGGCATCTTTTTCCGATAACCATGCCAGAAGGGATTTTTGTGGCATTTCGGGCTCCTTATCCGAACGCAGCGTTCGGGCATGTCATTCCTCACGAACCGCCATGGGCGGTTTACGAGGAATGACTATGATAGGGCGCGCTCAATTCATGCACGGCATCGATCAACACCCCGACCTTTTCCGGATCCACATGGGGATGCACGCCATGGCCGAGATTGAAGATATGTCCGCTGCCGTGACCGAATCCTTCCAGTATCGCGCCCACTTCCTGTCGAATCCGCTCCGGCGGCGCGTACAGGATGCAAGGGTCCGCGTTTCCCTGGAGGGCCACCCTGTCCCCGACCCGGCCCCGCGCCTTTCCCATCTCGGTGGTCCAATCGAGACCGATGGCGTCGCAACCGGTGTCCGCCATCGCTTCGATCCAGGCCCCGCCCCCCTTGGTGAACAGGATGAGGGGGACGCGTGTCTCCCGTATGCCGGCGACGATGCGGCTGAGATATTCCAGGGAGAATCTCCGGTAATCCGGTGTCGAGAGTACCCCGCCCCAAGTATCGAAGAGCATGAGCGCCTGGGCCCCGGCGTCGACCTGGGCGCGTAAGTAATCGATAACGGCATTGGCCAATAGGGCGAGCAGGCGATGGATAAGCGCCGGTTCCCGGAACATCATGCCCTTGATATGGCGAAAATCCGTGGAACCGCCCCCTTCCACCATATAGCTGGCCAGGGTCCAGGGACTACCGGCAAAGCCGATGAGCGGCACGCGGTTATCCAGTTCGCGTCGAACCCGGCGAAGCGCATCCGTGACATAGCGAAGCTCGCCCTCCGGATCGGGTATGCCGAGACGGTCGACATCCCTGGCGTTTCGCACCGGACGCTGGAAGTGCGGACCTTCCCCCTCCGCGAACGTCAGACCGAGACCCATGGCCCCGGGGATGGTCAGGATATCGGAGAACACAATCGCCGCATCCAGGGGGAATCGGCGGAGGGGTTGGAGCGTGACCTCGCAGGCGAGTTCCGGGTCCGTGCAAAGACCCAGGAAACTACCCGCGCGCGCCCGGAGCTGCCGATATTCGGGTAGGTAACGACCCGCCTGGCGCATGAGCCAAACCGGGGTTACGTCCACCGGCTGGCGGGCCAATGCGCGCAGTAGCCGGTCGTTTTCGGGTGTGTCGCTCATCATTCCCCCTTACCATTGGGCATCATCCGATGGACTCTGATTTCATGCCGGGTTGAACGTTAAGGAAAGAGCCCGATTCGGAATCTATAGTCCCCATGATCTCTCAGTCTATTATGGGCGCCTGTCTGTGACCTTTTCATCCCGCATTCTCCTCGGTATCATTTTCCCACTTTTCTCTACGGGACCTGTTCATTCGGACAGGCTCCGAAGTGTTTCGGAGACCATCGAAAAATCGGTAAGACAAAACCATGGCCTATCGTATCAAAAATACCTGGCATCGGTCCGACAGGAACAAACCCTCCTTGAAGACCCTGGAGGACAACGCCGGGGCTATTGCTTATATCATCTGGCGTCTGTCCCTGGAAGGGGCCAAGGGGCTCCACGGCGAGGGTTTCGAATACCTCTCCGACAAAGAGCGGGTCGGGGTCATCAACGAATTCGTCGCCTTCCTGGTCCAATCCACGGACCGCTTGGCCTTCGAACGCCTGGAGGACGAGGACCGTGAGGTATTCATCAATATCCTGGGTCGGAAACTGGCCGATCAAATCCAAGATAATCTCCTGGACATCGCGGGCCCCGGCAATTATCGCCGTCCGTTCATCGAAATGCTCAATGAGCGCCTGCGCGACTATGCCACACTGTCCTTCGAAGACGGTCGGCCCGGTTACGATCTCCTGCGGTATTTCGGCGACGGGGTCCTGAAAACCCTGCCGGCCAACCAAACGAACCGTTGGGTCATCGATCAGATCATGGACGTCGAGGGCCCCGATGTCTTCGGGAAGTTGAAAGAGAGCGTCCTGAATCTCCTCGGGTGATTGTCGGGCGATGTATTTTTTTGTCGGTTCAGGTCTATGGTATAGTCATGACAATCCGAACCATCGGAATCCCCTTTCATTCTCTCGAATCGAGGATAGGCATCATCCGTACATGAACCGACAAAAAATCCGACAAAAAACCTATGACCTTTCCCCAAACCCGACAGAGCCGGAACCGAAAAGGCCCATGAGAATTTCTTCGTCGTTTCGTTCGAAATTCCGTCATCGAGAGACTATCCCGGTAGACACACTATTGGGCACAGGGCCCGATAGAAGACAATAGATCCGTGGTCCATCCCAAGAAAGAATTCCAGCGCCGTCGGCGGCACCTGATGGATCTGATGGGGGAGGGGAGTATCGCTATCCTCCCCTCGGGTCCCACCCGCATACGCAACCGGGACATCGAATACCCGTTCCGCCCCGACTCCGATTTCTACTACCTCACCGCTTTCCCCGAACCCGAGTCCCTGGCCGTATTCTGCCCCGGACGCGCCAAGGGCGAATTCCTGCTGTTTTGCCGGGAACGGGACCCCAAACAGGAAAAATGGCTCGGGGCCCGGGCGGGCCTCGAAGGCGCCTGCGACCGTTTCGGCGCCGACGACGCCTTCCCCATCGGGGATGTGGATGACATCCTCCCCGGCCTCATGGAAAACAAAAAACGGGTCTTCCATGCCATGGGGGATTATCCCGAGTTCGATCAGAAAATCGTCGGCTGGCTCCGCAAGCTCAGGGCAAAATCCCGCCAGGGGACCGGCGCGCCCACCGAGTTCGTCACGTTCGATCACTTATTGCACGAAATGCGGCTCTTCAAGAGCCCGTACGAGATCGATCTCCTGCGCAAGGCCGCCGACATCAGCGCGCTCGCCCATCGGCGGGCCATGGCCATGTGCCGTCCCGGCATGACCGAATACCAGATCGAGGCCGAATTGAGCCACGAATTCCTCCGGTCCGGCTGCCGCTCCCACGCCTACCCCGCCATCGTCGCCGGCGGGGCCAACGGTTGCGTTCTCCACTATATGGACAACCACAGCACCCTCAAGGACGGCGCCCTCTTGTTGATCGACGCCGGCGCGGAATACCGCTACTACGCCGCCGATATCACCCGGACCTTCCCCGTCAACGGAAGATTCCGGCCCGCCCAAAGGGAGATCTATCAGCTCGTCCTGGAATCCCAAAAGGCCGCCATGGAACAGGCCAGGGTCGGCAATCACTGGAACGACATGCACGACGCCGTCGTGCGGGTCCTCACCGAGGGACTGGTGACCCTGGGGTTCCTGAAGGGCCGCGTGAAGACCCTCATCAAGAACGGGAAGTACAAAAAGTTCTTCATGCACCGAACCGGGCATTGGCTGGGTCTGGATGTACACGATGTGGGGGATTACAAGGTCGATGGCCAGTGGCGGCTGTTGGAAGCGGGCATGACCCTGACCGTGGAGCCGGGTCTCTATATCCCCGGCGGAAACGATAAGATACCCAAGAAATGGTGGGACATCGGGGTACGCATCGAGGACGACATCCTCATTACCAAGGACGGCCCCGAGATCCTCAGCCGCGCTGTCCCGCGCGAGGCGGACGAGATAGAGGCCCTCCTGGGGGGCGCGTCGGACGTCCGGTAGGCCATCGCCCCCGGCGGCCACCGGGACCCCCTAATCTCCCGACCCCGCCCCCTCGAGAGTCCGAAACCATGCCCTTCAGCGACTACAAAACCCTTGCCCAGGTACAGACCGACTACCGAATAAAATACCGGGAACAAGGCTTCATCGCGCCAAGACCCTGGGAGCCCTCGTCGGGCTTCCTCTCCGAATTCGCCTTCAACCGGGAGAACATGGACATGTTCTCCTCCGAGGCCGCCAGATGCCAGATGGTCATCTTCCCCATCGTGCGGGAGGTCTACAAACATTATTGCCGAACCACATCCCTTTGGGTCCGAAAACCCATCGCCTTCGATGACAAACTGAACGGCACGCCGGACTATATCGTCTCCCGGCGATCCGAGTTGGGAAAAACCGTCCTGGAGCATCCCCTGCTCATCGTCGCCGAGGCCAAAAGGAATGACTTCGAGCAGGGATGGGCCCAATGCCTCTCCGAATTGATTGCCGCCAGGAATCTTAACCTGTCCGAGAGGGCCGTCTACGGCATCGTCACGGACGGGAAATTGTGGGAATTCGGAAGGCTGGAAGGGGATGTCTTCACCAAAAACACCGACAGCCCCACCCTCACCCCCCTCCCCGGACTATTCGGCGCCCTCCATGCCGTTTTCCACATGGCCAGCCATGACCCGGCGAGCCGTGACGATGGCGCGTAATGGATGACTTCCTCCTGCGCGCCCTCTTGGGCGGCATCGGCATCGCCCTGGTGGCCGGCCCCCTGGGGTGTATCGTCATCTGGCGGCGCATGGCCTACTTCGGCGCGGCCCTGTCCCACTCCGCCCTCCTGGGCGTCGCCCTGGGGTTCCTCATGGGGGTCAGCGCGGAGCTGGGCATCCTGGTCTTCTGCCTCCTATTCGCCACGCTCCTCGCCCTCCTGGAGCGCCAAAAGATCCTGGCCAGCGACACACTGCTGGGCATCCTCGCCCACGGTTCCCTGGCCCTCGGCCTCATCGCCATCGCCGCCATGGAGGAACTGCGCATCGATCTCAACGCCTACCTCTTCGGCGACATCCTGGCCATCACGCCCCAGGACATCTACCTCATCCATGGCCTCTCCCTCCTGATACTCGCCACCCTGTTGATCATCTGGCGCCCGCTCCTCTCCGCCACCGTCCAGCCCGATCTCGCCGCCGTGGAAGGCGTCCCGGTGGAGCGGGTGCGCTTCATCTTCGTCCTCATGATGGCCTGCGTCATCGCCATCGGCATGAAAGTCGTCGGGGTCCTGCTCATCGTCTCCCTGCTCCTGGTCCCCCCCGCCGCCGCCCGCTATCTGGCGGCGACCCCCGAACGGATGGCCATCATCGCCGCGCTCCTGGGGGCCCTCTCCGTCATCGGGGGACTCGCCGCCTCCCTCCGGTGGGATATCCCCACGGGACCGGCCATCGTGGTGGCCGCGACCCTCTTGTTCGCCCTGGTGGCCGTCCTGGGGCGCGGGAAGTGGGGGATGGGCCGTCGGGAGTAGAATACATAGTCCCTTCGGGGCAAAAAGGCCGCCATCGCTATCGCGTTCGATCTTTTTCGAGCCTTTTCGACAACGATGGCGATAGCAATAGGGGTCGAGCGTCTGCCATGGCCTTCTACGACAGGCAGACGCGAGCCCCCGGTCTTTTTGCCGGGCCGAACTGGGGGCTCACTTCGTTCGACCCCAGCCACCCGGATCCCGGTGACCCCAGCCACGCCCGCCGCTCTTGCGAGCGGCCTATCGATAAAGCCGGCCTGGAGACCGGCGCGCCCAGTGGGGACTTCGATATAGCTTGTCTCTTGCGATAACCTCGACGCTGGGAGCGCCGGTCTCCAGGCCGGCTTGACTCATTTGCGCGCGTTTATCGCGCGCGCCTTTTCGTTCTCCCCCATAATTCGAACGCTCGGCGTGTATACTTTTAACGTCGGGATTTTGAACTTTCCCTAGAACAAGCGCCGATAGTATCCGTGTCTATAACACATTTAATGATAAGAGTTATCTCGGATGCAATCCGGCGTTTCGGCTGTTTTGGAAATTAAACAAATGGCCCCTGCGAAGTATAAAATATGCCCTATCGCATGGAATATTCTCCCGATGTGGAAGGACATCTGCGTGAATTCACCGCAAGATGAGCAAAAAATCATACTCGATGCGGTGGATACTCAACTTGCGTATCCACCGACGGTGGAAACCGGGAATCGAAAGTCCATGCGCCCGAATCGGCTAGCGCCGTGGGAACTCCGCATCGGTGACTTCAAAGTGTTTTACGATGTGGTTGAGTCCCCTGAATCTTGCGTTTATATTCGCGCGATAGGTATCAAGGCGCACAATACTCTGAGAATAGGAAAAAAGGTGTTCGAGATATGAAAACCATGGATATTTCCGAAGCGACGGCATCGCTCGCGGAGTACGCCCGTGTGATTGCCGCCGAACCGGTGGTCATCACGTCCGATGGAAAGCCGCTGATGGCCTTATTGGATATGAAAGACACCGACTTCGAAACACTTTCCTTGAGCACAAACCCCGAATTTATCAAAATCATCGGGCAATCCAGGGCGCGGCACGAAAAAGAAGGTGGGATATCGAGCGATGAAATGAGGCGACGTTTAGACCTTGTCCGGTAAGGGAATCATCAGGGTAAAGGTGAGGAGCTCGGGTGCGAGGGGTGAGAAACAGGCCCCGCGCCAGGGCGAGGGCCAGTGGATAGAGCGCCCACAGGGCCTTCTCAGTGGCGGGAATGCAATCGAGCGCGAGGGTTTTTCGGACAACGATATCCAGCAAATCGACAAGACAAGGAAAGCTTGAAATACGTGAAGCCTCCAGGCTAATAATAAAATGGGCGATGCGCGTATTAGCGCTGGGCTTATCCTCATCGTTGCTCTTTTCTTTCGTTTTTATAATATTCTTGAGCGGAACCTATGCCTATAATATCTATTCCGACATAGAAAAGGTCGAAACCATTCTGATGGCAATCGTAAAATACGGGCTTGCCGTTTCATTCGGGTTCTTGGTAAATAAGGTATGGGGCGTTATGCATGAGGACATAGACAGATAAACAACATCGGGCGATCCCGCTACGTAAAACACCATCCGCTCTCGCAATTCCAGTGGCAACGGAAGTTGCGCCTCATCAAGAAGCTGTTTGGAAATTCGTCATCTACCGCCGCGGCGCCCGAATTGCGTCCTGCCGCGTTGCGACGGGGGCGAGGTTCGTTATGTGGTTGGGCGTCATGTCGTCCACTACAATCCTTGATTTTCGCCCCCATCGTGTCTTGCGGGAGTCACAATCGGGAGCACCGCACCGCCTCTACGATGCGAATTTCCAAACGGCTTCTAAGGCTCGAGTACATCGCGCTCCGGCTTCGATTCCTTCCGTCCGGGCCCGGATCCCTTCCGTCCGGGCCCCGATCCCTCCGGTTGTGGCTCCGACCTGTCGGATTCCGGCCCGGATCTGTCGGATTCGGGCCCGGGTCCGCCCCGTTGGCGCTCGGGTTTCTCCCGGTGAAGCTCGAGCCCGATGGACCCGGGCTCGAATTCGTTCGACTCGACCTCGAACCTATCGCCATCGCCATGGATTCCTCCTCCCCTTATCCATGGCGAAACCCACGGCGATATCGATAGCGACCGTATCGAAAAGCAGCCCACCCACCCACGAACGCCAACCCCGCAAAGCCGGAACCGAAAAGATTCAGGGGGACTCCTTCGTCGGTTTGTTCCCGATTCCGTCATCGAGGGGCCATCCCGCCCCCCCTTCTATCGCCACCAACATCCCCGGCCACGCCTCATCGAACACCGCCATCACATCCGCGTTCCGCATCCGGATGCAGCCGTGGGACAGGGGAACCCCCATCCTCGAACCCGCCGGGCAGCCGTGGATATAGATGAACCGACGCTGGGTATCCACCTCCCGAAAGCGGTTCCTGCCCGGCTCCAGGCCCCCCAGCCACAGGATGCGGGTCAGTATCCAGTCCCGCTCCGGGTATCGCGCCGCCAATCCCGGCCCGTGGATCTCCCCCGTGGGGCGGCGTCCCCGAAACACCGTATTCACCGGGGCCCCCGCCCCGATCTTCGCCCGCACCCGGTGCCACCCCCGGGGCGTGCAACCGCTCCCCATCCGCTCCCCCGGACCCTTCGCCCCCGTGGAGACCGGGAACTCCGCCACGGTGAGGCCCTGGGCCACCAACGTCAGGCGTTGCTCGGGAATCGAGATCCGGATCAAGGATTCGTCATTCCAAATCATCATCACAATCCCACTTCATCCATAAGGCCCATGGGGCCGTTCCCCCACAAGGGGCTCGTGGGACGGAATAGACCGGGAAGGGCTATAGCGCCATCCCAACAAGTCGCTAAAATACAACGAATTCCCCGGCGCCATCGCCCCCCGGCGCGATATCCATCCCCCGCGCGCCGGGGATTCCCGATACAAATGAACGGAAAATCACCGCCCTGGGTTCGACTCTTTAGACCGTTGCGCGAATGTGAATAGTCGGTAATAATGCCCCTGTCAAATAATTATTAAGGAAGGGGGGGCTCTATACCTTCGCCAAGGGCGCGGGATTCTTCATGCCGGCCTGGAGACCGGCGCTCCCAGGGCCCCTTCGATAGGGCTTATTTCCCGCGATAAATTCAACTAAAGGGCAACGCTGGGCGCGCTGGTCGAAAGGCCCGCTTTACCAATACGCCCCTCGAAGAGCGGCCCCTGGGAGCGCCGGTCGAAAGGCCCGCTTTACGAATATGCCCCTCGAAGAGCGGCTCCCTTGGATATTTAAGGTTATATAGTTCCTAAAAATAGAACCATCCTGAGAGACCCCCCCTGCGGGGTTCATGTAATAACATAGGGTTTTGCGCGGCAAAATCATCGGCGCGGCAAAATTATTCGAGGTAAAAAACCATGGCAACAACGATGGCAACGCTCCACGACGACGGCGGCAGTTACATGCTGGCCCTCGAACCCCGCTTCATGTATGACGGCGCGGCGGCCGCCACCGCCGACGCCGCCACCGACGCCGGGGACGCCAACGGCGAAAGCGACACCGACGACGCCGGAACCCTGGTCGCCGCCGGCGACCAGGCCGCCTTCATCGACAACGACCTCACGGATGCCGAGGCCCTGGTGGAGGCCGCCAAGGCCGCATTGACCTCGGGCGGCGAGGTGGCAACCGTAACGGAAATCGAACTCGAACCCGGTGAGAATGTCCTGACGGCCATCGCCGACGAACTCCCCGACGATAACAGCCTCGCCGCCCTCCATCTCTTCTCCCACGGCGCGAGCGGCGAGGCTACCCTGGGCGATATCCAACTCCATGCCGATAACCTGGCCGATTACAGCGCCGAACTCCTGGCGTGGGGGGACGCCCTCGCCACCGACGGCGACATCCTCTTCTATGGCTGCGACGTCGCCTCGGGCGAGGCGGGCCAGGCGTTCATCGCGGGGGTTGCCGAGGCGACCGGTGCCGATGTGGCGGCCTCCACGGATGCCACCGGCGCGCAAAATTTGGGCGGGGATTGGGACCTGGAATACAGCGTCGGCAGTGTGGAGGCGACGGCCATCGAGGTGGGGGACTATCCTGGCTTGCTTGATAATATTGTGGTGGTCGATGCCGGTACTGAGGCAGCGAGTGGCGCCGAGATCGATGGTGACGCCGTTAGTATCGGCGTGACCGCTACCGTCGATGCCGATTCCTACTATGACGGTGGCTCCATTACCTTCCAAATCACCAACGCGACGGCCAACGATCAACTGGCGTTATCTGCTACTACGGATATGAATACTGATGGCACCATCAATGCGACCGATGCGGCCCTGACTGACGGAATCTCCGTGCTCAATGGTTCGGAGGTCTACCTGGGCGATGGCAGCATCGACGATGGCACTGCAGAGGCGGAAAAGATCGGGACGATCGATACGACCTACAATGGCATGGCCGGCGGCACGGCCTATGACAGCGCGAATGGCACGTTAACGCTGAAAATCAATTTTGAAGACCCTACCCCAGGGAGCGAGACGTATCTCGTGAATAGTAGCGGTACCAACGAGGGGTTCGAGGACGGCGATACCAGTGGTTGGAAGGTTTTTCAGGGAGCAGATGTGGTAGCGTCACCAGGTGCCAGCAGTGCAGAAGGTTCTGAGTACACGATTTCAGGGTTGTATCCGAACACAAGTTACGAGCCATCACTCTTTGTCAACGAATACTTTTCCGATACCCTGTTCAACCTGAATGGGCAATCTGTCGATTACAAATTCGTTAATTCCGACGTTGATAAAGGGGGCGGCGCTGTTACCGGTGAAGGGACCGGTGCTGTAATACTTGATTTTGCTTCCGCGGGTAATTTGTCTGCAGCCAATATCTTTGTGGAGACGGTTACCGGTATTGATGGCGACGAGACCAACACAGCGGTGAGATTGAATAGCGTGGGCTCTGTTACCGCAACACACGAAGGTGTGGCGGATGGTAACTATTCGATACATGGTCCTTATATGCGAAGCGATACCTTCACCGTCGAGGCAGGGGATGAAATCAAAGTGGACTGGAAGGCGGAATATACGCAGGATGCCTACGAGGTCTTCGGTTTCCTTGTTGGCAGCGGCGTCGATGGCGTATTCGATGGCGATGACGATGGGGCAGGGGGTACGCATAGCAGCACTGACGATACACGTACCCTTCTGTTTGGCCAACGGGGCGATGTGCAGGATTGGACAACCTTCACCGGGGCGGTTTCCACAGCAGGAGACTATCAGTTCGAATTCGTGGCCGGTTCCTACGACGAGGATGGTCAAGGCGGACTCGGCGCTACCCTCTACATCGACAATGTTAGGAGGACCACCGGCACCATTTACGAGATCGATGCCCCTGAAATCGACGCCATTGGCGCGGTGCTTACCTACCAGAATACATATACCGGAGACTATGATGGGAGCACAGAGTACTCCGACGACAATCGCGCCCTGACAACCACCCTGACCCCTCAAACAGGCACTTCGGTGACAGCCGATTCTACCATCTTCATCAATGCATCCCCGGATGGCGCCGAGAGAAGCATTACCATGGCGTCCACCGGGACCCACGCCTTCACTTCCGACAACTTCGGTTTCAGTGACCCGGATGGCCACGATTTCGAGGCCGTGACAATCCTTACCCTTCCGGATAAGGGTACGTTGGCGTTCAATGGCGTGGAAGTGGAGGAGGGGGACCGTATCCCGGCAGCCAACTTCGGCCAACTTACCTTCACCCCCGGAAGCGATGCGGAGGGCGGATTTTACACCAGTTTCACCTTCCAGGTAGAGGATAGCGGTGGTGGGCCGACAAACCTCGATCCCATCACATCCGATGAAGCGACCGCCGAGGATTCGACACCTGACAGAGTGGAGATAAATATTGAGGTAGTACCAGAGGAGGAAGAAATCATCCTCCCCCTGGAATACACGCTACCGGACCCCCCGCCAACGCCGGATGTGGATTCGGTAAGAATCCTGGATGTCGGTGAAACCGTCCCCATTGAGCTGGCTGACGCCACAATCCCGGAAATCGCCTTGGGTGAGGTCGGAGATTACGACATCGGTGACATTGTGGGTGTGCAGGAGATGGGTATCACCTTCGACCACTACCGCTCCGATTCCGGTTATCAGGTGCGGTTCCCCGACTCCATCGGCTTCGACCCCAACGGCGAGGTCACCCTCTCCTCCGGCAACGAGGGGCTCCTGCCCATGGGGAGCATCCAATTTACGCCAGGGAGTGACGTCCAATCCCCCGCCTTGAAATTCTCCGCCCTGGACCCGGATGCCTCGGGCGAGGCGGAAGTCACCGTGGAGGGTGTCGATAAAAACAACGGCCTCAGGACGCAACACGGCTTCAAGGTCACCGTCGAGAACGGCACGGTCAAAAGCGTGGAATATCTGGGCGCGTCCGAGGCCGCGGAGGCCGAGAGCACGCCCGGAGGCGAGGCCACCCTGGAAGGGGGCCTGTCTCCCGAGGACGCCAGGGGGAGCGCCACCCCCCAAGGGGAGGCCGCCCTCGAGGGCGGCGTGACCCCCGAGGAGGCCGCTGCCCGGGAAGGGGAGGGCGCTTCCTTGGAAGACGGCGCGACACCCCCCGCCATCGAGGGCGGCGTCTTGCCGGAAGGCGTCTTACCCCAGGAAGGCGCCATGGTGTTCCCGGTCGGGGGGATGCCCCTCTCCGTCTTCGGCCTTTCCGTGAACAGCGGACTGTCCGCCCAGGGACACTCCCTGACCGGGCAGTTGCAACAGGCCACGCAAGGGGCCTTCGCCGCCCATCAGGCATCATTGCTCGGCGCGCTTTATGGTGTGGGTAATGCGTGATTTCCCAACCGCTGTTCTTTCCCGCTAATCCCCGCCAGCAGTTGGCGGAAAAATGACTCAAGAGGTTTCAACCATGAAAAAATTTCTCGCTTTTTCCCTCTCGGCGTTCCTGCTTGCCGGTTGTGCCGTCAACCACGCGCCCTATACGGAGGAGGAGTTCGACGAACTCGCCCAGGGGGATCGCAACGCCCTCCCGGAACAGGAACCCTTTGCACGGGAAATCGATCTGGACGAGGCCATGGCTCGGGCCGTCAAATACAACCTGAAGCGCCAGGTCCAGTTGATGGAAGAAGAGCTGGCCCACAATCAGGCCATACTCAGCAAATTCGACCTGCTGCCCTCCCTGGATGTGGAGTCCGAGTGGAGCAAACGCGATAACGACCAGATCCTCGATAGCTACGATGTCAATACCCAGACAATCGAGTCGAGCAGCCGCATCAACACCCAACGCGAAAGCACCGCCTCCAGCGCCAAGGTTGTCTGGAACATACTCGACTTCGGCGTCAGCTACAGCATCGCCAAACAGGTGGCCGATCAGGAAATGATGGCCAAGGAACGCCGGCGCCGCGCGGTCCAGGAGATCTTGCGGGATGTGCGGGAGGCCTACTGGCGCGCCGTGGGCTCCGGGATGGTGGAAGAGGATGTGGATGAGCTGACGGAGGAGACCCTCAAGGCCCTGCGGCTCTCCGCGAAGACCCGGCGGCAGTTGTTGAGAAACCCCGAAAAAGTGTTGCTCTACCAGCGCTCCTTGCTGGAGTTCCTGGCCCGTTTGAAAGAAATGCAGGCCGGTGTCGTTGCCGCCAAGGCCAAGCTCACCGCCCTCATGGGCCTCACCCCCGACGTTGTCTATACCCTGAAAAGGCCCCCCCAGGTCCTGCCGATTCCCAGCCTGCGGCTGACCATGGAAGAGTTGGAGCAACGCGCCCTGCGTGACCACCCGGCGTTGCGCGAGGCCCATTACCAGACGCGCTTTGCCGCGGAAGAGGCCCAGAAAGAGATCAAGCGGATGTTCCCGGGTCTCGAATTCAGCTTCGGCCCGGAGTACGACACCAATAAGTACCTGCACAACCAAAGCTGGCTCAGCGCCGGCGCCGCGGTAAGCTGGAACCTGTTCAATCTCTTCTCCGCGCCCCGGCGTATCGAAACGGCGAAGCAAAAGAAGGAACTGGCGGACAGGCAGCGCCTGGAACTCAGCGTCGCCCTATTGACGCGTCTGTACGTGGGGTATGCGCAGTATGAACTCGACGTGGAGGACTTCCAGCTCGCGGCCTGTCTGGAAGACGTGGGCGCCAAGCTCAATGACATCAAGGAAAGATCCGTGAGGGCCAGAGCCAGCAACAAACTGGAGTTGATTCGTTCGCGAGTCGATCTGTTGCGCCTGCAACTGGAGCGGACCATCAAATACGCCGAGCTCCAGGCCAGTGTCGCGTTGCTCAAGGAGAGCAGCGGCATGAACCTGCTGCCGGAAACGCTGCCCTCCCACGATCTGGATACCATACGCGCCGCCCTCCGGGAACAGCGTGAACAGCATGAAGAAAACCTCCAGTACGTGGGTCGTTATTGCGGATCGTAATTTCCCGGCGGCAAACGCCGGGAGCGTTTACCGCCTGGAAGTTATAGGCATCACAGCCCCGCGGCGCGGGGCTGTATGATTTTGCGAGGCAAAATCACATGTCGAAATATCTCAATCCCTACACCGATTTCGGCTTCAAGAAGCTATTCGGCGAAGAAGGCAACAAGGACCTGCTGACAGACTTTCTCAACCAATTATTACTCCCCCAACGCCAGATCGCCGATCTGCGGTTTCGAAATACCGAGCAACTGCCGGATATGCCGCCGGATCGCAAAGCAATCTTCGATGTCTTCTGCACCAGCACCCGGGGCGAGCAGTTCATCGTGGAGATGCAAAAGGCCAAATTACATTTTTTCAAAGACCGATCACTTTTCTATGTAACGTTTCCGATTCGAGAACAGGCGAAAAAGGGTGAATGGTCTTTTCGTCTGGCGCCGGTTTATTTTATCGCCATCCTGGACTTCGAGTACGACGAGGCCGAGGAAAAGCGTAAATTTCTGCGGGAGGTTGCCCTGCGTGACCTGGATGGCCAGCTGTTTTCCGATAAGCTGCATTTCAAGTTCCTGCAAATGCCGCTATTCGACAAAGCGGAACATGAACTGAACACGCGTTTCGATAAATGGGTTTATTTTTTGAAGAACCTGGAAAACCTGGATCATATCCCGGAGATTCTCAACGAACCTTTGTTCCGAAAGGCCTTCGAGGTCGCCGAACTCGCGGGCCTTAGCCGCGAGCAGTACACGGTTTATGAGCGAAACCTGCTGGATTACTGGACAACGAAAGCGGCCCTGGATACCGCCAGGGAAGAGGGAGAACAACATAAAGCCAGGGAGATTGCCATTATTCTGAAACGGAAGGGGCTGGCCATCCATGACATTGCCGAAGCGACCGGTTTGTCCGCGCATGTGTTGGGAAATTTACCGTGAGCCCCGCGACATTTCCGATCCTGCTTCTTCTGTCATGGCTTTTCCCATGGGGCGTTTTTGCCCAGGGGGAATCCCCGGACACGCAAGATCCCTATTCGCGGTCGCCCCATCCGCCAGCCAGGGAGGTGCGCATCTTGCTGGTCTCGCAAAACGAAGTCACCCTTTCCAGTCCGCTCAACGCCCCAATCCTGGAGATCCCCTTTCGCTTGGGCGATACCTTCGGTGAAGGCGAGCGCCTGGTGCGGTTCGAATGCGCCCGCCGCAAGGGAGAATTGACGAAGGCCCGGGCGGAATTCAAGATTGCCTCCGAAACCCTGAAAAGCCACCGCGAGCTCAGGGCGTACGATTCCATCAGCGAGTTGGAGGTGGCGGTCAGCGAAGGCGAGCTGCAACGCGCCCGGGGGGGATTGGCGGTCGCCAGGGCCAGGGTCGCCAAATGCGCCTTGCGGGCGCCATTCGAGGGTACCGTGGTGCGCGAGTATGTGGCGCCCCATGAATATGTCAAGGAAGGGGAACCCATGCTGGAGGTCATCGATCTCACCAGCCTGGAGGCGCAGATCTATGTCCCCCTTTTCTGGCTGCGGCGGATCGAGATGGGTCAGACCATCCATATTGCGGTGGATGATATGGACCTCGCGGTGAAGGCCGAGATCAACCGCATGGGGGCGAGGGTCGATCCGGAAAGCCAGATGGTGGAATTGCGCGCGCGGATCGTTGACCCGCCGCCCGGATTGATGGCGGGGATGACCGGCACCACCGTGATTTCCGATTGATTTCGGCCGTTATCCCGGCTGCGTTCGAATTAAACGAATGGCCCGTTCGAAGTATCGATGGACCCGGAAAAACAAGCCCTACAAACGCTATCGGTCCTACTGCAATTGGGGCGTGAAGCGGCGGCGAGCCCGGACCTTCGCGCCCTGTCCTTTCTGATCGTCAACGATACCCACCGATTGATTCCCTATGATCGCGCCCTGCTCTGGCGCATCGACGCCCAGGGGAAACCCCATTTCCAGGCCGCCTCCGGCACCTCCCGCATAGAACGCAACAGCCCCTACATCGTCTGGCTGAAACGCATTGCGCGCCTGATTATCAAGGAGCAATCCGTCGCATCGGAACCCCCCGGACCGCAACCCGTGGAGCAACAAAAACTGCCCGCTTCCCTGGGACGCGACTGGCAACACTGGCTGGAAGGAAGCCATCCCCTCTATTTGCCCCTCGTGGTCCGGGATAATGTCCCCATTGCCGGATGTTGGCTGGAGCGCGGACAGGAATGGACGGATCCGGAGAAGGCGTTGTTGCAACAACTCATGGGCCAGTATGCCCAGGCGTTTTATACGTTGCAGTTGGAGGCGGAGGGCGCCCGCTGGGCCATCGGGTCACTTTGGCAACGCCTACGAGAGCGCCGGGTCCGCTATGTTCTATTGTTCGTGTTGGGTTGTTTGCTCTTTCTGCCGGTGCGTATCTCGGTGCTGGCCAAGGCCGAAATCGCCCCCATCGATCCCATCATCGTCACGGCCCCTATGGATGGGGTGGTGCATCGTTTCTTCATAACCCCCAACCAGTGGGTCTCCCAGGGGGATTTGCTCTTTACCCTGGATGATACCCAAATCCGGAATCAGGTGGCGATCACCCAAAAAGCGGTGCGGGTCGTGGAGGCGGATCTGAGAAGGTCCCATCGCTCCGGGTTTCAGAAACGGGAGGACCTGGCGAAGACACGTGTTCTGGAAGAGCGCCTGGCCGGGCAGCAGTCCAAGCTTGCCTATCATCGGGAGTTATTGGACCGTTCCCGAATCCATGCCGAACTGGGGGGGCTGGCGATCTTCAACGACGCCAATGACTGGTTGGGAAAACCGGTGCAAACCGGCGAAAAGGTCCTCGGCATTGCCGACCCGGAGAAGGTGGAGGTCAAACTACTGCTTTCCGTGGAAGACGCCATCCACCTGCCGGAGGAGGCCGAGGTGCTGGTGTTTCCGGATATCGATCCCCTGCATCCCCTGGCGGCCGTGCTCCACCGGCAGGCCTACGAAGGCCGGGCGCAACCGGACGGCTCCGTGGTCTTCACACTCCATGCGCGCTTACGGGACATCGACCGGCCCCCCCGTATCGGTTTACAGGGCACCGCCAAGATCTACGGCGAACGGGTAACGCTCTATTACTACCTGTTCCGGCGGCCACTGACCATTGTGCGCCAGACGTTGGGGATATGATTTCATCATGATTCCGCTTTCACGAACAAAATGACATGGGCCATACAAGAAAGATAGAATTGGCGTACGTAATCAATGTAATCGAGACGGAGGCGGAACGGGCGAGAAGCTTGCGGATGACCGATTTCGAGGACGCGGTTGTCGCTGGCGCGGCGGAGAGCGCCGGTTGCAAGTGGGTCGTCACGCGTAACCCCAAGGACTTTTCCGCCTCTCCCGTTTCGGCATTGACGCCGGAAGAGTTTCTCGCCCACTGCTCGAATGAGAGGGATCACGCCCGGTAAATGAAAGGGGGAATGAGGCACTGACATCGCCGCGCGGCACCGTTCATGGAAACGCCCAAACCCCAACCGCTCCCCCCCCTGCGCGAGGATCTCCGCCTGTTCCAAGGGACCGATCAATCCGATGGCGCCCCCACCTGGGTACTCTATGACGCGATCCGTCAGGCCTTCTTCTCCATCGGATGGCTGGAATTGCAACTCCTCTCCCGTTGGGGTCTGGGTACGGTGGAGGCGGTGATGGCGGCCGTCCGGAAAGAAACCAGCGCCCGGCCCGGCCCGGAACATTTCCGGCGGCTCATGGGATTCCTCCAGGAAAACGAACTATTGCGCGCGCAGGGCGCATCGGCCCGGAAGGCCCTGCTCGCCCACGCCGCGCGGGGCAAGACCGCCTTCTGGCGGTGGTTGCTGAAAAACTACCTCTACCTCCGAATTCCCTTGGTTCGCCCGGACCGCTTCCTGGAAAAGACCCTTCCCATTGCCCGCTTCTTCATGTCCCCGGGCGTTGGGTTATTCATCCTGTTCAGCGGCCTCCTGGGCGTCTTTTTGACATTGCGCCAATGGCGCGACTTCTCGGACAGCTTCATCCAGCTGACGACCCCCACGGGACTCGCCTTGTTCTTCGGGTTCCTCGCCTTTTCCAAGATGTTGCACGAGTTGGGCCACGCCTACCCGGTCAAACACTATGGCCTGCGCGTCCCCACCATGGGCGTTGCCCTATTGGTGCTCTGGCCTGTCCTGTACACCGACACCACCGAGGCCTGGCGGCTGCGTTTCCGTCGTCAGCGCATCGCCATCGCCATGGGCGGGATGACGGTGGAACTCGCGCTGGCCCTGCTTTCCACCCTGGTTTGGTCCTTCTTGCCCGACGGGCCCCTCCGCGGGGCCATCTTCATGCTGGCCGCCGTCACCTGGATCGGATCCCTGGCCATCAACCTCAATCCCTTCATGCGCTTCGATGGCTATTATCTCCTCTCCGACCTTTGGAACACCCCAAACCTGGAGGCCCGCGCCTTCGCCATGGGGCGCTGGCGCCTGCGGGAGTTCCTGCTGGGCCTCGGGGACCCGCCCCCGGAGGCGTTTCCAAGGCGTCAGCGGCGGCGCTTGATTCTCTATGCCTACCTCACCTGGACCTGGCGTTTCTTCCTTTTCCTCGGCATCGCGTTGCTCGTCTACCATTTCTTCTTCAAGCTGCTGGGGATCTTCCTCTTTGTCGTGGAGATCATCTGGTTCATCCTGCGCCCCATAAAAAACGAGATAAACGTCTGGATCAAACGGCGCGGCGAGCTGGCGATGAACCGCCGGATCCTTCGGACCGCGTTCCTGATCCTGCTCCCGCTGGGTATTTTGCTCCTCCCGCTCCCCATCTCCCTGCACCTGCCCGCCGTCCTGAAGGGCGTGGATTTTGCCCGCGTCTTCCCGCCCATGGCGGGCCGGGTCGAGCAGGTATTCGTGGAAAAGGGGGACCGGGTGGCCGCCGGCGACCCCTTATTCCAACTGGCCTCCCCCGACCTTGACCAGCACATCCGGGAGGCCAAACAAAAGCTCGACCTGCTGGCCTTGCAGAAAAAGCGCCTGGCCAGCAACGATGGCCTCAGGCAACAACAGGAAGTCCTGGAGAGCAAGCGCCTGGAGGCCCGGGTGCGCTACGAAGGGCTTGTCCATCGCGGGGAAAAACAACGGATCCGATCCCCCGTTCAAGGGACCGTGGTGGAACTGATGGAAAACATCCGTCCCGGCAGATGGGTCAACGAGACCCGGCCCCTGGCCCTGGTGGTGAACGCCGACGCCCTCAGGGTGGACGCCTACATCACCGAGGAAGAACTGCGTTACACCGCCGAGGAGATGCGGGGGCGGTTCATCTCCGATATCCCCGAGTCCCCCTCCTACCCGGTGCGATTCCTGGGCATGGACCCGGCCAGGGTCGCCCTCCTGGAAGAGCCCTATCTCGCCAGTCCCCATGGCGGCCCCTTGACGGCGCGCCAGGCACAAGGGGACAAGATCGTCCCGGAAGAGGCCCTATATCGCCTGCATTGGCGGGTCGAGCCCTCCCATCCGGAGCGGAAGGCCCCCATCCGGCGGATCGAAGTGGGGGAGGTCCATGTACGTTCCGACGCCGATTTCCGTATTCTGGACCTCTTGAACCACGTCCTTGCGGTACTGATCCGGGAATCGGGGTTTTAAGCGGCCGAAAACCTAGGAAGCTGTTTGGAAATTCGGGAACCATATACATGACTGGTGTCTCGTTCCCTCTGAATTTACGGGTTGATGTAGGAGGCCGGTGGGCGTTTGCCCCAGGCGAATGCGAACCGCGTCATGGAAGAGAGATAGCACTGACGATGCGGTTCGCCCCGCGGGCTCACCGGCGTCCTAGTGGTCTATCAATCTAATAACTTTGGATAAAGATGTTTTAGCTTGATACG
>CAZQHJ010000013.1:0-29172 GCA_964593225.1 uncultured Thiotrichales bacterium
CTCCATTTGCCAGATTTGTCAATATAAAAATACTTTCATTCGGTTGCCCTGGGCCACGATCTCATCACGAACATCATCGGGGATACGATTCCATACTCGACCGGGGCCGCTGGTGCGGTCCTCAAGGCCGGTTTCACCGAAAGCCCGATAGCGCTCATACCACCTGTAGAAGGTCGTCTTGCAATGCCCAGTTTGTCGAGGGTTTTGCATACCGGGAGGTGAGATTGCTCAAGCAGCCCGATGACCTCCAATTTCTCCGATCAGATTGTGCGCCTCGGCACGCAACGCCTTTACCTCATGGCCAGTCGCCGTGGCGTGCTGTGTCTCCAGCGAGTCGCCTCTTACCCGCCTCAAGGAATTCCTTCGACCAACTATAGTGAATACTCTACCGCCTTTAGGCGGTAGAGTATTCACTCTGCTGGCAAAGTGAGGATTATCAACTTCTATGGACGATTTCCGGCAGAGGAAGATTGGCCACGAATCCTGTCACCTTTCGCCCGCAACAATACCTGCACGCCCCCATCCCAATCCTTAACCAGATTGGCGTATTTGATGTCCGCCAGGATGGCCGGCACAGTGTTGCCGTTGCCGCTGAACAGCGTCGGCAGGGGCTCGACCGGATGCCTGGCCAGTTGCCGAGCTAGGATGGGCATCCATTCCCGATTGACACAGGGCGACAGGCCGACGGCGGAATAACACAGGACCGGATAAGACATCCCTTCCAGTCCCTGATTGATGCGTTCGACAATGGAATCGCCGATGTCGATCCACCATTCGTCGAACCGGACATCGTGTCCGGCGGCGGTGAGTTCATGGACCGGACATTCGGCCCGAGGGGCATCGACCTTGCGGTGACTGATGAAGAGGTTTCCCATGGTCTTGTTCGGTAATAATTTTTCTGCGGGAAATTATAGAGCATTGAGCGGCCCTCTCGCCTTGTGCCGCGTCTCCTTGAGTTCCCGTTCCGGCTGGGAATCGGCCACAATCCCGGCCCCCGCCCGCAGGGAGAGCCTGTCGCCCTGCCGACAAAGGGTGCGGATGAGGATATTCAGATCCGCATCGCCATCCCGGTTGAGATAGCCCATGGCGCCCGTGTAGGGCCCCCGTGGGGCCTGCTCCAGTTCGGCGATGATTTCCATGCAGCGGACCTTCGGGCAACCGGTGATGGTGCCGCCGGGGAATACGGCCCGCAGGACCCTGCCCGGGGTTGCTTCGGACAAGAGTCGGCCCCGGATGTTGGACACGATGTGGTGCACATGGGCGTAGGATTCCAGGACCATCAATTCGTCGACCCGGACGCTGCCGGGTTGGCAGACCCTACCCAAGTCATTCCGTTCCAGATCGATGAGCATGATGTGTTCGGCCCGTTCCTTGGGATGGGCCATCAGGGCCTCGGAAAGCCCCCGGTCCGTGGCCAAATCCCGATGCCTGGGATGGGTGCCGGCAATGGGACGGGTCTCTACCATGCCGTCGTGAATGCGAACCAGCCGTTCCGGGGAAGAGCTGACGATCGCAAGGTCGTCCCACACCGCGAGGCCCGCGAACGCCGCAGGATTGCGCTGTCGCAACCGGTGGTAGATCCGCGCGGACGGGATATCGGTAGGCAGGCGACCCCGCCAGGCGCGGGAGAGGTTTACCTGAAAGACATCGCCCTCGCGGATGTAGTGCTTGATCCTGGCGACCCGTTCCAGGAACTCCTCGGCAGGGTCTTCGCGCAGCCTCGCCCAGGGCAGTGCTGCGCGCGGCGCATCCGTGGCGCGGAGCGATGGGGATTCGGCGATGGATTTGGCCGACAGGAGATCCGTTTTCAGATCCGCCATGCGGGCCGCGTGACTCGGTTCCACGACCAAAATCGTTTCCCGCCTTTGTTTGTCCCGGATGATGGCGGCGGGTACCCGCCAAGCGGCTGCGATGGGGAATTCAGCCTCAATGGAATCAGCATGGTTTCGGAGATTTTCGGTAAGGTGGGAGTGGAGCACGGGTTCGATTTCGCCCGCGAGTTCATAACCGAAATACAGAAACCAGCCGCCTCGAAAAGGGATTTCCAGGGGGGAGCTGCGCATGGTGGCGGCACCGGGCGCAGCAATGTCGTCGGCCCAGGCATCCAGTTCATGGAGGAAATCCCCACCGGGAATCCGGCGTCCATCCCGGGTCAAATAGCCCGATGCCTCCAGCACAAGCCTGCCTTCCGGAAAGGCGAACAGGATATCGTAGCGGCTCTGGCCGGCGCTGCTGCCCGCACCTTGCAGTGTGCTTTCCAGCAGGAAGGGATATCGATCCGGTTTGGAGGAATGGATAGAGAGCAGATCGGGGCAGGCGTCGATCTTTTGCCAAAGGGGGGTTCCCTGGCACGTGGTCATGGGAAAAACCCTTCACCATCAATGCCCTCCTAGCCGTCAATGGTAAATTAATATTCTCTTAAATCTTCTGAGAAGAGCGCTATTATCAGGTAGCTGGAAAATACCTTTCTTTTGCATGTCGTAGCTTATCTAGGGTCCTAGCCAGCTCCTTGCGTAGAATGCGACTTTTATTTTTACTACGTGGGACATATTTTTCTGGAAGTTCGATATTTGTGTATTTTCCTTTATTCTGCCTATCCTTCACGAGGCTAAACAAAGTATCGAGCGGTATCCACATGTATGCGTCCATTCCCGTGTCTTCAATAGCTTTTGATCGCATCAAAGTAGGAATAGATACAAAAGGGACCTCGGCAATATACTGATGATAATTCGAATCTTTATTTTCGACTTTGTATGGCTCGCCAAGGTCAACGTGAATTCCTTTTCCGCTATTGAGTAAACAACCTTCTTTTTTACCGTATACACATCTTGTCTCTTCCATTAGTTCTCGCATGGCCGTAGCTTTTGGGTCATCACTGTCTTCGAGCTTTTCTTTTCCACCAAAATCAGACCATACTTCGAAGTTTTCCTCATGCCCAAGGAGCACCCATATCTTCCCACCAAACCTCGAATAGAGAAGTACTCCGGCGTGATCATCAAGATCCGTGGCTGACAGTAATGTGGGGGAAAGGAGCATTGTTAACACCACGATTACGATACCGCTCAACACTGAAATAGCTCCTCTACTCATTCCGTCCTTATTTCAAAACAATTTGCCCGCAAACCCGGTTACGATGGGGGCGATGGCAACGACAACAAGCAGCATCATCCAATTAAGCTTGTTTTTGATCGTGGAAATCTCGCCCGTTCAAGCGTAATTGCATTTCAGCATCTCCGAACGCAGTTGGCCGATGTCGGTCTTGGTGGCCACAGTTCCGCTTCGTGATGCGCATCGCGGAAGGCGCACGAAAAATGCTTCGGCCTGTTTCTCTTCGACCCCGGCGGTCAGGCAGGGTTCTGGTTCTAATGCCCCCCCTTCAAGGCGCCGGCCAATCCTTCGCACATCTCCTTTGCATCCCCGAAGAGCATGGAGCAGTTATCTCGGTAATAGAGGAGATTATCGACACCGGCATAACCGGGACGCATGCTGCGCTTGATAACAAAGATCTGTTTGGCCTTTTCCACATCCAGGATCGGCATCCCGTAGATGTCGCTGCTCTTGTCGATCTTCGCGGCGGGATTGGTCACATCGTTGGCACCCACCACGATGGCCACATCGCACCGGGCAAACTCGGGGTTGATTTCATCCATCTCCTGGACATGGTCGTAGGGGATATCGGCCTCGGCCAGCAGGACGTTCATGTGCCCCGGCATGCGCCCGGCCACGGGATGGATGGCGAATTTGACGGAAACGCCCCGGCCTTCCAGGATCTCCATCATCTCCTTGAGGGCATGCTGGGCCTGGGCGACGGCCATGCCGTAGCCGGGCACCACGATGACCTTCGCCCCTTCGTTATCCATCCAGAACACGGCATCATCGACCCCGGCGGCCTTGACGCCCTTTTCCGCGGCCATCGCCATGGGAGAGGCCTCGCCGCCTTCAGCCACGCCGAATCCACCCAGGATGACGCTGATGAAGGAGCGGTTCATGGCCCGGCACATGATGTAGGAGAGGATGGCGCCGGAGAACCCGACCAAGGCGCCGGTGACGATGAGGAGGTTGTTCTGGAGGGTGAAACCGGTTGCCGCCGCGGCCCACCCCGAGTAGGAGTTGAGCATGGAGACCACCACCGGCATGTCGGCGCCCCCGATGGGAATGATGATCAAGACCCCCAATACCAGGGAGAGGATGGTTACCATGGCAAGGGAGAAATAATTGCCGGTCATGCCGAAGTGGATGGCGAAGGCAACAGTGACGATGCCAAGGGCGAGATTCAGCCAGTGCTGACCGGTGAATACCACCGGCGCGGAACTCAGGAGCGCCTGGAGTTTGCCGAAGGCAATCAGGGAACCGGTGAAAGTGATGGCGCCGATGACGATACCGGCGGCTAGCTCTCCCATCAAGACCCCGTTCAGGGTGTCGGCAAGTTCCCGGTTGATGAAGGTACCGATGGCCACCAGCACGGCCGCGAGACCGACGAAGCTGTGCAGCATGGCCACCAGCTGCGGCATGGCGGTCATCTGTATCTTGATGGCCACGGTGATGCCGATGATGGCGCCGAGGATCACCGCGACGGCGATGATCCCATAGGACCGGAATGTCTGATTGATTTCCGGACTGAGCAGGGTAACGGTAACGGCAATCACCATGCCGATGATGGCGTACAGGCTTCCTCTTCTCGCCGTGGCCGGCGAGGTGAGTCCCTTGAGGCCGAGGATGAACAGGACGGCCGAAATGAGATACGCGAACGTGATGGTGTCGAAAAAGGGGTCTGTAGTATACACGCGCGAGAGAGTGTCAATACTAGGTGCCATGGTATTTGTCCGTAATTTTCACAGAAGATAGAAGATTAAGGGAGCGCGGGTATTGCGGGATTTGGGCCGCGCACAAGGATCTATCACTTCTTTTTGAACATCGCCAACATACGCTGGGTCACCCAAAAACCGCCGAAAATATTGATGGAGGCAAGCAATACGGCGAGAAATCCGAGTACTTCAACGGAGCCGCCGGCATTTTCGAAGCCCGCCACCAGCAAGGCACCGACGATGATGATCCCTGAAATGGCATTGGTGAGGGAGATAAGTGGCGTATGCAGGGAGGGCGTGACGCCCCAAATGACGAAATAGCCGATAAAACAGGCCAGGACGAAGGCGTACAACGCAACTAGCGACGGAGACATGGTAGTCACGACTTCAGGCATGGTAATAACCTCGGATATGATTGATAATTTCTTGGTAGCTTAAGGCTTCTTGTATACGACCTCTCCACCCTGAGTAACCATCGCGGCCTTGGTAATGTCGTCTTCGGCAAAGTCCTTCCAGGAAAGGGCGCTCTCTTTTTCTTCCACCATAATCGAAACCAGATTGAAAAGGTTTCTTGCATAAAAGGCGCTGGAATCGCCCGGGACCATGCTGGGATAATTGGTGTGGCCGACGATGGTAACGCCATGCTTGACCACCACCTGGTCCGGTTCGCTCAACGGGCAGTTTCCCCCGGATGCCGCCGCGAGATCGATGATCACGGCACCTTCGGCAAGCCCCTTGACGGCATCTTCGGTAATCAGAACCGGCGCATCGCGACACGGGATCAAGGCCGTCGAAACGATGACATTGGCCTTCTTGAGATATTCCGTCAACGCCGCCTGCTGTCGCTTTTTGCCCTCTTCGGAGAGTTCCTTGGCGTAACCGCCCTCCCCCGCGCCGCTTTCCCCGATATCGAGATCGATGAATTTGGCGCCCAGGGATTGTATTTCCTCGCGCACGGCCGGGCGCACATCGAACGCCTCTACATCACAACCCAACCGGCGCGCGGTTGCAATCGCTTGCAACCCGGCGACTCCAGCGCCCAACACCATCAATTTCGCCGGACGCGCGGCCCCCGCGGAAGTCATCATCATGGGGAAGAAACGCGGGTAGCGGCTCGCGGCCTCGATGACCGCCCGATAGCCGGCGATACCGGCTTGAGAGGAAAGGACATCCATGGATTGGGCGCGGGTGGTCCGTGGGATCAACTCCATGGCAAGCGCCGTGACACCCTTCCCGGCCAGTTTGGCAAGCGTCTCGTCGTTGCGGCAAGGGTCCAACAGGGCGCACAAGACGCTACCTTCTTTCATCTTGTCGATTTCGCCGGGGACGGGCACACCGACCTTCAGCACTAGATCCGCACTCAGGACCTCGTCACCGCTCACCAACCGCGCCCCTGCCTGGGCATAGGCATCATCCGTGAAATGAGCAGGCTCGCCGGCGGATTTCTCGATACATACGGTGAAACCTTTACTGGAGAACTTCTTGACTGCCTCCGGGACAGTGGCAACCCGGGATTCGCCGGGCGCCGTTTCTTTCGGAATACCGATTTTCATAAAGGCCTTCTTTATTGGAAATAATTTACGATATATTAGGTTTTTATCGCAACAATCTTAATAAAATGATCCAATATCCCTATGGTGCATTTTGGTTCCGGCTGTATTGGGATCGAGTACGGGATGATATCACCCTCGACACTCCGAAGGAATATCCAGTGCCTCGTTCTATCTTAATTTTGGGGTTAAACGAGGCACCAGCTCCGGGCAACCGGATGAACCCCTGTGTGCAACTTTATGCCACAAGCGACCGACCTCAACAGGGACGCCATTTCCCGACAGGATCCCTCCAGGCCTGTAATCAACCGGAACGGATTCAACTACTACCGGCTCAATCTGGCGTGGTTGAGTTTGTTACTTTTCACCCGGTTGCCTTCAAAGCGGCGGTCAGGCGGAAATCATAAAGAGGGTATCTATTCGTCATCCAAGCCTTGCTGTTCCGCCTCGAAGAGCAAATTAGTGATCTCGTGCAGGTTTTCTCCCTCGGCGAGTTGCGAAATCTCCATCCAGGGCGCCCCTTGATCGATGGCCTTTGCGGTTTTGCTGGTATCCGGCAAGTCTTTTCGAAGGGTTTTAATCTTTTCCTCAGTCATTTCGCCGATATCCGGCGCCTTTGGGTCGTCCCCCTCGACCCAAACTTTCTCCTCGTCGAAGAAACGATCTTCCTCGGCGTCGGCTTTTTCTTGATCGATGGTCGTGGCGCCTTTGTCGATGCCCCGTTTGCCGCCCTCGACCCAATTCTCTTCCGCCTCGACGAAACGATTCTCCTCGGCGCCGGCTTTTTCTTGATCGATGGTCGTGGCGCCTTTATCGATGTCTCGTTTGTCTCCCTCGACCCAATCTTCTTCCGCCTCGACGAAACGATTCTCCTCGACGCTGGCTTTTTCTTGATCGATGGTGGTCGCGCCTTTATCGATTCCCTGTTTGTCTCCCTCGACCCAACCTTCCTCCTCTTCGATAAAGAGCTTTTCTTCTTCTTTTGTGCGTTCGTTCATGGGGTGCTCCTAATAGGTTCCGGCCACAATTGGAATATTGTACGGTACTACCACGAATAATGATAAATTCCGGCGCAGCATTATTTTACCAGCTTGACCCAATCCCCCGAACGCGGCTCGCCGCGAGGGTAATGTCCATTCAATAATCGCAGCTGCGCCACGGGATAGTTCAAGACCGGGGTTTTTCGGGCTAATTCGGCATAGCGGGTCCTGCCTTCTGCCTGGATGAACCGGATCCGTTGCGCCTCGGCCAGTGATCGCTCCGCCCTCGCGAGGGGATGCAAACTACGGGCGGTGGCGAGAAAGTCCGGGTCATATCGATTGAATTGTTTTTCGTCTTGGGCGGCGGCTTCGAAGACATACGCCCGGTCCCCGTAATAGATGACGGCGACCCTTACGCGTTGCAAATCGAAAGGCGTCTTGGCGGAAACCACGCAGGTATACCCCGACAGGTCTCCCGCGGAGATCGACGCCCCCTGACGCGGATCTTTCAATTTCAATCGCTCACGGATAAATTCCCGTGGCGATATGCGCCGGTTGATGTCCTCCACGGTAACCTGCAATAGGGCGTCGTTGGCCCGTGGTCGGGCGGTCAACCGATCGGATCGATTTTTGACCCGCCAACCCGCCGGGAAGGTGAGACCCAAGTCCAGGCCATGGTGATAGAACGCGTTTCCCCGCAATACCCCCTCCCGCGCACCCTGACCGAAGACGAGACCATTGAGCTCGGTCAGGAATTCGTGGCGTCTGACGATGGGGGAAGCGCCGGGTTTTGTAAAGACATTGGCGTGCCCGATGACCTCTTTTAACCGGGTATCATTGTCCGGATGGGTGGAGAACAGCCCATGGTACACGCTGGATTCCCGGCCTTCGGCCTCCGCCCGTTGTTTTTCGAACAGTTCGTGATTCTTGAGCACTCGAATGACGTCGATCATCGCCTGGGGGGAATAGCCGTTCCTGGCCAGATACTCGGCGCCCAGCCGGTCGGCCTCCAACTCATGTTCCCGCCCGTACCCCCGCAGCAGCACGCCGCCCAGAAGGTTGAACAGATCACTGACGCCCCGGGTGCGCAATTCCGGCACAAAGAGACTGCCGAGTGTAAACCCCATGCTCGCCGTTTGTTGCATGGTGTATTGGCGCACGCTGTGGCGGGCCGTCACGTGACCCGCCTCGTGCCCCAGCACCGCGGCGAGCTCGGCCTCCGAATTGAGGTAGGCAAGGAGGCCGCGGGTGATGTAGATATAACCGCCCGGCAAGGCGAAGGCGTTCACATCGGGGCTATCGAGGACCGCGAAATGGTAGACCAGTCCCGGACGATGACTCCGGGAGGTGACGCGCTTGCCAATCTTCCGGACATAGGCCTGCAAACGCGGATTGTCGTACTGCCCGTATTCCTCGATAATCTTTGTATGATTTGTCCGGCCAAGGCGAATCTCGTCGCTTTCGGACATCAAGACGAATTCCGATGTCCCAGAGACCGGATTATAGGCGCATCCCCCGGCTGCGAGCGCCGCGTATAAAACGAATAGAAATGAGAAGATCTTAGGCATGTGGACTTTCAATGTATCAAAAGGCTTGCGCACCGTTTTGTGCATCAAGATGATCCTGCTTTGCTGCATGGTCTCCCCCATGGCGTTCGCCGAGGGGTTGGCGTTGACCGGCTCCCTGGTCCAAGGCGGCCTGGTCCGGGGCCACACGGACCCCGGCGCCCGTGTGGTGTTCAAGGGCCGTGGGGTCCGCGTGTCCCCCGAGGGCCTGTTTCTCATGGGCTTCGGTCGGGAGGAACCCGCCACGGCCCGTCTCGTCATCACCTTCCCCGATGGCCGCAAAGAGACGAAAACACTCGCCATCGAACAGCGGGCATACGATATCCAACGCATCGACGACCTGCCACCGGCCAAGGTATCCCCCGCCCCCAAGAACCTTGCCAGGATCCGCGCCGAGGCGGCCCTGGTGAGGCGGGCCCGGACTCGGGACGACCCGCGGACGGATTTCCGGGCCGGTTTCCTCCGGCCCGTGGCGGGCCGGATCAGCGGCGTCTATGGGAGTCAGCGGATCCTGAACGGCCAGCCGCGCAGGCCCCATTATGGTATCGACATCGCGGCCCCGGCGGGCACGCCGGTCCGCGCGCCGGCCGGCGGCGTCGTGACCCTGGCGCATCCGGATATGTTCTTTTCCGGCGGCACGCTCATCCTGGACCATGGACACGGATTATCCTCGGCTTTCCTCCACTTGGAAGAGATTCTAGTGGAGGAGGGGGAATCCGTTCAACAGGGGGAGGTCATCGCCCGAGTGGGCGCCACCGGGCGGGTGACGGGGGCGCATCTGGATTGGCGGGTCAACCTGTTCAAGACGCGCCTGGATCCGGGGTTGCTGGTTGGTTTCGATTAGTGCCGCGCACGCTAAATTCCTTCGATTATTCTCTATGGATAAATCAATGACTTGTTGTCGGTTGCTGAGCGAGGTATTCGTGACTTGGGGCGCTAGTGGTCCATTCCATCTTAATTTCGAGGACTATACTTTTAACGTCAGGATTTTGAACTTTCCCTAGAACAAGCGCCGAGAGTATCTGTGTCTATAACACATTTAATGATAAGAGTTGTCTCAGATGCAATTTGGCGTTTCGGCTGTTTCCGAAATTAAACAAATGGCCCGTGCGAAGTATATATAGGGAGCCGCTCTTCGAGCGGCATATTTGTCAAGCCGGCCTGGAGACCGGCGCTCCCAGCGTTTGTTGAATTTATCCCGGGAAATAAGCCCTATGGAAGCTCGCCCTGGGAGCGCCGGTCTCCAGGCCGGCATCAAAAATCCCGTGCCCTTGGCGAGCGCGCTTTAATTCAATCCCTTCGCACCTTATCCGTGCCTGGGAATGTATTAGTCCTCTATATAAAAGCATTTTTGTTGTCACAGAGGACACGAAATCCATAGGGATACGCCGGATAAGGTATCGAATTCGGAATTTATCACCAGGGTGCAAGGAGATGTTATCGGCATCGCGCGCAATATAGGAAACATCACTCGATATATAACAGATATCACGCGCGATGTCGGTTATATATCGAGTGATATCTATAACGTATCGCGTGATGTTTAACATATCTCCCGAAATATCGGAGATATCACGGGTGATATCTCAGGCATCACGTGTGATGTCGATAACGTATCGGGAGATGTCGACACGGTATCCGGTGATATGGGCGGTATGTCTGAGTGATGTCCACAACAGGCCGCGCAACGTGGATGGATTGTCGAAACATGACGTCCACCTCACGACAAACCTCGGACCTTTCGCAACGGTGCCGGACGCAATTCGGGGGCCATCCCGGTAGACCGGGGATTTTTCAGACACGCGCTTGGAACACGCTCCGAGGCCCGAAGGCATGGCCCTCACGAAGTCTCTATAACCGCCCCGCGACGCGGGGGCGCATCATTTTACGGAACCGGATTATCCATGATAAGAATCAACGAAAACTTCAATAAACTCCAGGCCTCTTACCTCTTTTCCGACATCGCCAAACGGGTGTCCGCCTACCAACAGACCAACCCGGAACACGATATCATCAAGCTGGGGATCGGGGATGTCACCCGGGCGCTGCCCGAGGCCTGCATCCGGGCGTTCCACCGGGCGGTGGACGAAATGGCCCAGGACGCTACCTTTCGCGGCTACGGCCCGGAACAGGGGTACGATTTCCTGCGGGAGACCATCGCCCGGGAGGACTTCCAGGCAAGGGGCGCCCATATCCGGGCCGATGAGGTCTTCGTCAGCGATGGGGCCAAATGCGACAGCGGTAACTTTCAGGAGATCTTCGCCGCCGGGATCACGGTGGCCATCCCCGACCCGGTGTACCCCGTTTATGTGGACAGCAACGTCATGGCCGGGCGCAGCGGCCCATGGCAAGGGGGCCGCTACGGAGGGCTCGTCTATCTGGCGGCCACGCGGGAGAACGGTTTCATCCCGGAGCTCCCCAAAGCGCCGGTGGATCTCATCTACCTCTGTTTCCCCAACAACCCCACCGGGGCGACTATCGACCGGGCGGGATTGAAACAATGGGTGGATTACGCCAGGGCGCACAAGGCCCTGATCCTGTACGACGCCGCCTACGAGGCCTTCATCCGGGACGAATCCCTGCCCCGATCCATCTACGACGTAGAGGGCGCGCGGGAGGTGGCGGTGGAATTCAGGAGTTTCTCCAAAACAGCCGGTTTCACCGGGACGCGCTGCGCCTACACGGTGGTCCCCAAGGACTGCATGGCCTACACGGAAGCGGGGGAGCCGGTGGCCGTGCACGCCCTCTGGAACCGTCGCCACACCACCAAGTTCAACAGCGTCTCCTACCCGGTGCAGCGGGCCGCCGAGGCCGTCTACAGCCCGGAAGGCAAGGCCCAGGTGCGGGAACTGATCACCTATTATCTGGAGAACGCCAAGTATATCCGGGACGAGATGGCGGCCTTGGGCCATGACTGCGTGGGGGGCGAGAACTCGCCCTATATCTGGATCCGGGGGAAGACGGATTCCTGGGCATTCTTCTCCAGGCTGTTGACCAAGGCGGGCGTCGTCTGCACGCCGGGGGCCGGTTTCGGGAAATGCGGCGAGGGGTATATCCGGATCAGCGCCTTCAACAGCGTCGGGAATGTCAGGGAAGCCATGGCGAGGATCCGCCGGGTTTTGTCGTCGCCCTGAAACCGACGAGGGGCTGCCTGGACGAAGAAATTCCCATGAGCCTTTTTCGTTCCGGCTTTGTCGGGTTGGGATCACACCCGGAATAAACCCATAGATATCTTATCCATCGGTGCTATATTGACAGTCATGACTACGACGCTTCATGGTCATGTGCCGGGAATCGCCGAGCATTCGGCCCACGCCCCGAATCATGACAGACCAATCAGAATGGAAACCGAGCAATGAGCGCGCAACTACTCGATGGTCGGATCATCGCCCGGCGACTCCTGGGCACGGTGCGGGAGCGGGTGGCGCTGCGCGTGGAGGGGGGGCTCTCCCGGCCCGGGCTTGCGGTGATCCTGGTGGGGGAGGACCCCGCCTCTCGGATCTATGTCCGAAACAAGCGCCGCGCCTGCGAAGAAACCGGCATCCGCTCTGCGGCCTATGACCTTCCCGCCAACGTACGGCAAAACGCCCTCCTCGACCTCATCGACACCCTGAACGAGGACCCGGAGATTCACGGGATACTGGTCCAATTGCCCCTCCCCGAACATATCGATGCCGAGGCGATCATCGAGCGCGTCCTGCCGACCAAGGATGTGGATGGCTTCCATCCCTACAACATGGGCCGACTGGCCCTGGGGATGGCGGCTCTTCGCCCGTGCACCCCCCAAGGCATCATGACCCTGCTTTCGACGACCGGCGAACCGCTCAAGGGACGCGATGCCGTGGTCGTCGGGCACTCCCTCATCGTCGGGCGTCCCATGTTGCTGGCGTTGCTGGCGGCCGATTGCACCGTCACCATCTGTCATCGGGAAACCCGCGATCTTGCCGCCAAGGTGCGGGACGCGGAGATCCTGGTGGTCTCGGTGGGCAAACCGGGACTGATTCCGGGCCTCTGGATACGGGAGGGGGCGATCGTCATCGATGTGGGCATCAATCGCCTACCGGGGGGCAAAATCGTCGGCGACGTGGCCTTCGAGGCGGCCCGGAAACGGGCGGCCTGGATCACGCCGGTGCCGGGGGGCGTGGGCCCCATGACGGTGGCGACCCTGCTGGCCAACACCGTCGAGGCGGCGGATCGGGCAAGCGGGGCCCTATGATCGCGCCGGGCCCGATCCCAAGCAACAACCCAAGCGATATCATTCGACAATCGATAACTATCGGACGCCAATCGACCGAACGGGAAATGGTGGTATCATTGACCCGCCATCACCAACCGGAAAAAAACATACCATGTCATCCAACACCCAGTCACCCGAGACCGCTCATCCCCCCGCCCCCCGGACGATGCTGGTCACCAGCGCGCTCCCCTACGCCAACGGACCGATCCACATCGGCCACCTGGTGGAGTATATCCAGACCGACATCTGGGTGCGCTTTCAACGCCTGCAGGGACATACCTGTTATTACGTGTGCGCCGACGACGCCCATGGCACGCCCATCATGCTGCGCGCCCAGCAGCTCGACACGCCGCCGGAGGATGTGATCGAGCAGGTCGTCCGGGAACACCGGGCCGATTTCGCCGATTTCCACATCGGGTTCGACAACTACCATACCACCCACTCCGACGAAAATCGGTACTATGCCGAGTTGATCTATACCCGTCTGCGGGAGCAGGGCCATATCGTCACGCGCATCATACGCCAGGCCTTCGATCCCGAGAAAGCACTATTCCTCCCCGATCGCTTCATTCGCGGCGAGTGCCCGCGCTGCGGCGCGAAGGACCAGTACGGGGACAGTTGCGAGCTCTGCGGGGCCACCTACAGCCCCTCCGATCTCAAAAACCCGGTATCGGCCCTCTCCGGCGCGGTCCCGGTGGAGCGTGAGTCGGAACATTACTTTGTTCGACTGGCCGATTTCTCGGAGATGTTGCGCAGTTGGGTCAAGGGGCACGGGCGATTCCCCACCGTGCAGCCGGAGATCGCCAATAAACTGGCCGAATGGTTCGAGGCGGGACTCAAGGACTGGGACATCTCCCGGGATGCGCCCTATTTCGGTTTCGAGATCCCGGACGCCCCCGGCAAATATTTCTATGTCTGGCTGGACGCCCCCATCGGCTATATGGCGAGCTTCCAAAACCTCTGTACCCGGGAGGGACTGGACTTCGAGGCCTTTTGGGGCCGGGACAGCGAGGTGGAGCTCTATCATTTCATCGGCAAGGACATCGCCTATTTCCATACCCTGTTCTGGCCGGCGCAATTGTTCGGCGCCGGTTTCCGGGCGCCAAGCGCCGTGTTTTGCCACGGCTTCCTGACCGTGGACGGACAGAAGATGTCCAAGTCCCGGGGGACCTTCATCAAGGCGCGCACCTACCTGGAGCATCTCAATCCCGAGTATCTGCGCTATTACTTCGCCTGCAAGCTCACCAACGGCATCGACGATCTCGATCTCAACCAGGAAGACTTCATCCAGCGGATCAACGCCGATTTGGTGGGGAAGGTGGTCAACATCGCCTCCCGGTGCGCCAGCTTCATCACCAAGCGGTTCGACGGCCGGTTGGCCGACGAACTGGACGACGCCGCGCTGTATGCCGCCTTCGTCGAGCAGGGGGAGGCCATCGCGAAATTCTTCAATGCCCGTGAATTCGGCAAGGCCATCCGCGACATCATGGCCCTGGCGGACCGCGCCAATCAGTATATCGACGAGCGCAAACCCTGGGTCCTGGCCAAGGAAACCGATAAAGAGACGGAACTCCAATCCATCTGCACCATGGGGCTCAACCTGTTTCGCGTGCTGATGGTCTATCTCAAGCCCGTTCTACCGGCCACGGCGAAAAAGGTCGAGGTCTTCCTGCGCCTGTCGGTGTCCCATTGGGATGACCAGGAAACGCCCCTGCTCGGTCAACCCATCAACCCCTTCGTGCCCCTGATGCAGCGCGTGGACAAGGACGCCGTCGCCGCCATGATCGACGTCTCGCGGGAGGTGGCGGAGGTACCGCCATTCAAAGAGACGCCGCCCGCCAAGGCACCACCGGAACCCATCGCCAGAATGATCTCCAGCGCGGATTTCGCCAAGGTCGATCTGCGCATCGCGCGTATCGAAAACGCCGAACCGGTCCCTGGGGCCGATAAATTGCTGCGACTGGTCCTGGATATCGGGGG
Source organism: uncultured Thiotrichales bacterium (assembly GCA_964593225.1). Lineage (GTDB taxonomy): Bacteria > Pseudomonadota > Gammaproteobacteria > HK1 > HK1 > JABDQX01. Next base: position 15,118 of record CAZQHJ010000013.1, read on the forward strand.
CGATGCCCGGGGGACCGTCTTCGCGGGCATCAAACACGCCTATGCGCCGGAAGATCTCATCGGAAGGTTGACGGTGGTGGTGGCCAACCTCGCCCCCCGCAAGATGCGTTTCGGGGTTTCCGAGGGCATGGTGCTCGCCGCCGGTCCCGGCGGGAAGGATCTGTGGTTGCTTGGCGTGGATTCCGGGGCGGAGCCGGGGATGCGGGTGAAATAAATACCGGGCGCCAAAATTTATTTCGTTGTATCGGAAGAATAAAATGCCCGGAGTTTTCGTTCCACCGAAAGTCGAAGAACGATAGTGCGGTAATGCCACGTAGGATAAGAGAACTGATGCGCGATCTCCAAAGGGCCGGGTTCCAGAACAGAGGCGGAAAAGGTAGTCATAGGAATTTCCAACATCCCAAAGGGCAACGAGTAACACTTTCCGGGCAACCGGGGCACAGTGCCAAACCGTATCAGGAACGCGAAGTGAAATAGCCAAATTTTGGAGTCGATAAAATGAGGAAAAACGATCGATATCTAAAAGTCGTTGAATGGTCGGAGGAAGACCAATGTTACGTGGGCCAATGCCCTGGCGTGATTGGTCCCTGTTGTCACGGTGACGACGAATCGAGCGTTCACTCCGAGCTTTCCCGAATCGTCGATGAGTGGATTGAAATTCTGGAACAGGATAACAAACAATCTTCCCCGATCCCCATGGCAGGCAAACATCCTTCCGAGCTTTCGTTGACAACAGCTTAGAATCCGTCCGTTCCGGTCGTCGCGCAAAATAATGTCCGAACAACTCTATGACACCGACTATTACGCCTGGATTCAACGGCAAACCGAACTGGCCAGACAGCGCAGATTGGGGGAATTGGATTTGGACAATCTCCTGGAAGAACTGGAGGATATGGGCAAAAGCCGTCAAAGGACCCTGGAAAGCCGCCTCGAGATCCTATTCATGCACCTGCTCAAATGGCAACTTCAGCCGGAGAACCGGAGTAACAGTTGGAAGGCAAGCATTATCGAGCAACGCAGAAAACTGGGGAAACTCTTGAAAGAGAATCCCAGCCTGGGATACAAACTACCCGATATCCTGCACGATGTTTACGAAGACGCCAGGATCGCCGCCTCCAGGGAAACCGATTTACCCCTGGATACGTTTCCCGAGGGCATGCCTTTTACCTACGAACGGGCCGTGAGCCATGACTTCTGGCCACAATGATCCCGCGCAACAAGATTATCGGGCCATCGTCCTGCTCTCCGGGGGCCTCGATTCAGCCACCTGTCTCGCCATGGCAAAGGCCCAGGGCTTCACGTGTCACGCCTTGAGTTTCGATTACGGACAACGCCATCTGGCCGAGCTCGCGGCGGCGCGGCGCATTGCCCACGCCCTGGGCGCCGTTCAGCATAAGGTCGTCCGTCTGGACTTGACCGACCTCTGCCATTGCGCCCTCACCGACTCGACACATCCCATCCCCCAACAAACCACGGAACGCGCCTCGGAAGATCAGCCGTGCGCGGCACCCGAGATTCCCGTCACCTACGTACCGGCCCGGAACACCATCTTCCTTGCCATTGCCCTCGGATGGGCGGAAACCCTCCAGGCCCGCCATATCTTCATCGGCGTCAACGCCATCGATTATTCGGGCTATCCCGATTGCCGCCCCGAATTCATCCGGGCCTTCGCCCAGGTGGCGAACCTTGGCACCAAGGCCGGGATCGAAGGCCGGGGCTTTACCCTCCATACGCCCCTCATCGAGATGGGCAAGGCCGACATCATTCGCGCGGGTTCCGAACTGGGCGTCGATTTCGCCGAGACGGTTTCCTGTTACCAGGCCAGTGAAGCGGGAAGCGCCTGCGGCGTCTGTGACGCATGCCGACTCCGGCGCGCGGGTTTCGAGCAAGCGAGGGTCCCGGATCCGACAAGGTATGGATAATCAGCAGAGTAGCGGGAAAAGTGGCGCGCGGGGAGATGATCGCCTGGGAGCCATGAAAACCTGGCTGCTCGAAACCCTACCCGGAAAGGATTTCGACATAGCGCCCGCCTCCCAGGACGCCAGCTTCCGACGCTATTTCCGGGTGTCTCCAAGGGAGAGTGAACCGGCACCCCGCGCCACAAATGCGTCGCTCATCGTGATGGACGCGCCGCCGACCCGCGAGGACAGCCGAAGATTTGTCTTTGTCGCCGCGCTACTGCGGGAAGCCGGTGTAAACGTCCCGGAGGTATTGGCGACGGACTTCGAACAGGGTTTCCTGTTGTCGAGCGACCTGGGATCGACCCACTACCTGGCGGCGATCACACAAAACGACCTTGGCAAGGACCGGGTCGATGAACTGTATGACGATGCCATGGCGGCGTTGCTGACCATTCAGGCCTCGGCGCCTTGCCATCGGCTCCCGGAATATGACCGTGAACTGCTCGAAACCGAGATGACCCTGTTTCCCGACTGGTTCTTGGCGCGTCATCTGGGGATTCCCATCACCCCCACCCTGGATGGGATGTTGCGGGACACCTTCGACTTCCTGCAACGCGCGGCCGCCGAGCAACCCCGGGTATTCGTGCATCAAGACTACCACAGCCGAAATTTGATGGTGGACCATCGGCATAATCCGGGCATCCTGGACTTTCAGGACGCGGTGCGTGGTCCCATCACCTACGACCTGGTAAGCCTACTCAAGGATGTCTACATCAGTTGGCCGCGGGCGCGGGTCGATGACTGGGCGCTCGGATACCGGGATTCGGCGATTCGGCGCGGCATCCTCGCGAACGTGGATCGGGCAACCTGGCTGCGCTGGTTCGACCTCATGGGGGCGCAGCGTCACCTCAAGATCGCCGGCATATTCGCCAGGCTCTACCATCGGGACGGCAAACCCGGCTATCTTGCCGATATCCCCTTGACTCTGAACTACCTGGCCGAGGTTTGCGCGCGCTATCCGGAACTTGCCGCCCTTGGGGGGTTGCTGGACCATCTCGAACTTCAGACTTCACGCTTCGAACTTCATCCATGAAGGCCATGATCCTGGCGGCCGGGCGAGGGAAGAGAATGCGCCCCTTGAGCGATCATGCGCCAAAACCGCTGCTCCCGGTCGCCGGCCAACCCTTGATCGGTCATCTCATTCATCGCCTGGTTCGGGAGGGGTACGGGGATCTGGTTATAAATATCGCCTATATGGGGGATCGTATCCAAAAGGCCCTGGGGGATGGAGAAGCGTTCGGCGCCCGCATCCGCTATTCCGGAGAGTCACCCCATGCCCTGGACACCGGGGGTGGTATCCTCAATGCCCTGCCATTACTCGGCGCCGATCCGTTTCTTGTGATCAATGGTGATATCTGGACCGATTACCCCTTCTCACGGCTATCGGACAAACCGTCCGGGCTGGCCCACCTGGTGCTGGTCCCGAACCCGGCCCACAATGCCAGGGGTGATTTTGGCCTGGTCCCGCCGGGAACCGCCGCTCGCGTCTCGAATCACGAGGGGGAACGGTTGACCTTCAGCGGATTGGGCGTTTACCGACCGGCGTTGTTCCTGGATTGCAAGCCGGGAAATTTCCCGTTGGCATCACTTTTGCGCCGGGCGGCGGATGTCGGCGAGGTCACGGGAGAGCGGTACACGGGCGGCTGGCAGGATATCGGCACCCCGGCGCGGTTACAGCATTTATTGACCGCCCTTGACGGTTAGTTCATAGCCCCTCCCCAGGATTCCCCCGTGGCATCAGATCCGAGAGACATAGGTCTCCACGATCTCTTCGAACCGGGACGCCAGGTCTCCCCCCCGCAGGGTTTTTACCTTGCGGCCATCGACAAATACCGGCGCCGCCGGGGCCTCCCCACGGCCGGGCAGGCTGATGCCGATGTTGGCGTGCCGACTCTCGCCGGGGCCATTGACCACGCATCCCATGACGGCTACCGACAGGTTTTCAATCCCCGGGTGGCGTTCCCGCCATATGGGCATGCGGGTGTCGATGTATCGTTGGATATGACCGGCGAGTTCCTGGAAATGGGTACTGGTGGTGCGTCCGCAGCCCGGACAGGCGGTGACCAGGGGCCGGAAGGCGCGCAATCCCATGGTTTGCAGGATCTCCTGGGCAACGCGTACTTCGCGGGTTCGATCGCCACCGGGTTCCGGGGTCAACGAGACCCGGATGGTGTCGCCGATGCCCTCTTGCAGCAGGATCCCCATGGAGATGGCGGACGCCACGATCCCCTTGGAGCCCATGCCGGCCTCCGTGAGACCCAGGTGCAGGGCGTAGTGCCGTGCACGGTCGCCTTCCCCGTCACCCTGGACGTCACCCTGGGCCAGCAGGCGATACACGGCGATGAGCTCCCGCACATCGCTCACCTTGCAGGAGAGCACGATGCGATCCCGAGTCAATCCCAATTCCCGGGCGCGCCGGGCGCTGTCCAGGGCCGAGCGCACCAGGGCCTCGCGGGTAATCTCCTTGATGTCCCTGGGATTGGCCTGCCCGGCATTCTCATCCATCAGCCGCGCCAGAAGTCCTTGATCGAGGCTTCCCCAGTTCACGCCGATGCGCACGGGCCGATCGTAGCGAAGGGCCATCTCGATTAGGGTAGCGAACCGGGTGTCCTGTTGCCGGCCGAATCCCACGTTGCCGGGATTGATCCGGTACTTGGCCAAGGCCTCCCCACAGGCGGGATAATCGATCAGCAAGCGGTGTCCGTTATAGTGAAAATCCCCCACCAGTGGCACGTTGCAACCAACCGCATCCAGCCGCTCGCGGATCTTCGGCACCGCCCTGGCCGCTTCCGGGGTATTGACGGTCACGCGCACCAGCTCGGAACCGGCCTCGGCAAGGGAGCGCACCTGGGCGGTGGTATCGGCAACATCGGCGGTGTCGGTATTGGTCATGGATTGGACCACGATGGGCGCGCCGCCGCCCATGGTGACCGTTCCTACCGTGACGGTGGGGGTGGTGTGGGGTTTGGGGTTTTTCATTGTTTCCTACTCAATCCTAATTCTACTTTGTCAGATTCGGTTCAATGGGTTCCCAAGCGGTGAATAGGGCTGTTTTTGGCTGTGGGGAGACATGAAGGCCCCAACAAACAATTTATCCCTCCGAACCGGGGATTAGAGGCCTACAAACCAAATGCGGCAAAGCAGAATCAGAGGCCGGCAGGATACCGGCGCTCCCACTTTGGCGAGGGTATCGATGGGCGGGGCGGAACGGATGTCCGAGTTGGCCTCGAGTCCGGCGGACATTCTCTGTCCAAGCTGGAGGATTTCCATCTCTGCTGGCGGAAAAGTCGCTATTTTTGTAACTCCGGGGTCGTTGGCCGAAAGTCTTTCTTTGTGTATTTCGTAGACGCCCTCTTCCAGTTACGCCCCGGTGCGATTCGTAACGGACCAAGCCTGTATCGTTACATGTCTTTCCACATTTACTATCCGCCTTACTTATTCCGTTCCGGATATGATCAGTTTTGCCATAGACCAAGCTTCGTTTATTGCGGACAGGACTACCGCCCCCAATCATCCTGCATGAAACAGGGCATTTTCAACCTGTTTCTCAGTCCAAACAATACGATTCGCAGAAAACACGGTTTGGTTTGCAACAGATCGAATAGGATCTATAGCAAACCAAGTCTCGTTTCCTACAGACCATGCTTTGTTTGTTACAAACCGGATGATGCCCGCAGGGTTCCGGGACAGGATGCATGGGACCCGAGTCGGAGTGCGGCGGAACGTTTATTAGTCTCTTATCGCCAATGTTTTGAAGAAAATGACGAAGAAATTCTCGTGGACCTTTTGGGTTCCGGCTGTGTCGGGTTGGGTAATATTTCGGAGTGTGGAAGGTACGTCCATGGTAATAGAGGATTAGGATAGGGCGCAAGGCGCTGTACGCTCTTAACTATCAGGCTTCCATCATAACCCCCGGCGGGACAGCGGACGCAGCGGTATCTCCCCATTGGCGGCCGCGCCGAGCATGGCAAGGATCTTGTCTCGGTCCCGGGGCAATATGCCCTTCAGCGGCAGGGCGTTGGAGGCGTGATTGGCCCGAAAGATGACCGGGGAAGGCGGGTCGACGCCCGCCACGAATCGGGCCTGCTCGGCCAGGATGCCCCCATCGTCCTGGGGCTCGTAGCACCCCCCGAGACGGGCGAATTTTTCCGGGAATTCCTTTTGTACGATGGGTTCCAGATAGACCTGCAGGGTGGAGAGATAATTCAAGGGGACCCGGTTGACCAGTTCCACGGTGCCGTCGATGTGTTCCCGCCAATGGCTCTTGCCCCCGAGCCCGAGCACCACCGTGGCCGAGACCTTCAGATTGGCTGCTTTTGCTTTGTTCAGGCCGGTGACCATGGACGTCGGAGTGGCCCCCTTGGTGATGCGTTTGAGTATCTCCCTGGACCCGGATTCGATGCCGTAATAGACCATCGTCAGCCCTTGTTGTCGCAGCCGGGAGAGCGCTTCCACGCTTTTCTGGAGCAGGTTGCCGGGCTGGGCGTAACTGGTCACGCGCGTCAACCGGGGAAAGGATTCATAGAGCGTGCGCAAGATCGCTTCCAGGTGTTCGGTGGGACACGCGAGGGCATCGCCATCGGCGAGAAAAATCCGCCGGGTATCGGGATGATGGCGAGCGCTCTCCCAAATCTCGCCCAGTACCGTTTCAATGGGACGAATCGTGAACGACTTGGCGCGGTACATGGAGCAAAAGGCGCACTGATTGAAGCTACAGCCCAGGGTGACCTGGAAGATAAGACTGTACGCCTCGGAAGGCGGGCGATAGAGGGGCATGTTATAAGAGAAAACGTCCATAAGGTTCGATTGTCCGTGTCATGGCCTCGAAAATCTTCGGGCTACCGGCCACGATGTTTCCGGATTTGAGGTAATCCTCTCTCCCTTTCGAATCGGTGATAATGCCGCCGGCCTCCTGAATCAACAGGGCCCCGGCGGCCACATCCCAGGATTTGAGACCGAATTCCCAAAACCCATCGAATCTGCCGGCGGCCACCGAGGCAAGGTCCAACGCCGCGGAACCCGATCGACGGACACCGGCCGATGTCGTGACAAAGGCCTTCAGGATCGACAGATAGGTGTCGACGTTTTTAGGGTTTCGGAATGGAAAGCCCGTGCCCAGCAACGCCTCGTTAAGACCATTGCAGCGGCTGACTCGGATGCGCCGGTCGTTGAGTTTCGCGCCCTCGCCCCGGGTAGCGGTGAAGAGCTCTTCCCGCAGCGGGTCGTAGACGACGGCCTGCTCCAGGCGATCCCGGTAGGTCAGGGCGATGGAGACGGAAAACTGGGGAAAGCCGTGGATATAATTGGTGGTGCCATCCAGGGGGTCGATGATCCAACAAAAATCATTGCCCTGTCGATAGCCGCCTTCTTCCCCCAGGATACTGTGCTGGGGGTAGACCTTCAGCAAGGTATCGACGATGATCTCTTCGGCCTGTTTGTCGACTTCGGTAACGAATGCGTTCAGGTTCTTTTTGGTGATGGTGAGCCGGTCTATGCGATCGCAATAACGTAGGATGATGTTTCCCGCCGCGCGGGCGGCGCGGGTGGCGATGTTGAGCATGGGATGCATGATGCGTTTCCTTATGTTCCAAGAGCATGTCTAAAAATTCCCGGTCGTCACGAGGTGGCCCCCGATTGGCCTCCCGCAAGGCGCGATTGGAGCGAAAACAAGGCGTGTAGTGAACTACATGACACCGTTTTCGGTCCAACCGCAACGCAGCGGGGTGCAATTCGGGGGCCGTTGCAGTAGACCGGGGATTTTTCAGACACGCCCTAAACTACCCCCCCCCAATCGCCCGCACGATCTCCACGCGATCGTCTTCGTGTAATTCATATTGGCCATGCTCGCCGCGCGGCACGATTTCCTCATTTACCTCCACGGCAATCCGCTTTCCCACGACACCTTCTATTTCCAGCAGGCGCGCGACGCTGACTGGCTTCGTTAGTTCGCGCGGTTTTCCATTGAGTACGATATTCATTGCGGCTTGAATCCGTCTAAAAAGGTGGTGAAAAATGCAATTTTTTACCGCCCTGCGTGCGATACACAGAGGTGTCCTTAAAGTGAGAAAGTCCAGAATGCATTTTTTTACTATCCTGCCATGAGGGGGTGATGTCGCTATCGCTACCGAAAGAGCCGATAAGATAGACGGAAACAATATCCGGCGCGAAATACGAAACGAAAGAGCCTTATGCAAAAGTCCGGGTTGTGCCCGCCAGCAAGGCGAAAATTAAGCGAAAAAGCTTCGTGGCCACTCCGTAAATTAGCATTTCGAGCGCCCATGGTTACTTATTCCAACGCAGCCGAAGGGCGCGGGACGGACTTTTGCATATGGCTCGAAATGTATTATGCGGAAAATAACAGGTGATTTACAATAACTAACTCATTATTTTCAAACACTATTCCAGTCATAGTGGAAGTGACTTTCGAAAGAAATTCGGCTAAAAAACCCATTATTTTACCTCACGTCGAACATAGCTCGAACGCTACGCGTTCGGATTTATGTCCTTGTCCGAAAACGCGGTCCTCAAACCATGGGAATCGGCGCGCTATCCAAATACAAGGTATCGGGACAAAAATCCTGGCCGTGTTTCCATTGAATGCTGCCCATTACCGGTTTGACGGTTTTGAACATTTCCGGATCCCTTAAATTCCCTGAATATCCCTTTGTCCAAATAGGGTTTCACATCGAAGGTCTTCTTTTTTCCATCATCGAATAGGATATCGATGGTGTAATCGTCATTTGGAGAAACGTCTTCGACTCTTGGATTCATGATACCAACTCATCTCAGTGGGTCTATTTTGAAGATCTCCTGGCCACTTTCCGCCAGTTCCCAATTGGCCAGCAGTTCATCTTTGTGAATTTCTATCCACGCCTGCACGAGTCTTGCTTTACCGGATTTGAGGTTGCCTGTAATGAGTTCCCCATTGGTTATACAAAATATACAGCCTCTCGACCTTGATACCCGGCATGTACGTGGGGCGGTTCGTGCTGCTGGTTATCAAAGAAATACATTGAGATAACAATCCCATAAAACATCGAGATGATTGCCATGATGATCAAATCCCAAGCTTCTCCCAAATCCCATCCACCCGCGCCTTGACCTCCCGGCTCATGCCGATGGGCCGCCCCCAGACCCGATTCGTTTCCCCCGGCCATTTGTTGGTGGCGTCGAACCCGATCTTCGAGCCGAGGCTCGCCACCTTCGAGGCAAAATCCAGATAATCGATGGGCGTATTGTCGATGATGGTGGTGTCGCGCACCGGATCCATGCGCGTCGTCATGGCCCAGATAACATCCTTCCAATCCCGCACGTCGATATCGTCATCGGTGACGATGATGAATTTCGTATACATGAACTGGCGCAGAAAAGACCACACCCCCAGCATGACCCGTTTGGCGTGTCCCGGGTATTGCTTCTTCATGCTCACCGCCGCCAGCCGATAGGAACACCCCTCCGGGGGGAGATAGAAATCCACGATCTCGGGAAACTGCCTCTGCAACAAGGGCACGAACACCTCATTCAGGGCAACGGCGAGCATGGCCGGTTCATCCGGGGGACGCCCCGTATAGGTACTGTGATAAATGGGGTCGGCGCGGTGGGTAATGCGCTCGATGGTAAAGACCGGAAAGGTTTCCACCTCATTATAATAACCCGTATGGTCCCCGAATGGGCCTTCCTTTGCCCCATCGTCCGGATGCACATACCCTTCCAGCACGAATTCCGAGGAAGCGGGCACCTTCAGATCATGGGTCATGCACCTCGCCAGCTCCGTTTTCCCGCCCCGCAGCAGTCCGGCAAAGGCATATTCCGACAGGGTATCCGGCACCGGGGTCACCGCCGCCAGGATGGTCGCGGGATCGGCCCCCAGGGCGACCGCCACCGGAAACGGCTCTCCGGGATGGGCCTCCCGCCACGCCTGAAAATCCAGCGCCCCGCCCCGGTGGGCCAGCCAGCGCAGGATAACCCGGTTCCGGCCTATCACCTGCTGGCGATAGATCCCCAGGTTCATCCGGTCGGTCACCGGGTTTCGGGTGGTCACCAGGGGCCAGGTAATCAATCGCCCCGCGTCCTCCGGCCAACAGGTCTGGATGGGGAGTCTCGCCAGATCCACCTCCGGGCCTTCCCAAACCACCTTTTGACACGGCGCGTCCTTCACCGTCCTCGGCGCCATGTCCAGCAGCTTCCTGAAGACCGGCAGGCTCTTCCAGGCGTCCCTCAGGCCCTTGGGCGGTTCCGGCTCCTTGAGATAGGCCAGCAATCGCCCAATCTCCCTCAGCGCCGCCACGCTCTCCGCCCCCATCCCCAGGGCCACCCGCTTCGGGGTGCCGAAGAGATTGGCCAGCACCGGCACCCGGTGGCCCTTGGGGTTCTCGAACAACAGGGCCGGTCCCCCCGCCCGCAGGGTACGATCGCAGATCTCGGTGATCTCCAGGTAGGGGTCCACTTCCAGGGCGACGCGTTTCAGCTCCCCCAGCCTTTCCAGCCGGGCGATGAACCCCCGGAGGTCGTGGTCGTGCTCAGTAGTCATAGTCCTCCTCCACCGAGGCCTCGCCGGAGGCCTTATCTTCCCGTAAATGCCACGATTCCGCCACCAGGTCCCGCAACTGATCGACGGTCTTCTCATAATGGCCGCCGGTCTCTTCCAGCACCTTTTCGATGATGCGGTCGCGACTCTCCATGGGCAGACGGATGTTGTGGGTCTTGAAGAAGTCCGCGATGTCCCGCTGGGCAAGCTCCTCCATCTCGTCCAGCAGCCGAAACACCGTGTGTTTCAGCGCCAGATCCTCGAGCCTATCCTTCTCCAGGACCAGGCCCCGAAACTTGGCCGGGTTCTTCACGACGAACGAGATACCCAGCAACAAAAACTGATTCCGCTCCAGCAGCGGCGCGAACGCCCTGTCCCACCACGCCAGATATCCCTTCAGGGATTTCGGGTTGATGAGCCTCGATGATATCACCGGCGCATGGCGCACATACACCAGGGTCTGGCGGCCGCTGGCGCCCTGGGTCAGTTTGCGGATGGCGCGGGGGATGTCGTCGGGATACTTCACCCCGAACGCCTCGGTCAAGCAATCCCGGAAGGCCATGTCCGGGTCCTCCAGCTCACTGGGCCAGTCGGGGCGGATCTCGTGCAGGTGGGCGTTGAAATTGGGCAGGTATTCCCGCAGCTCCACGTTCAACCGCTGATGGAAAAGACCGATACCCTGACCCTGGGCGCCGTACCACACGAACGCCAGGGAACGGGGGCGACCCTCCCGCGCCATCTGTAGGGTCTGGGTGGTTACGGTGCTGAACTGGGAGACCCGATCGATCTTCAGATGCCAGTGGGGGTCGTGGATCCCGCGGGCCGGGGGTTCCGGGGGCGGCTCGGCGTTCCACTCGCTGTAGCCGCGAAAGAGGAGCGGCGTCATCCAGCGGGCCCGGGCCGTGGTGGCCGGGCCCTCCAGCCTGCCGAACAGCCGCGCCACCGCCCGGTGGGGCGGGATGGCCTGGGTCAGGATGTCGATCAGGAGCTTCAGGCCCTGTTCCCGGGCGATGACGGGCGAAACGGGGGAACGCCCGACAATCACCGCCGGGACCGATTCCTCCAGGGCCATGCCGAACCGCGCAAGTCCCGCGCCAGGGCCGCCGAAGCCGTTCAGATACACCAGCGCCGGCCTTTGGGGGCACTTCCCGATGGCGGTGGCCAGATCTTCGGCGTTCACTTCGCCCCCGGCCATCCTCGCGTCCACATCATTGGCCCAGGAACCATGGCAATACACCACATCCGGGCGAAAGCGTTCCAGCCCGTCCGGAAACCCCGCCCAGCTATCGGCCACCCGGAGCCCCTGGCCCAGGGTCAGGCCGGGGTTTCGAATGGACAGTTCATTCTCCAGTTCCTCCAAATGGGCCTTGGCATCGGTCGCGGCCCGGCCCTTGGACTCGGGAATGACCAGCAGGACCCTGGGCGAGGCCGGGAAGGGACAGGGGTTGCGCGCCGGGCGTTCAGGGAACATGCCGGAAACCGAGACCGTCCAGTCCAGGAACGAGGAAAGAAAGACATCCCCCTGGGACAGCACGTGCCAGGGCAGCAGGAGCACTCGCGGGTCTCGCGCATGAATGTAGACATCCACGTGGGTGGGCGGGGCGCCATGGGTAAATTCGGCGGCGAATGCCGGGAAGACCTGTTCCAACAGATACGCCCCCAGGGCCAGTTGAAAGGGGTCGTCGAACCGCTTGTCTTCCCTTGGCCCCTCGGGACCGGACGAGAGGATGGACTCGATGACCTCCCCCACCTTGCGATGCCCGCCGGGCAGGGGCGCCAGGGCGTTGCTATCGATTTGGCATTCCCGCTCGTGGCGGAATCCGGCGCCGTGGATTTCCACAAAGCACTGTCCGGTCATCTCCGGTTCGGGGGAGGGGGCGATCTCACGCTGTTTTTCTTTAGTCTGTTCGCGCACCCAGTAAACAAACAACACCACCGACGCCAACAGGGTAACGATGATGCCGCCTATGGCAAAAACGGGTGGAATCAATTCCAGCGCTTCCAATCCCAGCAGCGTGGCAATCAAGATGCCAACGATAGCGGCAATGGCGCCGATCCAATTCGGGTCCAACTTTTTCAGTATCTCGATCATCCTGCGCTGCCGGTTTCCATTGTGTATACTTTTGCCCTGTATGGTATCCGAATCTTGTCTGCCAGGAGAGCGCAATCATGACCGCCATCACCTTCGACACGCACGAATTCATCAAGACCCTGGTGGCATCGGGGATACCCGATGCCCAGGCCGAGGCCATCTCCCGCGCCTTCCGGGACGCCCGACACCAGGCGGAAGTCGCCACCAAATCGGATCTCCGGGAGCTGGAATACCGCCTGACCCTGCGCATCGGCGCCCTGATCGCCACGGCGGTCCTCATCATCACCGCCCTGGACAAGCTGCTGTAAGAAACCCGATGCAAACTCCAACTCCCGCAAGGAAAGCATCATGTCATCCGTACTGCCTGTAGATATCTCGCCCCAGCAAATCATTGCCGCGGTCAAGTCAATGGACGAAGATGCGCGGCAGGCGTTTATTGAAGACCTGCTGGCCCAAACCAGTCCTGACTACCTGGAAAGCATACGTCAGGCGCGCCTCGATTACCGCGAAGGGCGTATTTATTCCCATGGGGATGTATTCGCCGGTTCATGAGCGCTGTATACAAAAGGCGACTTTTGCATGAGACTCGTTTATACCGAACGCGCGGCCAGGGATATTCGGCGCTTTCCCTCGGATGTCAAACAACGCCTCAAGACCACTTTGGAGCGATATCAATCCGACCCCCTCCCTTATGCGCGCAAACTCAGCAATCCCGAACTGGGTGATTACCGTTTCCGGATGGGTGATTATCCCATTGTGTTCGATATCGAAGATGACGCCATCGTAATCTTGCGTGTCGGGCACCGGCGCGACATTTACCGTGGCTAGCGTATTTGCGCGGGCGCCCGAGCGTCGGCCCGGACACCACCCTTCCACACACACCCATTCATCGAGACCCTGGAGGCGTCGGGGATACCCGATGCCCGAATCGAAGCCATCTCCCGCGCCTTCCGGGACGCCAACACCAGGCGCAAGTCGCTACCGAGTCCGATCTCCGGGAGCCGGAATACCGCCCGACCCCGCGCATGGGCGCCCTGATCGCCACGGCGGTCATTATTATCGGCCCTATTCGCGTCAATTTGTTGATTTCCCCCTCGGCTTTACAAATGGATCAAATTTCAAGAGCGCTTTACCAATACAGAATCATGCTTCCCTAGGTCCGAGGCGAAGCCTCGCCAGGTGTGGGAATCTGCAATTTTCTCTCGACAATCGATGTGAGTGCGCGAATATTCGTGTTCGGTTGAAAAATTCTTGCCGATGGTGGCCGAACAAAAATTCACGAGGAGTTTTCTGCCGTCCATGGCCTCCGGGTCCCGGCAGGGAACGTCATCCCGGCAGGGATTGCCGGGAACCAGTGCCAGGGATGGCAAAAAGCAACCCGGTTGCCAGGGATGGCAATAGAATTCGGGTGCGGACTCGCCGCCCTAGTGGTTCGTCAATCTGATAATTTAGGATACTGGAGTTTGTTTACATGC
>CAZQHJ010000014.1:0-28834 GCA_964593225.1 uncultured Thiotrichales bacterium
TGACATTTGGCGAGAATCCCTTATCTTTCAATTTGTTATACGAAAACGTCGATTTGCGAGAAATCATTGTATATCAATGGGTTGAACAAATCCTGAAATCAAATGTCAACAGACTCTAGTTAAAAAGCTGGCCGCATCCACACACACCACCCCGTCAACGCCTGCTCTCAGATGATGTAACCACGTTCACCGTGCAACGTGATATCGAGCCCCCTCGTTTCCTGCTCTTCATCTACCCGCAACCCAATCAGCATATCGAGTATTTTCAATATCGCGAAACTGACAACCCCAGTGTAAACGAGTGTAGCCACGACCCCCACCGACTGGGCCACGAACTGGTCCCCAAGGGTTGTATTTCCATCACCGAACCCGGCGCCGCCAAACATCTGGGCGCAAAATATACCGGTCAGCAATGCCCCGACGATCCCGCCAACGGCATGTACGCCGAATACATCCAGGGCATCGTCGTACCCAAAGGCCTGCTTGATGCGGGTGGCGGCAAGGAAACACAAAACGCCTGCCGCGGCGCCAATCGCCAACGCGCCCATGGGGCCCACGGAGCCGGAGGCCGGGGTAATCGCCACGAGACCGGCCACCGCGCCCGAGGCGATGCCGAGCACGCTGGGCCTGTCGTGAAACAGCCACTCACTGAACATCCACCCGAGGGCCGCCATCGCCGTGGCGATCTGGGTAACGGCCATGGCCATGCCAGCAGTGGAATCGGCGGCGAGCGCGCTGCCGGCATTGAAGCCGAACCAACCCACCCACAGCATGGAGGCGCCGATGATGGTCAGGGTCAGATTATGGGGCGGCATGGCGGTGTTGGGGAACCCCTTGCGCTTGCCGAGCACGATGGCCGCCACGAGGCCCGCCATACCGGCATTGATATGGACCACGGTGCCGCCGGCAAAATCCAGGATACCCCAGTCGCCGAGCCAGCCGCCGCCCCAGACCCAGTGACAAATGGGAGCATATACGAAGGTAAGCCAAAATCCCATGAACCAGAGTAGGGCCGAGAACTTCATGCGCTCGGCGAAGGCGCCCACGATGAGCGCGGGGGTGATGATGGCGAAGGTCATCTGAAAGGTCATGAAGACCGTTTCCGGGATGGTTTGTCCCGGAAGAATGTCGTCTACGCCGACCCCGGCTAGGAATAGCTTGCCCAAATCCCCGACGAAAGCGTTCATGCCGCCGCCATCCTCGAAGGCAAGGCTGTAGCCCCAGATCACCCACAGCACCGTCATGAGCCCCGTGATGGCGAAGCACTGCATCAAAACGGAAAGGACATTTTTGCTTCGCACCATCCCGGCATAGAAAAGTGCAAGTCCGGGAATGGTCATGAATAAAACCAGGGCGGTGGCGGTGAGCATCCAAGCTGTATCTCCGGAATCGATTCCGCCGGAGTCGATCCCGCCCTGTGCGAACGTTATCGAGGGCAACAGTGCCAACAGAAAGATAAATAACGTTCGTATGCCCCCGTTTCGATCACCGTTCAAGTTTCTCCCCCCATGTCGATTTTCCCCTAATGATTTCCTTAGGGCGAGATCATAGTACCTCTTCGCCCGTTTCCCCAGTGCGAATCCTCACTGCCTGTTCCAGATCGTAGACAAATATTTTTCCATCGCCGATTTTGCCGGTTCTGGCGGCATGGCTGATAGTCTCGATCACCCGCTCCAATTCTTCCGTCTTGACCGCAACCTCCAGCTTTACCTTTGGCAGAAAATCAACGACATATTCCGCACCACGATAGAGTTCGGTGTGTCCTTTTTGTCTGCCGAATCCCTTGACTTCGGTAACCGTGATACCCTGAACACCCACCTCGGACAGGCTTTCCCGTACATCGTCCAGTTTGAAGGGTTTGATAATTGCCGTGACTACTTTCATTGGAATAATCCTCAGAGGCCGGGAATCTCTTTACAGCCTCTCAAACGGTGAACCGATGCCCCCGTCAGTCCACAATGATTTTTGAAATTACCCAACAACATCAAAGGCTATAATACATATCCATTTCCACGGGGTGCGTGGACATCCGCAGGCGCGTTACCTCTTCCGCCTTCAGCGCCAGATAGCCATCGATCATGTTATCAGTGAATACGCCACCGGCAGTCAGGAATTCCCGGTCGGCGTTCAGGGCATCCAGGGCCTGATCCAACGAATGGCAGACCGTTGGGATCGATTTTTCCTCTTCCGGCGGCAGGTCATAGAGATCCTTATCAAAGGGCGCACCCGGCTCGATCTTGTTCCGGATGCCATCCAGACCCGCCATCAGCATGGCGGCAAAGGCCAGGTAGGGATTTCCACTCGAATCAGGGAACCGGACCTCGACACGGCGGGCCTTGGGACTGGATACATAGGGGATACGCACCGAAGCGGAACGATTACGCGCCGAATAGGCGAGCAATACCGGGGCTTCGAATCCGGGCACCAGGCGCTTGTAGCTGTTGGTGCCGGCGTTGGTAAAGGCGTTCAGCGCGCGGGCATGCTTGAAAATGCCCCCGATATACCACAGGGCCTCCTGGGAGAGCCCGGCGTATTTCTCGCCCGCGAACACGTTATTTCCACCTTTGGAGAGTGATTGATGCACGTGCATGCCGCTGCCATTGTCGCCCACCAAGGGTTTGGGCATGAAGGTGGCGGTTTTTCCATAGGTGTGGGCCACATTCATGACCACGTATTTGAGGATCTGCAACTCGTCGGCCTTGCGCACCAGGGAATTGAAACGGGTGCCGATCTCGTTCTGGCCGGCCGTCGCTACTTCGTGGTGATGCACTTCCGACTCGACACCCATTTCTTCCAATGCCAAACACATGGCCGATCGGAGATCTTGGAGGGAGTCGACGGGGGGCACCGGGAAGTAGCCGCCTTTTACGCTTGGCCGGTGACCGATGTTGCCATCTTCGTATACCCGCTCGGAGTTCCAGTCCCCCTCTTCGGAATCGACCTTATAGAAACATCCGGCCATATTCGCGCCCCAACGCACGTCGTCGAACACAAAGAACTCGGGCTCGGGACCGAAGTAGGCGGCATCGGCAATACCTGTGGATTTAAGATAGGCTTCCGCCCGTTTGGCCAGCGACCGGGGATCCCTTTCGTACCCTTCCATGGTGGCAGGCTCCAGGATATCGCAACGCAGGATCAGGGTCGTCTCTTCGGTAAAGGGATCGATAACGGCCGTATCGGGCTCGGGCATGAGACACATATCGGACTCATGGATCCCTTTCCAGCCTGCGATGCTGGATCCGTCGAACATCTTGCCTTCTTCAAAGGAATCGGCATCGATTGCCGTGGATGGAATCGTGAGGTGTTGCTCCTTGCCGCGTGTATCGGTAAAACGCAAGTCGATGAACTTTATATCCTTTTCCTTTACCATGCCAAGAACGTTGTCTGCGGACATTCGTGTATCTCCATAGAGGTAGTGAGAGGCTGTGAAAAAATCTCCTGAATTTGTTACGAGGCGACCCCCGAATGACGACGGTTTGGAGATTTTTTCACAGTCTTTGACTCATACAGGGTTTGCATACCTTAGGTATTCCGAACGAGCGTACTTTCGGACTTCGGGACGAGGCGCCGAGAGGGTGCCCGAGAGGCTGTGAAATCTTTATAGAGCGTGTCTTAAAAATCTCGTGACATACTAAATACCACCGCCTCGCACAAGTCATCCGGGCAAGCGCCATCGTCGTTTGCATCGTTGTAGGAAAGGTCCAGACCAAAACCGGCGATCTCCCTGGATAAGGCGACTGACCAGTGGGTGTAATCATATCCGCCTGGGGTAGTTTTGTCTCCTTTTACATCCAGGCGCCCCACGTGGAACCCGAGACCAAACGACTGGGGCAGGGCCAAGTCCAGAGAGGCCTCGGGATAGAAGCTGTCGCCATCTTCCCCGAAATAGTCCCCGGAATAAGAGAGTTTCACACCCACGGTCGGCCGCAGAAAGCTGTTTTCGAACGTGTAACCCAGCGCCCCATACACTTCCAGGTAATCATAACGAGCGCTGGCATCCTGGTTCTGATCCGGGTAGTAATAGAACAGTGTCCCCACATCCCACGAAACGCCGCTGGAAAATGTCCGGGTAATGCCGGCATAAAGATCGACTTCGATAGACGCATCATCGGTGTCGCCCGGTGTGTCGAATTCTATACTGGATGCCCAGGTGCCGGCATAAAACCCGGATGGCGCGTGGGTGTAATCCATTCCCCCCTGGATTGCCGCGCCTTCTCCGGTCTGGCTATAGCCTCGAAACAAGTAATCGGTGGTGATCGCTATATTGCCGGTAAATTCATGAATCGGTCCCGTGTCGTCCCCATAGGCCACCGGTACAGTGCAAAAAAAGGCACATACCGGAAGAACCAATGATTTTCTCATTGCATCCCCTCCAATAGAGTATCCCCAAAAACCAGGGTCATGATACTGACCTGGCGGGGTAATGCAACCCGGATCCGAAGATATATATGCCTTTTAGTCCAGTCAATCCTCCCGATGACTCACCTATCCACCCGTCGGCGGCTTTCCCACCAGGGTCTTGTAGGGCGCGGGACCGGTCACGCAGGCCTGCCGAATCAGGTGGTAAAACAGCAATCCCCGCGCCATCGGTTCACGAAGGTTGAACCGGAAGGTGAACTCATCGAGATAATAATCCAGGTGGTTCTTCCGCACGCCACCCTGGTGGGTTCCATTCAGCCATTTTCTGAGGAGGGCGGCGATTTCACGGACACAGGGGAGGGGCTTACGGATCGAGACTTCGGTTCCCCGGATACCCGACCCGGCAAGGCCAGCCGGAACCACATTGGTATCCACCTCCGAGCCCGGTTCCACGACAGCCTCGATAAAGGGGAAAAGATGCGCGTCACTGGCATCCGCCACCTGGCAAAGCCGGATTCGCCCGATACCTTGCTCATGCCTTTCCGCCGCCACCACGACAATGGCCCGGCTCCTCGCTTCACCGCCCACATGCGTCTTACCCACTTCGATGATGCCCTGGAGCCGATCATGATCCGGGGGCACCATGGCGCGACGCAGCTTGTGCAACCACGTCCAGGCGGTTCTGTAACTCTTCAGCCCCAGGGCCCGCTGCAAACCCAGGGCGCTTGCCCCGTTCTTTTGGTTGGTCACGAACCACATGACTAAAAGCCAAGTACGCAAGGGCTTTCGGGTTCCTTCGAACACCGTACCGGCCGTTACCGAGGTTTGCCCCTGACATGAAGGACAATGCAGCAGTCCCTTGGCCGTGACCCAGGGCGTTTTCCTTGCCGCACAGTGAGGACATTCGAAACCATTGGGCCACCGAAGCCCTTGGAGATACTTTCGACAGTACGCCTCGCGGATAAACCACTTATCGAACTCCTGGAAAGTTCGGGGGTAGTCCCTGCCGCCGACAGGGGGATTCGTTTTTTCCATGGTCTGTATTTTTTCTGTTGGAGGGCTTATCCCGATCGATCGCGAACGACTGCCCCCGCTGCAAATACGTCGTTCAACCATTATCAAAGGAAGTTGCAGTGCACGGCACTACAACCCACCGGCGCGGCAACAACACCACACATCTATTCGCGCAACGCCGGCCCGTTTCAGAAGCCGGGCCACCTCGGTCACCGTGGCCCCGCTGGTCACCACATCATCCAGAATCGCCACGTGTTCCACATTCGAAACGGAACCATTCAACGCAAAGGCCCGGCGCACGTTTCGATTGCGCGCCGCCCGGTTGGGCAAACCGGTTTGGGGCGGCGTGGGGCGCGTGCGTATCACGAGCTTCTTTTCGAGCGGGATCCGCCACTGCCAGGCGATTTCCCGACCGAGCTCCATGGCCTGATTGAATCCGCGTTCCCGCAGCCGGCTGCCATGCAGGGGAACGGGGATAATCATACCCGGTTTCGGGGCCTGGCACTGCACCAGGTGTTCCGCCAGCAGCTCGCCGAGCACTCGGGCCGCCGTCAGTTTACTCCCGAATTTCATGAGCACAACCAGATGGTTCACCGGAAAGCCATACTCGAATGCGGCATAGGCGCGCGCGAACGGCGGTTTGCGCCGTCGGCATGGGGGACACATCGCCGATTCCGGGAGCGGGACGCCACACACGGGACACGCCGTGGTGATTCGAGGGAGATCGCCCCGACAGGCCCCGCACAGATTGGGCATCGATCCCGTCACCGTCGCATCGCACAGCAGGCAACTCGTGGGAAACCCGAATCCCAAGCGTTTGAATAGGGTCCCCAGGCCAGAGGTATGACGATTCGATAACCACATGTTTACAGATTAACACGCGCATTTGTTGACGACCATCGTATTCCCGGATATATAATTTCCCACCTTCCCACGTTTTTCACGTCTCGAAGAACCTACAAGTGGTTACTTCGCGTGCAACTTTAGTTAACGCCTTGTCTTGAAAGGCGATCCCCAGGATTTCGCGAAACCGGAAAAACCGAAGCTATCTGTTCGAATCCATCCGTTATGGAAAAAAGTGGCACACGGGGCCGGTTTCCAAGTTTTTCACCGCCTCTCCCAGCGCGGCCTCGCCACATGCAGCGAGGCCGCGCCATTTTGCAAAGCCCAATGCCGCGCAGAAAAATCATCGGAGCACGATCATTCATGACACAAACCGCCACCCCACCGGCCGCCGCCTCATGGACATCAGGAGAACAAACGCCCGCGCCGATCCGCCATGACTGGAAGAGAGAAGAGGCCCAGGCCATCCTCACGCAGCCCTTCAACGACCTGCTGTTTCAGGCGCAAACGGTCCACCGCGCCTACTTTAACCCAAACGAACTCCAGATCAGCAGCCTCCTCAGCATCAAAACCGGCGCCTGCTCCGAGGATTGCGCCTATTGTCCCCAAAGCGCCCGCTACCATCCGGGACAGACCGAGGTGGAAGGGCTGCTGCCCGTGGACCGGGTCCTCGAGGCCGCCCGCCAGGCCCGGGACAATGGCGCCACGCGCTTTTGCATGGGGGCCGCCTGGCGTTGCCCCAAACCCCGAGAACTCGATCAGGTCCTGACCATGATCGAGGGCATCAAGGCGTTGGGCATGGAGACCTGCACGAGCCTGGGGATGCTGAATAAAGAACAGGCCAAACAGCTCAAGGACGCCGGACTCGATTACTACAACCACAATCTCGACACCTCCCCGGAATTCTACGGCGAGATCATCACCACCCGAACCTACGAAGACCGCTTGGAAACCCTGGGACACGTGCGCGATGCCGGCATCAAGGTCTGCTGCGGGGGGATCGTCGGCATGGGCGAGGACCAAAGCGATCGCATCGGTCTCATGTTGCAACTGGCGAACCTCCCGCAACACCCCGACAGCGTCCCCATCAATCTCCTGGTGCAAATCGAGGAAACACCCCTGGAGAAGGTCGAATCGACCGATCCCCTGGCCTTCGTGCGCGTGGTGGCCCTGGCCCGCGTCATGATGCCGGAATCCTATGTGCGCCTCTCCGCCGGGCGGGACAAGATGTCCGACGAGCTCCACGCCCTGTGTTTCCTCGCCGGGGCCAATTCCATCTTCTATGGAGAAAAACTGCTGACGGCCAAAAACGCCGAGGCCACCCGGGATCGGGCGATCATGGCGCGGTTGGGGATGACGCCGTCGAAAAGAGAAGGGTGAAGTGTGAGGGATGAAGGATCTTTTTTCTCGTAATTAGGGACAGCATTACGACACCATGAAGACGCTCTACATCGAAACCTCGATCGTCAGCTATCTCACCGCCCGACCGGCAAGGGACCTACGGCGGCATGGCAAAATGCGACGAGCGACTGGTGGGAAACCCAGCGGCAACGCTTCGAGCTATTCACCTCGCAACTCGTGCTTGACGAGGCGAGCGAAGGAGACCCGGAGGCGGCGCAACGCCGCCTGTCGAAAGACAGCGGCGAGGTCATCGTTCCCGGTACCCCCGCCGAGCGCATCGCCCTCGTGTGGCCATTGACCCGCGAAGTCGCCTCCTTGAGCAGGCATCACGATGCTGAACGAAGATTACAAAGACATGTTAGAAGCTGTTTGGAAATTACGCATCGTAGCGAGGTAGCGGCTCGATTGTGGCCCCGCAAGGCGCGATGGGCGCGAAAATAAGGATTGTAGTGGACTATCATGACGCAATTTTCGCGCCCGTCGCAACGCGGCAGGACGCAATTCGGGCGCCGCCGCGGTAGATTGCGAATTTCCAAACAGCTTCTTACGCATCTTGTTCGACGAGAACGCCCTTGAGATTCGAGTGGGACAATCGAAAAGCGGCTTCGAATGAGAGAAAGCACGGTATCGCATTCGAGGAAGCCGGTACCGTTTTGGCCGACTACTTTTCCATCACCGTCCCGGACCCGCTACACCCGGGAAATGAGGAACGATTCGTCACCATCGGACAATCGGAAAATCAAAGACTGCTTGTGGTTGTCCATGCGGATCGAAACGGTGTGATTAGACTAATTTCCGCCCGACCGGCAACGATCTCCGAACGAAATAGGTATGAACAGACCCATGACGACCACTAAAGACCCCGATATGTTGGATGAATACGATTTCTCGAAAGGTGTTCGAGGAAAATACGCGGAGAGATACGCCCGGGAAACGAATATCGTCCGACTCGACGATGATGTGGCCGCCATGTTTCCGAACTCGAAAAAAGTAAACGATGCGCCGCGCGCCGTGGAGAAGTCTTCGAATCCCCGTGTCGTCGATCTTCACGCGGGAAGAACCAAGGATCCGGCCGACGCGGAGGCCCTGGAAAACCTGGAGGGCGCCGAGACATCGGCAGACTGAGAAACATGCTCCTCGAATTCGCCCTCTCCAACTACCGCTCCATCCGCGGCGAGCAGCGCCTGAATCCGGTGGCCGGTCCCGAAAGAAATCTCCGGGACGCCAACACCTTCCAACCGGCGCGGACCGGCGGCGTGGCCGCCAAAAACAACCCGCGCCTGCTCCGTTCCGTGGCCGTTTATGGCCCCAACGCCTCGGGCAAGACCAACCTGATTAGGGCATTGGCTATGATGAAGCCGATCGTATTGGAATCCCATCGACAAACGGGGCCGCGCCCCGTCGAACCCTTTGCCTTCGATAGCGCGACCCGCGTGCAACCCACGCAATCTACCGCGGCCTATTGTGTGACAGTGGCCGAATTGCGCCCTGCCGCGTTGCGATGGGGGCGCCATCATTGATGAATTGGGCGTCGTGTAGACCACTACAATCCTTAATTTTCGCTCCCATCGCGCCTTGCGGGAGCCGCAATCGGAGGGCCGCCTCGCCACGACCCGGAATTTTAAGACACGCTCTTAACGCCCATGAACAATAGTCCATGAATAACAATCCATGGCCGATAGAGAATATTCCATCGCTTGGAATCCATAATCCATTGCTGATGAGGCACAGTCCATTGCAGATGGTCCATCAGCAATGGGTTATCGATAATCTGAAATGGATTATTGACCATCAGCCATCGCGGATGAGGAATCATCCATTGCCTTTCGACAATAAGCCATCGCGGACGAGGAAGAATCCATTGCCTTTGGGCCATCAGCCATCGATGGAAGGGGACATGCCTCTGCCTGTCCCGGCCCGGCGAAACCCAAGCTAAGGGTTTCTCGCTCCGCTCGAAATGACAATAACGTGTGTTCTGTCATCGTAATTTCTCACTGACCGCCACCGGCGGTCAGTGAGAAATTACCTATCATCCCGAAGCAAAGCGAGGGATCTTGTGAATTTTTTGGTGATGCACTTCATGGCAACGGTCATGTTGGGAGTGCCATCACCCCCGACAAATGACACTGAGAGGCTGTGAAAAAATCTCCGACCTACTGCGGCCAATCTTATGACAATGGCCGAATCGCGTCCGGCGGCGTTGCAAAAGGTCAGAGGTCGGTCATTGGCTGGCAGGTCATGTAGCTCGCTACACTCCCCGATTTTTGGCCTTTTGCGCCTTGCCAGTCACGTTCGGGAACCACCTCGCGACGGTCGAGAGATTTTTTCACAGCCTCTGAGCGATATCGGCCGCCGCCCCCGCGCAGCGGGTTTCATGGCAACCCGGCCCGCGCAACGGAACAGACAAAATAGCGGCAACACCGGAAACGGCACCGAACCCATGAACACCGAGACAAGCAATACCCACCCCGCGCGCTCCGCCTGGGAGACGGTTACGACTGCTATCGTGATAGCCTCTATCGGGATAGGAATGTTGGCTGCGGCGGTCTACCGCGCCGATCCATTCCTATCGTCCCTATCGTCCGTGTTTCTAGCCCTCTCCGTCATCGTCGGCGCCACGGCCTTTGTCCTCGCCGCCCGGGAACGGAGCCGCCTCCCCGCCTTCGTCTCCGCCGTCGCCTCCATGGCCATCGCCATCCTTTTGATCCGGGAATGGTGGCGGCCCGACGTCCTCCCGTGGCTCGACGCCACCGCCGCCGCCCTCGCCGTCGCCGCGATCCTGGGACTCGCGGCCCTGCTCCTATGGTACCGGCTCGCCCCGCCCCCCGAGCGGCCCGACTGGCATCTCGCTGACGCCCCGCCCCCCCTCTCCGGGCGGGACGCCTTCATCGGGCGTCTGGAGGAACTCCGGGCATTGGACGCCGCCTGGGACGAAGCCGCCGCCCCCCCCCTCGGACCGCGCCCCGACCCGGACCAACACCCGGACCGTCGGCATCATCGCCCGGGGCGGCTTCGGCAAGACCACCCTGGTCCGCTACTGGCTGTGGTGGCGTTTCGAGAGAAGGGAGCGCTTCCCGTTATTCCGGCGCCTCCCCTGGTCGTCATCCCGGCAGGGAATGCCGGGACCCAGCGCCAGGGATGGCAACAAACAACCAGCGTCCAGGGACGGCAAGGATACCTCCCCCCGCGTCCTCTTCTGGCACGCCCTCCAGGCGGGCCAGGGCGAGAATGGCCTCATCGCGGCCCTCTTTCGCCATCTCGTCCATCATCTCACCAACTCTGCGAACCAAGCGCTTTTTTATCACGAAAAGCACCAAGATAACGAAGAATACAAACACATATACGCGAAGAAGGAGAGAAAACGTGAGCAACACATTTGAAATTGGCTTAGTGGGCGCAGGCGCTATCTCTGCGGGTGCCTACACGGGTGGTGTCATTGATTTCATGACGTATGCACTGGATATGTGGTACGAGGTAAAACAAACCGATCATGATTCTGTTCCACCGCACGACGTGAAGATTTCAGTTTTTTCTGGTGCCTCCGCCGGTGGCATCACCGCTGCGCTTGCAGCAGGTTACTTGGGCTCCGATCAACCGCCGATCACTAATAAGACGGACGCTGCTAACAATAAGGGGAAGAACAAGCTTTTCGATTCTTGGGTAGAACGCATTGATATCGCATCATTGCTCGAAAAGCGAGATTTACCTGATAAGAACAGCAAAGTTGTCTCCTTGCTTGATTCCACCATCCTGTCTGAAATTGCCAACAGCGGACTGGATATCAAGCCACGTAAAATACGACGACCCTATGTTGCCGAGAATTTCAACCTGCTGCTTACTGTCACCAATCTACGTGGTGTGCCATACGAAATTAAGTTCAACAAAGAAGAGGACTACGCGCACCATACGATGGCTCTGCATGCCGACTATGTACATTTTCGTATCAGTGATACCGAACCCGATGATCAACCGGATTGTTATACCTTGACCTGGGCCGATCTCGACACTGCACACCCGAATAAGGAAAAGCTCAAGCTCTCCGCTTTGGCTTCAAGCGCCTTCCCCCTAGGCCTTGAACCTCACACCCTAGACCATCTCATTCCGGGCAACGGCAATACAGACTTGTACAGCGCACGTAAATGGCCAATTCCGACACCGGACAGTCATGATCCCCACAAATGCGTAAGCGCAGAAACCATCCCAGTGAATTGGGGCGTGATGCCACCGAACTATCATTTCAACTATCAATGTGTAGACGGTGGCATGATGAATAACGAGCCTTTGGAGTTGGCCCGCAAGATTTTCGCCGAATCGGAAGGACAGAATATCCGTGAGGATGAGTTCGCCGATAAGGCAGTACTGTTAATTGATCCCTTCCCCAGTGGGTCAATGTTCGATCCCGAGTATAAGGATGCTCCCGATCTACTGGGGATCGCTATCAAAGTTTTTGATGCCCTCAAGAATCAGGTCCGCTTCAAGCCAGACGAATTGATGCGCGCTACAAAGGAAAGTGTGTATTCGCGTTTCCTAATCGCACCCAGCCGTGACGGTGAGCTTTATCCGATTGCATGCGGCTCGCTTGGTGGATTTGGTGGCTTTCTCAAACGTGAGTTCAGGTCCCACGACTACTTTCTTGGGCGGCGTAATGCCCAGAGTTTTCTACGGAACCATTTCGTTCTACCGGAGAACAACCCATTGTTTAGTGATCCTTGGTGGGACGAGACGAAAAGGCAAGAGTATTGCGCATGTGATAAAGATGGTAAACCCAAGCTTGTTGAGGGAGGTCGGCGGCTTCTACCAATCATCCCCCTTGTCAACGAAGCCAAGGCAAAAAAATGCCAAAAGCCGGATTGGCCGTGCTATAAATCGGAGGAACTCAGTGAGCTGGTGAAACGCGTTGAAGGGAGGGTGGATACTGTCCTCTCTCACTTGGTTGGTCAATACTTCGAACGCAATAATTTTCTTGTGCGCTTCGTAGCCAAAATTGTAGCCAAACGCAAAAAGAAGGATATCGTGGAATGGGTGAAATTTAAAATCACTAAGGATCTAAAGAAGATGGAGCTGATGTAAATCGATATGCAATCTGGGACCATGATTCCCCTGGACTCTAGGCCAACCCAAAACCGGGTGTTACGTTACCTTCGCCCTATGCCGAACACTCATCTAAATGCCATCACCTCCCTGAAAAACCACCTCCGCCCGCTGCTTAAGGAACACCAGCGGGCCGGTCTGGAGATGGCGGTCGAACAGAAGAACTGGCTTAATGCCGCTATTTACGCCAACAATCTCAGCGAGCTGGAACTGGCGCTGGGCGGGATAGCGGCGGCCATCGCGGACGCGGAAAGCGCCGTTGCCCATGCCGAGCGGAGCGGCGAGGCATTTCAGCGCCTGGCCAGACGCACCGACCAGGCCGACGCCCTCCATCAGGCCGGGGAAGCGCAGGCGGCCCGGGCGCTTTTTGAAGAGGCCGAGGCCATCCAGGCCGAATATGACCCCGAAGCCCCGCGCCTCTATTCGGGTGCTAGCTTTCGGTATTGCGAGTGGCTATTGAGTCAAGCGGAACGGGCCGCCTGGCGGGTGGGAACGGGCGGCGCCGCGACGCCCCTCGACAACCGGGCCTCGATGGTTGGCGAGCGGCCCTTCGACGCCGCTCAGGGGCCACCCTTCGACGGTTGGCGAGCGGCGTCGAGCCACGGAGCCGAGGTGCGCTCCCCGAGCGGCGTCGAGGGACAGGCTCCCCTCATCGCCGCCTGCATCGAGGCCGCCGGGCGGGCCGAGGCGGCCTTGGTGATTGCCGAGCAAAACAACGATCTCCTCGGCATCGCCCTCCACCGGCTCACCCTGGCCCGCGCCGCCCTCTACCGGGAATGCCTCGCCGCCGACTCCCCCCTGGGGTCTGCCGGGCAGGCCCCGGCCATCTCGGAAACTCTCCAACGGACCGTTTCCGAAGCCGTGGACGCCCTGCGCCAGGCGGGCACAATGGATCATCTCCCCCGCGGTCTCCTGACCCGCGCCTGGGTTCGGGCGCTCACCCGCGACCTCGCCGGGGCCGAGGCCGACCTCATCGAGGCCCAGGGGATCGCCGAAGCCGGCCCCATGCCGCTCTTCCTGGCCGACATCCACCTCACCCGCGCCCGGCTCTCCTTCCCCCGGGATCCTGCCGGGGCCCGGGCGGATCTGCTCGAGGCCCGCCGGCTTATCGGGGAACACGGCTATCATCGCCGGGACGGGGAACTCGCCGACGCCCAGGCGTGGATAGGCCCTTAGAGGGCGCCCGAAAAAAAGGGCGCGCGCTTCCCGCGCGGATTCGTTATGCCGGCCTGGAGACCGGCGCGCCCAGGGGGAGGCTGTAGCGGATCCGGCCGAGGCCCGCCGGCTCATCGAGGAGCACGGCTATCATCGCCGGGACGAGGAACTGGCCGACGCCCAGGCGTGGATAGGCCCTTAGAGGGCGCCCGAAAAAAAGGGCGCGCGCTTCCCGCGCGGATTCGTTATGCCGGCCTGGAGACCGGCGCGCCCAGGGGGAGGCTGTAGCGGATCCGGCCGAGGCCCGCCGGCTTATCGGGGAACACGGCTATCACCGCCGGGACGAGGAACTGGCGGACGCGGAAGGGTGGATAGAGGCCTGGGCACCCTTGCGCCCGGATGGGCGCTCGCGGGGCCGTATCCGCCGGCCCAGGGGCGACAAAGTGGCATGAATGACACATTACGAATCGAGAATTGGGGATTGAGCATCGAGAATGGGCGCCTATGCCCGCCGGGGGCGGACAAAGCCGCTTCGCCGGCCCCAACCGGGCCGCCGCCTTCCGGGGAAATGCCCTGTCCGGGAGTCCGGTGGGGCGGCCCATGACGGTGTTTCCCGCAATCCCTGCAAAAGGCTGAACCGCATGCTCATCGAACTGGCCGTTGCCAATTACCGCTCTATCAAAGGCGAACAGCGCCTGAGTCTGGTTGCCGGTAGAGACAAGAACCTTCGGGAGGCCAATACCTTCCAACCGGAACCGGGGGGCGGGGGGGCGAAGAAAAACCCGCGGCTGCTGCGCTCGGCGGGGCTCTACGGCCCCAATGCCTCGGGGAAGACGAACCTCATCCGGGCCCTGGCCACCATGCGGCGCATGGTGTCGGGGTCTGGCGCGGGGACGGATAGACTGCCCGTCGAACCCTTTTTGTTGGATGCCGCGACCCGCGCGCAACCCACGCTGTTCGAGGTCATGGTGCGGGTGGCGGGGGTTCGCTACCAGTACGGATTCTCCGCCACCGCCAAGCGCATCCATGACGAGTGGTTGTTCGCCTTTCCCAAGGGCCGGGCCCAGCGCCGGTTCGAGCGGGAGTTTTTTCCAGGCGAAGACCGGGAAGAATTCACTTTCGGCGAGAAGCTGACCGGCGACAAGGCCATCTGGCGGCGCGCCACCCGGCCCGATGCCCTGTTCCTTTCCACCGCCGTGGGGCTGAACAGCCGGCAGTTGCAACCGTTGTTCGATTGGTTCAAGGACGGGCTGGGCGTGGTGGGCGTGGACGGAGGGCCGCCCGCGCGCTCCCTTGAATGGTGCCAGGACGATCACAATGGCGACAACAAACAACGAATACTCAAATTTCTTCAGGCCGCCGATTTCGCCATTGCCGATTTGCAGGTGGAAGAGGTGGAAGAAGCGCCGGGTTTCCCGCCGGATCTTCCGCCAGGTGACCTGCCTCCCCTGCCGCGGCAATTCTTCCACCAGCTCGCATTCCAAATTAAAGGCATACAAGGACGCAAGCTGTTCGTGGTCCATCGGGCCAATGACGGAATACCGGTGAGGTTGAGTCTCGCCCTGGAATCCGACGGCACCCAAAAGATGTTCCATCTGGCCGCCCCCTGGCTGGATGCCCTGGATCACGGCCGGGTGCTGTTCGTGGACGGACTGCACGACAACCTCCATCCCCTCTTGGCGCAATTCCTGGTCCGGCTCTTTCACTCGGAGGAAACCAATCCCAAGGGCGCGCAACTCATCTTCACCACCCACGAGACATCCATCCTGAGCGACGAATACCTCCGACGCGATCAGATTTGGTTCCTGGAACGGGATGAGAATCAGGCGAGCCGGCTTTATTCATTGGAGGATTTCAAGCTGCGGGAAGGCGTGAAAAATCCGGAGCGCGCCTATCGGAACGGGCGCTACGGCGCGTTGCCGTTTCCAAGGGACTTTTTCGATACATCCGGGGTTCGGTATGGGTAGAGCCAAGCCCCGCAAGACGGGCCGATCGGAACATCCGGCATCGAAACGAGTCGATTATGATCGTGTATTGATCGTCTGTGAAGGAAAGAAAACCGAGCCCCATTACTTCGAGGAACTGCGCCGGAAATACCGGCTGAACAGTCTCAACGTCGTCATCACACCCGCCGACGGCACCGATCCGATGTCCGTGGTGCGTACGGCAAAACGCGGGCAAAGAGACGAAAGAGAAGAGGGCGAGCGTTACGACCGCGTCTACTGCGTCTTCGACCGGGACGAACACGCCAATTTCGACGACGCCTCCCGTCAGCTCGAGAATCTTGAAAGACAGGGTTTCCGCTCTATCCGCTCCTGGCCCTGTTTCGAATTTTGGCTATTGCTCCACTTCCAATATACCCGGCGGCCCTTCGAGCGGGATGGCCGGCAAACCGGCGCCCAACACTGCGAGAGCGCGTTAAGAGCCCGGCCCGGGATGGGGCATTACCGAAAAGGCGCCAAAGGCCTATTCACCGAACTGCTCCCGCGGCTGGAGGATGCCAAGGCGAATGCGGCTCGTGCCCTACACGATGCCAAAAGCACCGGAGAAAACAACCCTTCCACCGAGGTTCACGAACTGGTGGACTATCTGCAACATTCGAGCATCCGTGGGGGGAAGACCGCTGCGGTAGATTGCGAATTTCCAAACAGCCCCTAGCGAGGCTTTGCCTCAGACCGACAAGACATGATTCGGTATCGATAAAGCACTTTGTGAGATTTGATAATCATCTAGCCGGCCCATTTGCAAAGCCGAGCGGGAAATAAACAAATTGAACCTATTCCGCGGAACCGATAATTAAATACTATGCCGGAAATAAGCGGATTCCTTGGGATCATCATCTACATGCATTTCAATGAGCACAATCCTCCCCACTTTCATGCCGAATACAACGAGTTCACGGCTTCGATTTCCATTGAGACATTAGGGCTGATTGAAGGGAGGCTTCCGGCCAGGGTAATGAGTCTGGTCGTCGAGTGGGCGCAAGAACATCAGGATGAGCTGTGGCAAAACTGGAACAGCATCCGGGAAACGGGGAAGTTTTCCAAAATTAAAGCATTGGTATAAATCGAGGTCGGAGATAATGCTGGCTATCAATCATGCGGAATATGTTGGTGATTATCGTATCCATCTTTCCTTCAATGATGGCAGGCAAGGCATTGCAGACCTTGAAAAGACCCTGTTCCATGACAAGAGGCCAATATTCTCGGATTTAAAGAAAAAATCCAATTTCAGGGCCTTCAAAGTGGACCACGGCACAATCGTTTGGCCAAACGAACTGGACTTGGCCCCGGAGTATTTGTTTTATCTGGTATTCAAGGAAGATGATAATTATCGGGAGCAATTCAGGCAGTGGGGTTATGAAAGTGCCGGATAATCGATAAAACCAAAGATAGAGATTGGTTGGCTGAAAGTCGTCTTCGCCCTATTGGCCGCTATCGACGTTTCATTGATTGGCTGGGCGGCCCAAAGCTTGGGTAAAGCATCCACCTTCCTTCTCCTTTTGGCTGCCTTCACAATTATCTTGGTTATACTTTTAACGGCTGTATTTTGAATTTCCGGCGCAACAGGCGCTGATGGTGTTCAAGTCCGTAACATCTTCAAAGGTAATCGTGATTTCTAATGCCATCTAGCGTTTTGGCTGTTTTCGGAATTAAATAAATGGCCCGTGCGAAGTATATATGGGCGATCATCGAGGTCAACCGCCGCGCGTATAGCAAAGATTACCAAATTGGGAGAACTGTAATGGATGAATTGCAAATCGGTGAATTAATCGTTCTTTTTATGGTCTTAGTCTCTATTATCGGTTTTGGCGTGGTCATCAAAGAGATTTTCGGACATAAATAAACTTGCACGTTGCCAAAGTGTAGAACACGGCCTCGCCAAACCCATGCAAAACCACCCCGACAACCCCGCCGCGTCCCTGAAAGACGTCCTCCTCCCGCTGCTCCAAGAAAACGAGCGGGCGGGGCTGCGGCGCGTTCGTCCGATACTCGCAACCCCACAGGATGTCACTGTCGAGATCGACGGGCAGCGCTATCTCTCCTTTTGCAGCAACAACTACCTGGGGCTCGCCAGTGACCCGCGGGTCATCGCGGCCTTCCGGCAGGCGGCTGATCGCTATGGGGTGGGCAGCGGCGCGGCCAGCGTGGTGGCCGGCCATTACCGCGCCCATCACGCCCTGGAAGAGGAACTGGCAGCGTTCACCGGCCGCGAGCGGGCGCTGCTTTTTTCCACCGGCTACATGGCCAATCTCGGCATCGTCTCCACGCTCGCCGGGCGCGGCGACGAGATATACCAAGACCGGCTCAACCACGCCTCCCTGCTGGACGCCGCCGCGCTCTCCCGGGCGCGGCTCCGGCGCTATGCCCACGCCGATCCAAAGGCGTTGGCGGAAGCCCTGTCCCGGGGCAAGGGGGGGGGGCGGCGGCTCATCGCCACCGACGGCGTCTTCAGCATGGACGGGGACATCGCCCCGCTCCCGGAATTGGCGGCCATCGCCAAGCAACACGACGCCTGGCCCGTGGTGGACGACGCCCATGGTCTCGGCGTTTTGGGAGAAAACGGCGGCGGGACCCTGGAACACTTCGGGTTGGACGCTAACGACGTCCCCCTCCTCATGGGCACCCTGGGCAAGGCCCTCGGCACATTCGGGGCCTTCGTGGCCGGGGAGGAAACGGTCATCGAATACCTGATGCAGAAGGCCCGCCCCTTCATCTTCACCACCGCCCTGCCGCCGGCGGTGGCCGAGGCGGCCCGGGAGAGCCTTGCCATCGTCCGGGAGGAATCCTGGCGGCGGGAACATCTGCGGGCGCTGGTGGCGCGCTTTCGCGCCGGGGCAAAATCGCTCGGGCTGACGTTGGAGGAATCCGCCACACCGATTCAACCGGTCCTGGTGGGGGAGGCAAAGCAGGCTGTCGCCATCAGCACCGCGCTGCGCGAACGGGGCCTCTTCGTCCAGGCCATCCGCCCGCCCACGGTGCCGAAGGATACCGCGCGGCTGCGGATCACCTTTTCGGCGACACACGAAGCGGGGCAGGTGGACAGGCTTTTGGATGGGTTGTCGGAGGTTTTTTCATGATTCCCCGGGAGGAAAAGAGCTGGGAGAAATCTTGCCGGTTGCCGGGGAAGGACTACTGGTGCGCCTGCATGTGCGCCCGCAGCAGGGCATTGATATACGCTTGGTGGTCATGGCTTTGGGCGCGGAACCACCGGATCACATCCGTATCGAGCGACAACGACACGACCTGCCTGTGGGGAGGCCGTTCCGATCCATTCTGCGCAACCACCCGTGAAAACATCTCGGGCGTCCAGGCGGGCGCATCGTCGTCGATGACGATATCGGAATCCTTCATGGTCCGCAGCCGCTCGATATCAGTTTTGGAAGTAGCGGTTTGGGAGATGGGAAAAGTAGAAGTCTCGCTCATTTTTGGTGGCCTTACGGATGGAGATTATTCTGTCATTGCTATCGCGCGGCGTGTGGGTAACGGAAACCACCTCCCCGTGCAACAGCCCAAGGGTGAGAAACCGCGGCTCGCCGTATTTTTCACGGTTATCTTCCGCGGTCAGGGTATATCCCGAGAAGATCGCGTCCGCATCGATAAAATCGATACCGTGTTTTGTAATGTTTACCCGACGCTTCTCCTCGTGCCAAATGAACATGGAGAAAGTGTAGTCCTATTCGCTTCTCAAGTCATGCCAATGAATCCACTCATTTACCTGAGATCCCCCGGACAGACGCAATGACAAACGCAAATGTTCGAAATCTCGTGCGCCAGGGTGTGCCATCCCCCCGCGAGTTCATGCGCGCCCGCCACCCGGACTTTTTCTCGGATACGCTGCATGGCGATGTCCCGCAACTATCGAAAGCGGTCTTCGAATATCATCTCGACACCCTGACCAGCCGCAAGCAGGAATACGAATTCGAACATTTCTGCCGGAAGCTGGCCGAGAAAGAGATTTGCCCGAATCTCCGCACCCAGACCGGTCCCACCGGCGGCGGCGACAGCAAGGTGGATACCGAGACCTATCCGGTGGCCCAGGAGATTGCGGAACGCTGGTGGATCGGTTCGCCGTCGGCGGGCGCGGAGCGCTGGGCCTTCGCCTTCAGCGCCAAGAAGGACTTGAAGCCCAAGCTCAAATCCGATGTGAAAAAGATCGCCGCTACCGGTCGCGATTACACCCTGATCTATTTCTTCACCAATCAATTCGTCAGCGACCGGGAGCGTTCCATTCAGGAAGATACCCTCTCCAAACAGGTGGGCATCCCCGTTCACATCATCGACCGCGCCTGGATCGTGGAAAAGGTCTACGAAAACGGGCATCTGGAACTTGCCCTTGCCGCCCTGGGTATCGAGGACGCGCGCCAAGAAAAAGCAACCAGACCGGGCCCCCGCGACGCCGCGCGGCTGATGGAACTGGAGGAACTGGATAAACAGGTCGCCGACCCGGACTGTTATCAGGGGGCGCGTTACCAATTGGTGGAGGACTGCCTGCGCAGCGCCATCCTGGCCCGTGGGCTAGGGCGACCCCGCAACGAGGTGGAAAGTCGGTTCGCCCAGACGGATCGTCTGGCGCGGGAAGTGGATTACCGCCCGCAGCAGCTCCGTATCGCCTACAACCGCGCCTGGACGGCCTACTTTTGGTACGAGGATTATCCCGCATTTGTCGGCTTCTACGAGGAAGTCGAACGGTTCGCCGAGGGTTCCATCGAAGCGGGCGAACTGGAGCGGCTTGTGAATCTTTGGCAACTCCTGGCGCCATCGGTCCCAGCCAGACGCCTCAACGCCGAGGATGCCAAGGTTGAGTCCCGCCGACAAACCTTGGTCACGATGCTGGAACTCGTGGCCAGCAATCCCGCGCGACCGAACAATGCCCTGCAAGCGCGAACCAGCCTAATCTTCATTAGAACGTCCACGAAAGCGCTCCGAACCGGACAACTTGAGCCGCTGGAATCCGACTGGCATGAATTGGCGGCAATTGTCGATAAGTCGACTGTTTTTCCCGCTTACCCTATCGAACATCTATTCCGGATGATCGAGGCGCTCGGCGAGCAGATCGACACCCCTGCTTTCGATGCCCTCTACGAGAAGATAACGGATGCCATCCGCCAGCGGCGCAGCGATGGGGAAGCAGGCAAGGCCTACAATAAGCGCGGGGTACAGAAGCTTCAACAAGGGAAACCTTATGAAGCGATCCGCTGGTTTGGCAGGGCTGAAGAGCTTTTAGTCAAGGAAGAGTACGGTGCTGAACTTGTGATGGCGCTGATTGGGGGGAGCAACGCCTATGAGCGCGCTGGACTCCTTTGGGCCGCCAGGAATAAGGCTCTGGCGGCGGCTGAGCGAACTCTGGCGGTGTTCAATGAACAAGGCGAGGTGATACTACCAGCGCTGATCGCTCTGACCCAGCTTGTTCGGATCGAGCTGAGATTGGGACGCATCCCCCATATCCTGGACGCAATGAGCCTTGCCAATTTTGTCGCTTCCCATCTGAAACTATCCGAAGAACAACAGAAAGCATATGCCGAAAATCGATGGAGCCAGGAAGTGGTGCTTGGCATTCACCTGTTGAACCTCCCATTCGAGGCACTTCCCAGTGTGACGCGCCTACCGGACGCGTTGGAACGGTTGGGGTTCACCATTGCCACGGCAGCGCTGTTATTCGCTCTTGGCCAAGAGCAAGCTCTACGTGATGAAGGGTATTTCCCTGCCAGCGAATTCCCAGATGAGGTTCAAACCTTTTTTGAACGGTTGCAGGAACAGCCCGCAAACAAGAACATTTCTCCACAACCGATACTGGTGGATGAAGAAACCAGTTCTCTGAAATCGATCATCCTCGGGACGGAGATCGTGGTCGAGACGCCCAACAACCCCGTTTCCTTTGGTATCGCCGAATCCCTGCTCGGCGTCCTGGAGGCGTTTCTGGCCACCAGCGACGAAGGAGATCTGTTGCCCCATCTCGAACGCTTTACGATCACCATCAGGGCATCCGAACACTTTGTCGAGCGGCCACAGCTTCGTTTCCGGGATGACAGCGGCAACCGCGCCGAGATCCTGCACCCGACCAATTTCGCGTTTACGACCGCCGCCCGGCGGCAGGAGTACATGGATTGGCTGCGAGACAGCTTCATCCAAATCATGGCGCGGATTTTCGTCATACAGGGTGATTACAAGATCTGGCTCGATAAAATTGCCGGGGAGGAACGGGGCTTTTCACGGGCCTTGCTGCTCGGCGACATGTTGACGTTCCACGGTAACGTCTTTGGCGAAAAACCCCGGTTTCGGTTGACCGATTGGATGGAACCAGAAGACCGGGACTGGCCCGTGCTCAGAAAGACGCCCTGGAAACCGGCGCGTACGAACGGTGCCGCCAATCCTGAAGAAACGGAAAAACCTCTCAAGTTCGGCGACGGCCCACCTCCCGAGGGATTATTCGATGCATCGCGTCTGAAACATACGGATCGCCGAGTGCTGTCTCCCATCGATATCCCGCTATGGGATCGCGCCAAGTGGCGGGCGACCCTGTTTGCCTACTTTCCCGACTTTCCTCATGCGTCGCTGGCACTGGCACTTGCCTTCGAGGATGGGCAGGCGGGGCAGGCCATCTTCCGAGCTTGGCGGGAGCGATGGGGAGAAAGGGACGAAGAAGACGCGCTCCGGTTGGCGATTATCAAAGGGGTTTCCAATGAATACCCGTTCGACTACACCGTTGTCGTGGGGCCGAACCCTCTGAAAATTAGGGAGGATGGAAGGACGTTTACCTTTGTATTCAAGAAGAAGCGTATGACCCCAACCAGCCCGGCCAATCTCGATACTTTCATCGCCGCCTACCAAAAGGCAGGCGTGTTTTATCTGGCCCCGGCGCAGGCGGCAGGCACAACCCCACAAATGCCATTCATGGAACTGGCGATTGCCAAGCGCGACATCCACATTCGCCAAGCGTCGGAAATCGGCCCGAACGACCCGGACATTGTCGCCTTGCGTGACGGTAACGAACCGATTTCCACATAACCAACACGAGTTGCCGGAAACCAAAAACATGGCCATTGAAACCACAGCTATGCCACCGGATACCAAATCCGAACAGAACGGCACCCTCGCCTTTCTCCAAACCAAAGGCATCGGTCCCGTCGACGAGCTTACCCTGGAACCGGCGAAACGGCTGACGCTCATCACGGGAGACAACGGGCTCGGCAAGACGTTCCTGCTCGACTGCGCGTGGTGGGCGCTGACCGGTGTTTGGGCCGGCGGGGCAACGCTTCCGTCATCGGAAAACCAAGCACTGGAGGCGGAGATTACATTCCAGATTGGAAAGGGGGGCGTAACGGACGAAACCAAGATAAAAATACCGTTCGATTGGAAATCCCTATCCTGGCCACGTCTGGAAAAGCGGCCCATCATCTCTGGATTGATCGTCTATGCACGGGTAGATGGCTCCTTCGCGGTATGGGATCCGGCAAGACCGGCCAATTCAGCAGACGCCAAATCGGTGTATACCGGCGACGATGTATGGGATGGACGGCAAGGCCGGATCGAGGGTCTCGTCCGGGATTGGGTGCTCTGGCAATCGAATCCCGATAAGCATCCCTATGAAACCTTCATCAGTGTGTTAGAGGCCCTGTCTCCCCCCGATCTGGGACCGATAAAACCGGGAAAACCGGTGCGTATCCCGGAGGATCGGCGCGAGATCCCGACCATTGAGCATCGATACGGGACCATCCCCATCGTGCATGCTTCGGCGGGGGTGCGCCGGATCATCACGCTGGCCTATTTGATCGTGTGGGCGTGGAATGAACATCGCATCGCCGCCGGTCATCGGCGAACGGAACCCCGGAAAAGGCTCGTCGTTATGGTCGACGAGATGGAGGCGCACCTTCATCCCAAGTGGCAACGCATGATCCTGCCGGCCCTGATGCGCGTGGGCGGGATGTTGCCCCTGGAGCCGAAAATACAGTTTCTCGTCGCCACCCACTCCCCGCTGGTCATGGCCTCCGCCGAGACGGTTTTCGACGACAATCTCGATTCGCTGGTACATTTCGATCTCGATGAAAAAACCGGGCGGGTCAGCCTGGAGGAGACCGATTTTATCCGTTTCGGGGAGGTCTCTTCGTGGCTGACGTCATCCCTGTTCGGGCTGAAAGAGGCCCGCTCCAGGGAGGCCGAGTCCGCCATAGAGGACGCGATAACGCTTCAGAAACAGGACAACCCCTCCAGCGCGGAAGTCGCGGCGGTCTCAACAAGGCTCATTCGCTATCTGGCGCAGCATGACCGGTTCTGGCCCCGTTGGATCGCCTTCGCGGAACAGCATGGAGTGGAGCTTTGAACCCCGTAACGCCACAGCCGGAACCCGAGGCATTCGATGCGCGGGTCAGACGGCCCGGGCAAAGATATCTGGCAACGGTAGGGAAAAACAACGCGGTGCCAATATTCAGGGGAAGAAATAAATATTGGACCGAGGCGCTCGATGATTTGCGTGAAGCCTACAAGAAGATTTGCGCCTACACCTGCTTTTATCTGCCTCCGTCGCCGGGTTCGGTGGACCATTTCCGGCCCAAAAGCCGCCACCCGGAATTGGCATACGAGTGGGATAATTTTCGCCTGGCGCTACCAATAGTCAATTCTCATAAAGGCGACAGCATGGATGTACTCGATCCTTTCCAGGTCGAGGCTGGATGGTTTGTTCTGGATTTTCCGAGTTGTTTGGTGAAAGCGGGACCGGGACTTTCCCAATCCACCGTGGACCGGGTAAACAGGACCATAGACAGACTCAAACTGAATGACGACGACTCTTTTGTAGAACAACGCCGCGAGATCATGATCGCGTATTCCGAAGGAGAAATGGATTTATCTTTTCTCGAAAGATTCTATCCATTCATTGCGGCGGAGATTGACAGGCAGGGCATCGAGGGGAAAGCCGGTGCCCTATTCAAGCGCCGAACAATATCTGCAAACCCCAATGCTCCCCAAGCACGAAGTGAAGCAAAACAACCATGACAGACCACCCGCTGGCTCTCACACCACTCGAGAACGCCATCGCCCGTCTGGACGAGGGCCTTACCTGCTACCG
Source organism: uncultured Thiotrichales bacterium (assembly GCA_964593225.1). Classification (GTDB taxonomy): domain Bacteria; phylum Pseudomonadota; class Gammaproteobacteria; order HK1; family HK1; genus JABDQX01. The sequence goes on from CAZQHJ010000014.1 coordinate 24,928, forward strand.
ACGAGAACACAGCGGACGCCCGGATCCGCCACGGAAAACCGATACGGTCCCGTACAAGTCCGGGTCTTCGGCATCAATGCGGAAAGTTTATTGGAGATCAGTACAATGCAGCAATTCACCATTACCCTGGAACAGGACGAAGATGGCGTATGGGTCAGCGAATGTCCCTCGATACCCGGTTGTGTCAGCCAGGGCGAAACGAAAGAAAAAGCCATCGCCAATATTCGGGAGGCTATCCGGTTATGTCTGGAGGTCAGGGCGGAGCAGGAAATGCCTTTGACCATTGAAACCCTGCAATTGGATGTGGCCGCCTGATGGCCGTCCTGCCAATACTCAGCGGGCGAGAAGTCGTCGAATGCTTCGAGTCCTTTGGATGGCAGGTTGCGCGGCAACGAGGGAGCCACATTATTCTGACAAAAGAGAACCATCCGGCCACACTCTCCGTGCCCGATCACCCGGAAGTTGCCAGGGGTACCTTGCGGCGTCTTATCCGGACCGCCGATCTGTCAGTGGATGAGTTTATCGATCCCCGTCATGAATCGAACAGGACGCGCTGAGTGATCGAAAGGAAGAGCCGAAAACTGGAAAACGCCATCGCCCGTCTCGACGAGGGGCCGGCCCGCTACCGGCGTGATACGGCCAACGCCCGAATCCGCGATGGCTTGCATAAGAGAGATAAGACTGACCGAATGAATGGATTACCGGCGATGTTGCGAGAGATTTTTTAATGCTATCTATTTTCACAAAACTGGCCGATTGGTTGGCCTATACAATCCTCGGTTTGGCGCCGGACTCGAGGCACGGGGAGGCAATTCATTTTTTTATCGAGGATACGACGAAGATATTCTTTCTTTTGGTCGTCATGATCTATCTGATTGCGATCATCCGGGCATCATTGAATGTGGAAAGGGTCCGTGATTATTTGGCCAGGAGGCATCGATCTATCGGATATATCCTGGGATCTTCTTTTGGCGCCATCACGCCTTTTTGCTCTTGCTCGAGTATCCCTGTTTTTCTTGGGTTTACCTCCGCGGGCATTCCCGTGGGTATCACCATGTCGTTTCTTTTGACTTCACCGATAATCAATGAAGTCGCCATATTGCTTTTGATCAGTCTGGTTGGTTGGGAGATCACCCTGATTTATGTATTGATTGGCATGGCCGTGGGCATCATAGGGGGTATTTTTCTCGACCTGATTCACGCCGAAAGACTCCTGCAACCTTTTGCGCTCAGGGCATATGAAACCGCGCCGTTATCCAATAGCCAAGGCGGCGAGAAGGTCAGCCTGTCGTTTGGGGAACGGCATGATTTTGCCAAACGGGAGTTGTTGGATATTTTAGGCCGCGTCTGGAAGTGGGTTTTTATCGGTGTCGGTCTTGGGGCCGCATTGCACGGTTTCGTGCCGGATGCCTGGTTCGAAGCGAATCTCGGGAGCGGACAGTGGTGGTCCGTGCCCGCAGCCGTTCTCACGGGTATTCCGCTGTATTCCAATGCCACCGGTATTATTCCCGTGATGGAGAGTTTAATCGGAAAAGGTCTGCCGCTCGGAACGACCCTGGCATTTTGCATGAGTACCGTTGCCGCGAGCTTCCCGGAATTTATATTACTCAAGCAGGTCATGACCTGGAGATTGCTGGCCATTATCTTTACGCTCCTGTTGGCATCTTTTACGCTAACAGGATGGGTATTGAACCTTATCGACATTATCTGAGGATAATCCAAATGAAAGAAATCAAAGTATTGGGTAGCGGATGCGCAAAGTGCGCCAAGACGGCGGAGTTTATTCAATCCGTGGCGGGTGATTGCGGTATTTCGGTGAACGTTGTCAAGGAAAGCCGCCCGGAAGTGATCATGAGTTATGGCGTAATGAGTACACCTGCGGTTGTTGTCGATAACCAGTTGATGCACTCGGGATCGATTCCCAACAGAAGTAAAGTAGAGGATTGGTTGAAATAACAAGAGACCGCCGAAGTAATTTCGCAAGACAAAACCATGATGACCGACCACCCACTGGACTTGACGCCACTCGAGAACGCCATCGCCCGACTGGACGAGGGGCTGGCCCGCTACTGGCGGGACGTCACCGACGCCCAGATCCGCGATGGCCTGATTCAGCGGTTCGAGTTCACCTACGAGATTTGTCACAAGATGCTCAAACGCTATTTGCAGGCGATGTCGCCAACGCCCGAGGAATACGACAGGATGGCCTTTGCCGATCTCATCCGGAGCGCCAACGAAAAGGGACTGCTCGAGAGCGACTGGCCGGTCTGGCGGGGCTATCGGGAAATGCGCGCAAGGAGAAGCCACAGCTACGATGAGGAGATTGCCCTGGAAGTCGTGGCGGACATTCCGGCGTTTCTGGCCGAGGCGCGTTTCCTGTACGAACAGTTGGAACAACGATGACAGGCGCAACCGAAAAATGTCGCCGTGCGCGGTACCTGGACATCGAACCGCATCATCTGGATATGGTGCGAGACATCCTGCATCGCCATGCGCCCGGCTGCGCGGTTTGGGCCTTTGGTTCGCGCGCCACCGGCAAGGCAAGACCCTATTCGGATCTCGATCTTGCCATCATCACGGAAACGCCGCTGCCGTTTGCCGCCGCCGACCGGTTGAAGGCGGCATTCACGGAATCGGATCTGCCGTGGCGGGTGGACATCATCGACTGGGCGACAACCAGCGAGGCATTTCGAAGGATTATCGAGCGGGACAGGGTAGTGGTGATGGTGGCGCATGAACCCCGCCGAGCGCGCCCGAAACACCCGTTGCGGGACGTGTTGGGCGCTGCTCCGCGCGGCCAATCGCTGGATATCCGGCGTTCGAACGAGCCGGTTCGGGAGCTGGAATTGTCGTGAAGTATCCTGGACAAAACACAGTGAATCCTGTCCGCGAACCGGCGGCCTCCCGTCGCGCCGATATCACCGAATCCACGGTCATCCAAGGAGATGCCGAACGGCTTCTGGCGCGGTTGCCTTCGGGGTTTTTCCGCTGTTGCGTGACTTCTCCGCCGTATTGGGGATTGCGGGACTACCGGGCGGCGGACCAGATCGGCGCCGAGGATGACCCGGACGATTACGTTCGGCGTCTGGTTTCGGTCTTCGAGCACGTCCGCGGGGTGCTGACCGAGGATGGCACCCTTTGGCTCAATATCGGCGACAGCTACACCAGTGGGAACCGGGGGTATCGGGCGCCGGACAGGAAAAACCCGGTCCGTGCCATGTCGTATCGCCCCAGGACGCCCGAGGGCTTGAAACCGAAGGATCTGGTTGGCATACCGTGGCGCGTCGCCTTTGCCTTGCAGCAAGCCGGCTGGTATCTGCGTAGCGAGATTATCTGGGAAAAACCCAATTGCATGCCGGAAAGCGTGAAGGACCGACCCACGCGATGTCACGAGACGATTTTTCTGCTGTCGAAGTCACTCAAATATTATTACGACCATGCCAGTGTGCGGGAGACGGGCGGGCGTAATCGCCGCACGGTCTGGTCGATCCCCACCGAGCCCTTCCCGGGCGCGCATTTCGCGACCTTTCCGCAGGGACTGATGGAACCTTGTATCCTGGCGGGGTCGAGGCCGGGAGATTGGGTATTGGATCCCTTTTTCGGCGCTGGCACCGTCGGCGCCGTTTGCGAACGACGACACCGGAATTACGTGGGAATAGAACTCAATCTGGAGTATGTCGAGTTGGCCAGGGAGCAAATCAGGAACACTGACCGACTGCTTTTCTCTTAGAAGCTGTTTGGAAATTCGCATCGTAGCGAGGCGGTGCCCCGATTGTGGCCCTGCAAGGCGCGATGGGGGCGAAAATAAGGATTGTAGTGGACTACACGACGCAATTTTCGCCCCCATCGCAACCAGGGCAACCGAATGAAAGTATTTTTATATTGACAAATCTGGCAAATGGAGGCG
>CAZQHJ010000015.1:0-28126 GCA_964593225.1 uncultured Thiotrichales bacterium
CCAAAAAAGTGGTCCTGGTTTCGGACAATTTGAATACTCACGTTCCTGCTTCCTTAGTACAAGGCATTCGAGCCCGCCGAGGCCCGGCGTTTGTTGGAGCGTTTGGAAATTCACTATACCCCCAACCATGGTAGCTGGCTGAACATCGCCGAAATCGAGTTGAGCGTATTTACCAAACAATGTCTTGGTCGTCCCATCCCCAATATCGAAATGTTGCGTGGCCAGGCCAAAGCCTGGGAAAACCGTCCCAATGCTGCTCAGTGCGGGCTCGATTGGCAGTTTACCAACGATAAAGCTCGCATTAAGCTCAAATCCTTGTACCCGAAAATTAAATTGGAATGAGCCACTAGTGGTCCATGGTGATATGGCGTAACGGCCTTTTCCGGGAAGCGGTCCTGATTTCCTCAGGGGCCATAGCGATAGTCTTTTTAGGTCTTGGCTTTTGGGATCTCGGTCTCGAAAGGGTCATGGCGTTTATGGGTGTCGCGGCCCTTGCCTACCTTGCCTGGCACCTTGTCCAACTCTATCGATTGCGCTCTTGGTTGCGCGACCCCAAAACCACGATCCCCTCCGGGACCCCACCCCGATTCGTGGGTATCTGGCGAGAGGTATTGACCGACATCGAGGATCGGCTGCGCGCCAGTCGTATTCAGTCCGGTCCCAAGCGCAAACCCAAACGCAAACCGAAACTCGATTGGGTCGTAAAACGATTCAATAAATCGGTCTCCGGGCTCTCCGATGCGGCGGTGTTGTTCGGGAACGATGGCAAGATCGAGTGGTGGAACGCCGAGGCTGGCCGGCTGCTCGGGATTGGACGGACCGATGACCGTGGCAGACAAATCGCGCACCTCATCCCCTACCCGGCGTTCATCCAACGGTTGCGGGCCCAAAGGCATTGGCGACAACCGTTGGAAGCGCCCTCGCCGGTGGATCCCGGTCTTTGGCTGACGATGTGGGTGGTTCCGGCGGGGAAAAGCAGACGCCTGTTACAGGCCCGGGACGCCACCCGGCTGCATCGACTGGAACAGATCCGGCGGGACTTCGTGGCCAATGTCTCCCACGAACTGCGCACGCCGCTGACGGTTATCAACGGCTATGTGGAGACCCTGCTGGACCGCGATGATGTCAAGACCCTCCCGTGGTATCCGGTATTGCCGAAGATCCATGGACAGGCCGAGCGCATGGGGAAGATCGTGGAGGACCTTCTATTGCTTTCGGGGCTGGAACTTGCCCGGGAACGGCCCAGGCGGGAACACGTGGCGGTGGCCGCCATGCTGGAGACTATCCGCGAAGAGGCCCTGGCGTTGAGCACCGGTCATCACATCGATATAGACGCCAACGCCGGCTTGGGGATCATCGGTGATGCCCGGGAATTGCGCAGCGCGTTTTCCAATCTGGTCTTCAACGCGGTGCGCTACACCACCCCGGGCGGTAGGATTACCGTCCGCTGGCGCCGGGATGATGAGGGAGGACACCTCCTGGTCCGCGACACCGGTGTCGGCATCGAGGCCGAGCACCTCCCGCGGATCACCGAGCGTTTCTATCGGGTCGACACCGCGCGATCCCGGGAAACCGGCGGTACGGGACTGGGGCTGACCATCGTGAAACACGTGCTGACCCAGCATAACGCCCGGCTGTCCATCGAAAGCACGCCGGGGAAGGGGAGCGATTTTACGTGTCACTTTCCGCCGGCTCGGCTTTTCGAGAACTGAAGATCGAACGCCCTCGCCATCACCACAACGGGCAAACCCGACGCCACCGCTGAAAACCCATCAGCCATCGCTCAAAACCCAAGCCACCGCCGGATAGCCGGAAGCCACGGCTTCCGAAATACCGGCCATGGCCGGATAACCGGCAGCCGCGGCTGCCGAAACCCAAGCCATCGCCGGGCATCCGGGGGCGCCCCGATCCCCTTTGCGCCTTCGCCCTTTGTGGTTGACGCTATCTTCGTGTCTTTGTGGTGCGTTTATCGAACCACGAAGGCGCAAGGAGACGAAGGGTACCGGAGCCTTGCTGTCTTGCCGTTGCAGCAGGATCAGGGGTTTCCCCATGCCGTGCGGGAGCCCTGCCTCGTAGAGGACATTGTGATTGTTGTTGGGGATCTCGGCGATGCCGAAATGGACCTGTTCGAGTTGCTGACGCAGGCTTCGCTGGATGTTGAGGTCGGACATTTCCCGAATCGGCGCGATGACCTTGATGCCCAGTCCTTCCTGCTGGAAATATTTCTCGATCCACTGCAACAACCGGAAGTTTTCCTCGATCTTGTAATCGAAGGCGAAGAAGCAACCGCGGTATTCGGTGAGTTGGATGTCCGGTTGGTTTTGTTTCGGTGTGGTGGGTTCCGATTCCTTTCTTTCCAATGCGCGTTTCAGTTCGTTGCGGTCTATTTCCAGATGGGTCTTATTCTTCTTCCACGCGGATCAACGCCTGGGCGGTGGTGATGAAGCTGGAAAAGGCCTGGTTGTTGGAGTCGAAGATCCGTTCGGCATTCTCGGGGAAGACATAGTGGTTGGCGAATAGGTGGGCGTTGTTGTAGAGGCAAACCAGCGTCAGGTGAAAGGTGTCGTTCCGTGGCATGTCGCGCGGCTGCATGATGAGGGGATTGGTGATGTTGAGATGCAGGTCACATCCCTCGTTGGATGCGCGCCGGGGGCGCTTATCCCCCCTACAGGGGGCGCATCTTTCATCTTCGGGGGAGTGAGTCCCCCGACAACATGACCTTCACGATGGCCCGGGGGCTGGGCCGAACCCTGAAAATAGTCGGGAACGAGGCGTGAGCCCGCGCGGTATATACTAAAGTTTGGCCTGTTTCATGCCTTGCTTATTCCGTGACGGACACTCTCCGTTCGTTACGAATCGAACTTGAATGGGTTATAGACCAAGCTTCATCCGCCTCGGATAAAGTTTGATTTATTCTAAACAAAACTATTATCGGAGGCCGACAGGGAGAAATCAGGCCCATTCCCGGCCCGTTCCCGAGCTTGGATAATTCGGTTTGCCACGGACCGGACTTGGTCCGTATCGGAGGAAGCTTTGTCCAAAGCAAACCAAGCTTTGTTCAGAACAGACCAAGTCCGATCCGTTCTGAACCGGATTCTCCCCATAAGACCCGATTCCTGGAATGGCATACGACAACACCGCTCCCGAGCGCGGCTGATATGTGGATGATAATAGAGGATAAGGCGGGAGACAAAGCACTGTTATTCCATGTGCGCGGGGACCGCGCGGCGGGGGTGGCCGGGTGGCTGGAGTCGAGGGTCAGTCACCCGGGGATCGCCGCTTTCCTATCCTTCGCGCCCCCGGATGGGGGATCCATTACCCCAAGTCGTAAGTTTGCTGGATTAAAACCGGCAACAATCCATTGATTTTATCAAAAACATAATGGAAGGAAGTTGCGGTGCGCGGCACTACTCCCCGGTCCGTTGCGCGTAATCCGCCGCCTGATCCGGCTGTATTTTGCCGACATTGAAATACCGCGCATCCGGGTGGGAGAAGTACCAGCCGGACACGGAGGCCGCGGGCATCATGGCGTGGTTTTCCGTGAGGTGAATCCCGGCGTTTTTGTCGGGCTCGATGAGCGACCACAGTTTGAGCTTCTCGGCGTGCTCCGGGCAGGCGGGGTAGCCCGGCGCGGGGCGAATGCCCCGGTAGCGCTCCCGAACGAGGGCGTCGTTGTCCAGGTCTTCGTGGGGGGCGTAGCCCCAGAACTCCTGGCGCACCCGCTCGTGGAGGCGTTCGGCGAAGGCCTCGGCGAGGCGGTCGGCCAGGGCCTTTAGCAGGATGGCGTGGTAGTCGTCGTGGGCGCGGGTGAACTCGGCGGCCTTTTCATCGGCCCCGATCCCGGCGGTGACGGCGAAGGCCCCCAGCCAGTCGGAGCGGCCCGCCTCCTTGGGGGCAACGAAGTCGGCGAGACAATAGTTGGGACCGTCTTGTTTCTTGGCCTGTTGCCGCTGGAAGCGCAGGGTGACGCCCGCGGTTCGACGCCCCCTGTCGGTGTAGAGTTCGATGTCGTCGAGGCCGACGGTGTTGGCCGGGAAGAAGCCGAAGACGGCCCGGGCCCGCAGCCAGCCCTCGGTGGCGATGGTCTCCAACATCGCCCTGGCATCGTCGTGGAGTTCCCGGGCCTGGTCGCCCACCGTGGCGTCTTCCAGGATCTTGGGGAATTTGCCGCGCAATTCCCACACCCGGAAGAAGGGCGTCCAGTCGATGCGCGGGATGAGGTCCGAGATGGGGTAATCATCCAGTGACCGGGCGCCCAGGAAGCCCGGTTCCGGTGGGGAATAGGCGGACCAGTCGGGTCGGAAGCGGTTTTCCCGGGCCGCGGAGAGGGAGAGGACCTGGGCGGTGGTCCCCCGTTTGGCATGGCCTTCCCTGAGCGCCCGATAGTCTTCCCGGAGCTGGGCCGCGTAGTCATGGCGCTCTCCGGACAGTAGCTTCTGGGCGACCCCCACGGCCTTGGAGGCGTCGGGCACATACACGGTGGATGCGGCGGCATAGGCCGGTTCGATCTTGAGGGCGGTGTGCAACCGGGAGGTGGTGGCCCCCCCGATGAGGAGGGGAATATCGAACCCCTGGCGGGCCATCTCGCCGGCCACGTGGGCCATCTCGGCGAGGGAGGGGGTGATGAGGCCGGAGAGCCCGATGAGGTCGCAGCCCTCCGTCCGGGCCGCCTCCAGGATCTTGTCGGCGGCCACCATGACGCCCAGATCGATGATCTGGAAGTTGTTGCACTGGAGGACGACGGCGACGATGTTCTTGCCGATGTCGTGGACGTCGCCCTTGACGGTGGCCAACAGGACCTTGCCGGCGCGGGTGGTGGCGCATTGGTCGGCCTCCAGGAAGGGGGTGAGCCAGGCGACGGCCTTTTTCATGACCCGGGCGGACTTGACCACCTGGGGCAGGAACATCTTGCCGGCCCCGAAGAGCTCCCCCACGGCGTTCATGCCGTCCATGAGGGGACCTTCGATGACGGCCAGCGGGCTGGCGAGTTGTTGCCTTGCCAGCTCCACATCCTCGTCCAGATAGTCGGTGATGCCCTTGACCAGGGCGTGCCGGATGCGCTTTTCGACGGGCCATTCCCGCCAGGCGAGATCCGCGTGCTGTTCTGCCTTGCCCTGGCCGTCGCCCCGGTATTGCTCGGCCATGGCGATGAGACGCTCGGTGGCCTCGCCAGGGTGACGATCCTTGCGATTCAAGACCACATCTTCCACGGCCCCGCGGAGAACGGGGGGGAGTTCTTCGTAGATGGCGAGCTGGCCGGCGTTGACGATGCCCATGTCCATGCCGGCGCTAATGGCGTGGTAGAGGAACACGGAATGGATGGCCTCGCGCACCGAGTTGTTGCCCCGGAAGGAGAAGGAGACGTTGGAGACCCCACCGGAGATGAGTGGTGCCGCGCACGGCGACGTTTTTCGATGGTCTTCTTCCGTGTCATCGGGTTGCCGCGGGTCGTTGAGCGGTTTATTGATGGCGTGGGGCGCTAGGGGCTGGAATTGCTTGATGGCCCGCGTTGCCTCGATGAAGTCGAGGGCGTAGTTGTCGTGTTCTTCCATGCCCGTGGCGATGGCGAAGATGTTGGGGTCGAAGATGATGTCCTCGGGGGGGAACCCGGCCCCTCCGGCCGATGGGTCCCCGGTCAACAAGTCATAGGCCCGGCGGCAGATGGACACCTTTCTTTCCCGGCTGTCGGCCTGGCCCGTCTCGTCGAAGGCCATGACGATGACCGCCGCGCCGTAATGCCGGATCAGCCGGGCCTTTTCGAGAAAGGTCGCTTCCCCATCCTTGAGGCTGATGGAATTGACGATGCCCTTGCCCTGGATGCACTGGAGTCCGGCCTCCAAGACCGGCCATTCGGAGGAATCGATCATCACCGGGACCCGGGCGATGTCGGGCTCCCCGGCGATGAGGTTGAGGAAACGAACCATGGCCGCCTTGGCGTCCAATAGGCCCTCGTCCATGTTGATATCGATGATCTGGGCGCCGTTTTCCACCTGTTGGCGGGCCACGCCGAGGGCAGCCTCATAGTCTTCGTTCTTGATGAGACGCTTGAAATGGGCCGAGCCGGCCACATTGGTGCGCTCGCCCACATTGACGAAGAGAGAGTGCTCGTCGATGGTGAGCGCCTCCAGGCCGGAGAGGCGGCAGGCGGGGGGGATGGTCGGGATTGGGCGGGGCGAGGACCCGGCCACGGCATCACGAATGGCGCGGATGTGCTCGGGTGTGGTGCCGCAACAGCCGCCCACGATGTTGAGGAAGCCGGATTCCGCCCACTCGCCGATCTCACGGGCCATCATGGCCGGGGTCTCGTCGTAGCCGCCGAGCGCATTGGGCAGCCCGGCGTTGGGATAGACGGAGAGGCGAGTGTCCGCGAGCCGGGAGAGCTCTGCCACATGGGCGCGCAGTTGTTGGGGACCGAGGGCGCAGTTGAAGCCGATGGAGAGGGGGTTTACATGGCGCGCGGAATGCCAGAAGGCCGCCACGGTCTGGCCGGAGAGGGTGCGCCCGGCGCTGTCGGTGATGGTGCCGGAGATCATGACCGGCCAGCGTTGCCCCCGCTCCCGGAACAGTTGCTCGACGGCGAAGATGGCCGCCTTGGCGTTGAGGGTGTCGAAGACCGTTTCGATGAGCAGGATGTCTGCCCCGCCATCGGCGAGTCCCCGGGCCGATTCCAGATAGGCGGCGGCGAGATCCGCGAAGGTGACGTTGCGAAAGCCGGGGTCGTTGACATCCGGCGAGAGGGTGGCGGTGCGGTTGGTGGGCCCCAGGGAACCGGCCACGAATCGGGGCCGGTCCGGCGTCTCGCGGGTGGCGGCGTCGGCGACCGCTCTGGCGAGACGGGCGCCGACCACGTTGAGCTCGTAGGCCAGTCCTTCCATCCGGTAGTCCGCCAGGGAGACGCGGTTGGCGCTGAAGGTGTTGGTGCCCAGGATATCGGCCCCGGCCGCCAGATAGGCCGCCTGGATCTCCCGGATGATGTCGGGCCGGGTCAGGCTGAGAAGGTCGTGGTTCCCCTTGAGGTCCGCTGGCGAGTCGGCAAAGCGTTCTCCCCGATAGTCCGCCTCATGGAGCCCGTAGCCCTGGATCATGGTCCCCATGGCCCCATCCAGGATCAGGATGCGTTCATCGAGTTGTTTGTGGAGTTGGGTGTGTCGATGCTGTGTGTCGGCCTGATCGTATGGCATGAGTGTGTTATCCCTCGTTGGTATTCCCCCGCGCGCAATCTTCCCCGTGAATCGTCGATTCCTCGATAACGGTATCTTTCGGCAGCCCCCTTTTTTATCCCTGTCACCCACCGAAAATGATGGGTTCCGGGAAGGTTGCGCGCGGAGTTAGGATGAATGGTTCCGGGTGATTATGCGGTATAAGGCGCCCACTTTCATACACGTCCATATAGCGCTGACCACCTATGGGGTCTTGGGAATTTCCCGATGGTCGAATGCCTCGCTACGATTGGGAATTTCAAGACGCGCTCCGACTGCGATAATCACAGCGATAATCCTTGGTGTTTCCGCCCTTCGAACGACGGAATGGTAAGCCTCGAGAGGTTATTATCCGGTCGCCCCCGATCCGAGGGCTTGGTGGTTCCGGAAAGAAAAAGGTATCCTGTAATGGATTTTGGCTGTGCGGGAATTTATTCGTAGGGAATCAGGGTGATCGAACGATCGCCCTTTTTCCGGAGCCACCCTCCTCCTTACCCGGGCGCATCATGACGATGAAACGAAAAACCCCATTGGGCCTCCCAGTGCCCCACCCCATAAATACGTCCCTCGACAACCGGCAACAACCTATTGATTCCCGAAGAAACCATAATCGAAGGAAGTTGCGGTGCGCGGCACTAGGGGGCGTGTTATTCCTGGCAACACTACCGACCCCTTTCACGCCCTCCAACGCCGCGGAGCGGATTGTATTCGGGGGCGGCCCCGCCGGGGGGACATTCCAGATTGTCGCCAATGCGATTCAGGTCTATGACCCTGTCAAGGAGGCGGGATTCGATATCAAGGCCCGGTCTTCCAACGGTTCCGTTGAAAACCTGCGTAAAGTCGAGAGCGGAAAATCGGATTTTGGCGCTGTCTATTCCGGGCATATCTATTTGGGTCGGGCAGGGAAACTCAAGAACGACACGAAAAAATACGAGGATGTCCTGGCCGTATCCTACCTCTACGGCGCCCCGGCGCAATTGGTGGTCCGCGGCGATTCCGGCATCACGAGCACGAAAGAGCTGGTGGGCAAGAAAGTCGGCGTCGGCCCTGCCGGGTCCGGCACTTTTGCCAACGGTGAGCTTTTTTTCACCCACCTGGGTATCTGGGACACGATCGAACGTAACGCCATGGCCGTCAATGAGGCGGCCATGGCCCTGGGTAATCACCAGCTCGACGCCTTTTGGATCTTCACCGCCTTTCCCAGTGGCGCGGTCATCATGGCGGCCCGGACCAATGATATCGCGATGATCGATCTGGACAGGGATGCAACCGACAGCGGTTTCTACAATGAGAACCCCTATTTTTCCAGGCGTGTCGTTCCGGCGGGCACCTACAAGGGCGTGGATGTCGATGTCCCCTCTTTCCAGGATTCCGCGCTCTGGGTGGCAAACGCCGAGGTGCCCGATGAGACCGTCTACAAGCTTCTGTCCGTGATCTATACCGAAGCGGGTCTGGCCCACATGGCAAGCCAAAAGAAGACCTTCGAGGACATGAGCATCGAAAATGGCGTCAAGGGTATCGTGACGCCCCTGCATCCGGGCGCCATCCGGTTCTGGAAGGAAAAGGGTATTCTCGAATAAATTTTCGCCGTGCCGAACTTTATGGAGATAGAGATATAAACACGACGCGGCAGAGCCGAAACGAGTGCCTCATTCCATTTTATTTTTCGGGTTCGGCGAGCGGGCGAAGAGTGGTCAGTTGCAAAACGCGTATGCGCGGGAATAGTGAACCCTATGAGTGACTGATGGGAAGTATGCGCAACGCGGCAAATGGCCACTATACGTTTTGCCGAACATGCAAAATAGAGTGGAACGAGGCACTGGATTTAGGGCGTTACAAGCCCTGATGAGATCTTCTGGAAGATACCACCATCGTCTTTGGGGAACCCGGTGAATTACGAAAGATTAAACAAGATAGAAAAAACGGTCTTCGATGTCCTGGCCGTTAGCCTCGTCCTTTTCTATTCCTACGCCGCCCTCATCCAGCCCGCCGCCACCCAGTACCACCGCGGCGTCTATGTCCTGATTACCTATATCCTGGTCTTTATGCTGTATAAGTCCACGAATCCGCTGATGCGGGTGGTGGATTATATCCTGATTGGGCTTTCCATCGGCTGTATCGGCTACTGGATGGCGAATTTCGAGGCCATCAACTACCGAGCCGGCGCGGAGACGCCCCTGGATATGACGGTGGCCATGGTTGGCGTGTTGATTGGCGTGGAACTCGCGAGAAGGGTTGTCGGCAACATCTTCGTTGTCATCGGCGGCGTCTTTCTGCTCTATGGTGTCTACGGTGAGTATGCCCACGAGATCATTTCCCATGCCGGAGATGGGTTCCCCGAATTGTGCACCAGTATCTTTTACAAAAGCGACGGGGTTTTCGGGATCATGGCCAATGTGCTAGCGACCTACGTATTGCTGTTCGTGATCTTCGGGGCGTTTCTGGAAAAGAGCGGCGCCCAGCGGTTTTTCATCGAATTCCCCCTCGCCGCCGTGGGGCACAGGATCGGGGGCCCCGGCAAGGTCTCGGTGATCGCCAGCGGGCTGTTCGGCTCCATTTCCGGCAGCGCCATCGCCAATACCGTTTCCACCGGCGCCTTTACCATCCCCATGATGAAAAAGGCCGGTTTCAAACCCCACGTGGCCGGCGGAATCGAGCCGGCCGCCTCCATTGGCGGGATGTTCATGCCGCCCATCATGGGGGCGGGCGGTTTCATCATGGCCGAACTCACCGGTCTCCCCTATTCCCAGATCATGCTGGTGGCCATCTTCCCCGCGTTCATGTATTTCTTCAGCGTGTACGTGATGGTCCATTATGAGGCCAAAAAGCACAATATCGTTGGGGAACGCTCCCAAACAAGCGCCATGGCGATCCTGAAAAAGGAGTGGTTCTACATCCTGCCGCTCGTCATCATCACCGTCCTCATGCTCGCCGGTTACTCCCCGGCCTATGCCGCCATTCCCGGCATCATCGCCTGCATCGCCGTCAGTTGGTTGCACAAGGACACCCGCATCGATCTCAGGGGATTCGTCCAGGCCTCCCGGGCCGGGGCGGAGAACAGCCTCAAGATCGGTGCCACCCTGGGCGTCATCGGGATCATCATTGGCGTATTGACCTTCAGCGCCCTGCCCACCACCTTCGCCGATATCGTCATCGATCTGGCCGATGGGAGTCTGTTCCTCACCATCGCGCTGATTGCGTTGGCCTCCCTGGTGCTCGGCATGGGCGTGCCCGTTACGGCGGCCTATCTCATCACCGCCGTCGTCGCCGTTCCGGCCCTCACGAAGCTGGGCATCAATCCCATCGCGGCCCACATGATCGTCTATTGGCTCTCCCAGGACTCCAACATCACCCCGCCCGTGTGCATCGCCGCCTTCGCGGGCGCCACCATCGCCAAGGCCAATATGTGGAAGACGGCCTTCACTTCCTTCAAGTTCGCCAAGTTCCTCTACCTCGCCCCGTTCCTGTTCGGCTATGTGCCGGGGTTCTCCCTGGATGGCAGTGGACAGGATATTGCCATTACCTTCGCCCTCATCCTCCTAGGCACCTACGGCTATTCCTGGATCCTGAGCGGGATTTGGTATCGGCCCCTCAAGGAAAAGGTCATCGGCTGATGGAAGAATTGATAGAACTCCGTCATCACATCCAACAGGGCCGGTATCAGGATGCCCTGGTGCTCATCGGGGAAATGGATGAAATGAGCCGGGACGACAAGATCAACAAGATCGAAAGCTTCCTCCAGGTGTTGCTGGTTCATCTCATCAAACAAGACGTGGAGAGGAGGACGACCCGTTCCTGGGATATTTCCATCTCCAACGCCGCCGACGCCATCCGCCGGGTCAATCGGCGTCGCAAGTCGGGTGGTTTCTATCTCGACGAACAAGAGTTACAGGCATCCATCAATGAGATCTATCCATCCGCCCTGCGAACGGCCTCCCTGGAGGCCTTCCAGGGCCGCTTCGATGAACAGGCGCTGGCCGAAAGAGTGGACGAGGCGCGCATCGGACAAAAGGCGTTGGCCGCCATATCCCTATCCGCATCGATGAACTGATAGACCCGGAACAGGCCTTTTATTTATGTTTTGAAAACGGCTGAAACAACAGATTGCATGAGATAGGTTGCGCCTACCATCGACAATGGTACATGCCTCGACGCTATCGACGTTCGTCCCGCCGAAAATCCGAAACACAGCCATGAAGTAGACCCAAATGGATTCCCTACCCCATCTCATCGCCACCGCCCAACAGGCCATCGCCGACGCCGCCGACCTGCCGTCCCTCGACGCCGTGCGGGTCCATTATCTCGGCAAACAGGGGCTCATCACCGCGCGTCTGAAAGAACTCGGCAAATTACCCGCCGAGGCGCGCCCCGAGGCCGGCAAGGCCATCAACGAAGCCAGGCAACGAATACAGGCCGCCCTCGAGGCCCGCAAGCAGGCGTTGGCGGCGGAGAAGCTGGAAAGCGAACTGGCCTCGGAACAACTGGACATCACTCTCCCCGGCCGGGGCCATGCCCCCGGCGGCCTGCATCCCGTCACGCGCACCCTGGAGCGCATCGGACGGTTCTTTTCCGGGATCGGTTTCGAGACCGTGGAAGGCCCCGAGATCGAAGACGATTTCCACAACTTCGAGGCCCTCAACATCCCCGCCCATCATCCGGCCCGGGCCATGCACGACACCTTCTATATCGATGAGAGATTATTACTACGCACCCACACCTCGCCGGTGCAGATAC
This sequence comes from uncultured Thiotrichales bacterium, assembly GCA_964593225.1. Classification (GTDB taxonomy): domain Bacteria; phylum Pseudomonadota; class Gammaproteobacteria; order HK1; family HK1; genus JABDQX01. The sequence goes on from CAZQHJ010000015.1 coordinate 11,934, forward strand.
GGGTGATGCAAAACCGGCCGCCGCCGCTGCGCGTGATTGCGCCGGGCAGGGTCTATCGCTGCGACTCCGATCTCACCCATACCCCCATGTTCCATCAGGTGGAGGGGTTCATGGTGGACGAGGCGGTGAGCTTCGCCGATCTGAAGGGCATCCTGACGGCATTCGCGCGGGATTTCTTCGAACAGGACCTGGGGCTCCGGTTTCGGCCCTCGTATTTCCCCTTCACGGAGCCCTCCGCCGAGGTGGATATCGGCTGCGTCATGTGTGGTGGCCGGGGTTGCCGGGTCTGCAAGCAGACCGGCTGGCTGGAGGTCTTGGGGTGCGGCATGGTCCATCCCAAGGTGTTCGAGAACGTGGGCATCGACAACGAGCAATTCACGGGGTTCGCCTTCGGCATGGGGGTGGAAAGACTTGCCATGCTGCGCTATGGCGTGGATGATATCCGGCTCTTTTTCGAGAACGACCTGCGTTTCCTGGAGCAGTTTTAGCGGGCGCTGTCCCGGACCTTCAAACTTACCCGAATGGTTGTCCTTGTGAAGAAACGAACGAGGATGCCCCACGCGGTGAGCCGGTATTACCGGCGCTCCACGGGACAATAGACATCGATGCATCGGATTATCTTCCGTAGCGATTCCATCGGCCCGATGGAAGGAAACATGACGGCAAACCCGATCGGTTTATCGAGCAAGCGGATCGGAAAGATGAGAAAGTCGACATGCTCAGGGTAGGGGTCGATCGGATAAGCGGGGCGGAATGCCGGAAATACCACATATCCGGTTCACTTCATGAAGTTTCCGGTCCGATTTTTCGTCTTTCCCATCGGATTGACCGAAAAGTGTGTCGGAAACCTCATGGGGACGGCCAGCCAGGCCATGATGTCGATCGGAATAATGGATAAGTAAGCCATGTTCGTGAGGAATCCGATCTCCTTGATGAAGAATCCGATTTTCTTGATGGGAAAGTCGATCCGCTTTGTGGATAATCCGGCGCGGTTCTAGCGAATCGGGTAGATGTTCTCCCAATGATTGGAACAAAATCATGAAATTCAGCGAAAAATGGCTGCGGGAGTGGGTAGATCCCCCGATTTCCACCCATGAACTCGTCGCCCAACTGACCGGCGCGGGCCTGGAGGTGGATTCCGTGGAACCGGTCGCCCCCGCCCTGGAAGGCGTCCTGGTGGGGGAAGTGCGCTCCGTTGCGCCACACCCCAATGCCGACCGGCTCACCGTGTGCGCCGTTCATATCGGGGAAGAGACGCCTCTCACCGTGGTGTGCGGCGCGGCCAACGTTCGGGAAGGCCTTCGGGTGCCGGTGGCGACCATCGGGGCGCGGCTGGCCGATGGCAGCCGGATGAAACGGACAAAGATCCGCGGCTGGGAATCCCTGGGCATGTTGTGTTCCACCCAAGAATTGGGACTGACGGAATTGGGGCTTGGGGAGGAGGAAACCGCCGGCCTGATGGCACTCCCGGACGACGCCCCGGTGGGAAAGCCCCTGTCGGAGTATCTCGCCCTGGATGACGCCAGTATCGAAATCGATCTCACGCCCAATCGCGGTGACTGCCTGAGCGTGGCCGGCATCGCCCGGGAGGTGGGCGTCCTCAACCGCTGTCCGGTCTCCGCGCCGGCGACGGACGAGGTCCGGGCGACCCTCCCCGACGAATTTCCCGTCGAACTCCAATCCCCCGCCGATTGCCCGCGCTATGTGGGGCGGGTTATCCGGGACATCGACCCGGCGGCCAAAACGCCGCTCTGGATGCGGGAACGGCTGCGGCGCGGGGGCGTGCGCGCCATCGGTCCGGTGGTGGATGTGACCAATTACGTCATGCTCGAATTCGGGCAACCCCTGCACGCCTTCGACCTGGACACCTTGAACGAGGGTGTTCAGGTGCGGCGGGCCAATCCGGACGAGGCCCTACTTCTGCTGGGTGGGACGCGAGTGACACTACACCCGGACACCCTCGTTATCGCCGATGCCCGCGGCCCCATGGCCCTGGCCGGCATCATGGGGGGAGAGGAGACGGCGGTGACGAACACGACCCGCCATATCTTCCTGGAGAGCGCCTTCTTCACGCCCAAGGCCCTCGCCGGGCAGGCCCGCCGTTATACGCTGCATACCGATGCCTCCCACCGATTCGAACGGGGTGTCGATTGGGGGCTGCAACGCACCGCCACGGAACGGGCAACGGCGTTATTGCTGGCCATCGTCGGCGGCGAGCCGGGGCCTGTCATCGAAGCGCTCTCCCCATCCCATATCCCCCAACCGACACAGGTGCCACTGCGGGCATCCAGGTTGCGGCGTCTTCTCGGCGTTTCGTTTCCGTCCGACACGGTATTGGATGTATTGACGCGGCTTGGCATGGCGACGGTCGCCGATGATGGTGCCATGGACAAGAATGCGTGGCGCGTGACGCCGCCCGGCTTCCGCTTCGATATCGCCCTGGAAGCGGATCTGATTGAGGAAGTCGCGCGCGTTACGGGTTACAATACCATCCCGGACCTTCGCCCGATCCTGCCCCTTACGCCCCATAAGGCGAGCGAGGCCACGGTATCGCTTGCCAGGATGCGCGAGACGCTGGTGGCGCGGGGCTATCGGGAGGCCATTACCTACAGCTTCGTGGACCCCGATATCCTCTCCCTGATAGACCCCGATGCGCCATCGCTGGTGTTGCAAAACCCGATCTCCTCCGAGATGGCCGTCATGCGGACAACGCTGCTGCCGGGTCTCCTGCAGGCGCTCATCCACAACACGCGGCGTCAGCAACCCAGAATCCGCCTCTTCGAATCCGGTCTGGTCTTCCACCGACAGGACGGCGAACCCCTTCAGGAACGGGTGTTGGGAGCCATCGTCACAGGAGGGGCATTCGCCGAGCAGTGGGGGATGCCGGCCCGGGAAGTGGATTTTTTCGATATGAAATCCGACGTGGAGAGCCTGTTGTCTCTCACGGGCCGGGCCGAGGATTATCGTTTCGTTCGGTTCCCCGATTCCAGCACCCATTTCGGTGCCCTCCATCCCGGCCAAGGCGCCCTGATCGAACGGGGCGGGCGCCCCATGGGGTGGATCGGAAATCTGCATCCACGAATCATCCGGGAACTGAAATTGACGGGGAATATCCTGGTGTTCGAGATCAAATTGATGGAACTTGAATCCGGAACACGCCCGGAATACACCCCATTATCCAAGTTCCCTGCCGTTCGCCGGGACATCGCGGTGGTTGTGGACCAAAGTATATCGTCCGACTCGGTACAAGATTGCATTCGTCAGGCGGCGACCGGTATGCTAAGGAACATGACCCTATTCGACGAATATCGTGGCGAGGGTATCGATGCCGGGAAAAAAAGTCTGGCGTTCGGGTTACTGTTTCAGGCCGCATCCCGCACCTTACAGGATGGGGAGATTGATGGGCTTGTAACGGGCATGATGGCCGCATTACAAGATCGCCTTGGTGCAATCCCACGTGTTTGAGTCGTACCTTTTATATTTCGAAGTCCAGCCGAAGTGTGCGGCACGAGGAGATTTCAGTGGCACTGACAAAAGCTGATATAGCCAGGCGGCTTCATGACGAAATGGGCCTGAACATGCGTGAAGGGAAGGAGTTCGTCGAAGTATTTTTTACGAATCTGCGGGAAGTCCTGGGAAGTGGGGAACCGGTTAAACTGTCCGGTTTTGGAAAATTCGACTTGCGGGATAAAGAACAGCGACCGGGAAGGAACCCGAAAACCAAGGAAGAGATTCCCATAAGCGCTCGGCGCGTTGTCACCTTCAAACCGAGCCAGAAACTCAAAGCCAGGGTCGAAAGTTATGCTGGAAGCACCGAGCAATAACAAATTGCCGGCGATCCCGGCAAAGCGCTATTTTTCCATCGGTGAAGTGAGCGAACTTTGCGGGGTGAAGCCGCACGTGTTACGCTACTGGGAACAAGAGTTCCCTCAGCTCAAGCCCCTCAAGCGGCGCGGCAACCGCCGCTACTACCAACGGCAGGACGTGATCCTGATCCGCCAAATCCGGAGCCTCCTGTACGAACACGGGTTTACCATTGGCGGTGCTCGCCAACGGCTCTTGGGAAGCGATGCCGTGGCGAACGTTAACCAAGGGCACCAGCTTGCTCATCAACTTCGCATGGAGTTGGAGGACATTCTTCAGATTCTGCAGTATTGATTTCGGGGCGTAGCGCAGTCTGGTAGCGCACCTGAATGGGGTTCAGGTGGTCGGAGGTTCGAATCCTCTCGCCCCGACCAGACCAGGGTATGAAAAAACGAAGAAAACGGGCCTAAACATGGGGCCATAAAAAAACGGGGCGAAAGCCCCGTTTTTTTATGCATCATGCACTTCGGCTGCGCCGAGATCGATCAGAACTTGTGGACGATACCGATGGAGAAGGCATCCGAGTCCTGTCCCCTGCCAACGGAGTAGTCACTGGTGTTCAGCTGAGTCGAATAGAGGTTGTAGTAGCCTTCATCGTCGTTGTCCATATCCGTATAGACGGCATAGACCTTGGTGCGCTTGCTGAAGTGGTGGTCTATACCAACCGACCAATTATCGGCTCCGTCATCGGCGTCGTCCACGTCACTGTCGTCCGCCTTGCCATAGGCAAGCTTGAAGACATTCCTGTTATTGGCGCCGAACTTGTGAGAGAAACTGGCCCAATAGGCGTCGCGAGACGCGAACTCGTAGGCGTCATTGTCGTGTTCGATATCTTCATAGACAAAGCCGATCGTGCTGTTGCCGAAGGTATAGCCAAGACCGAGTTTCCACGCGTCGATTTCCTCATCGTCATTAGTGGAAGTGCTGGAACCGCCCAGATCACCGGAGAAAACCTCGTAGGCCAGGGACGCGAAGAAGGGACCTTGGTCATACATGGCCATGACGCTCCAGGCTTCCAGCTCTTCATCACTCTTGTTACCGCCATCGTCTTCGTCTTCCTGATACGACTCTCTGGCAATCTGCCCACTGAAGCCATTGAAATTCGGCGTCGTGTACATCACCAACTGAGGTTCCCGCTCGTTGAAGTTCATAGCCGTTGCATCCGCGGTACCATCATCAGCAGCAGTATCAATTATGTGCGCGCCTATGATGTTGTTGTAGTCGGCGATGGTGTCGGAGAAGATATCCAATTTGGCCGTCGCCGTCTTGTAGGGCGTGTCGTGTTTACCGAAAATGATCCTACCCCACTGGTCCCCTTGAAGCCCGACAAAGGTATTACGCAGTTGCACTTGGTTGTCGACAGTGTCCAGTTCCGTTTCAACCTGCCAAATACCCTTCAGGCCATTACTACCCAGGTTTTCGGAACCCTTGAACCCCAGGCGGGAATTACGGAAGACGGCGGTGTTGTCATCGCTATCATCGGCGTCGTTAGTACTAATGTCGGTATCCACATAATCCCAGCTTGCATGGAACTTACCGTAGACGGTGATATTGCTGCCATTGCTCGTGACATCGGCCATCGCGGCGCCAGGGACGGCCAACGCACCGGCGATGGCGAGAGAGAGTAGTTTCTTTTGCATGGTCTAAAACTCCATAAAAAGTTTTTTAATTGTCGACGCCTCGCCCATCGAGACGCCAATTTGGAATAGGGGAAGGCTTAGCCTTCGGGTGGGGACTTTATCAGTGCTTGTGACGGAATGCAACACCTTGCGAGAGAAAAACAACAGAACCTTTACGTGTTGTTTCCATGCTACCCCCCCACGGGGACAACGGACGCCTTTCATGGGTTTTTCATGGGTGTTTTTTGTCCAGGAAGGCGTAGATCTCGTCGAATTGTTTTGCCACCGCCTTGTAGGTGTAGGCGGCCAGGGGCTCGCTTTTCATGATTTGCCGGATGGATTTGCCTTTTTCGAAGATGGCGTCGAACACCTTGGAGTACTTCAAAGGGAGGATGGGGACCTGGAAATCGAGATATTCGTCCACTGTTCTCTTGATCTCCAGGTATTCCTTGCTCTCTTTCCAATCCGTGAAGATCTCGCTTTGTTTTTTCTGGAGCTTCGTGGCGACAATCAGGATATTTTTCGTGATGTGGGAGATGAGCAGTATGGTGTTGATGCCCGAGTTGAGACTTTTTATTTCGTTGTAGATGGGAACGATGACAAAGTCCGATTGCTTGAGCGCCGATTCGACGATGGCGGAATCGGCCGGCACGGAGCCGGCCAAATCGAAAACGGCGTCATGGTCCTCCGGTATCTCCGGGAATGGTTCGTTTTGCCGAACGGATATGACCCTTTCCTCGGGGAGGATGGTATCGAGGATGTGATAGGGTTCATTGGTGCATACGATATATTCCCTGTCCAGGGCGATATTTGTTGCGATGGGTGTCTTCCCTGCCGAACCTTTGGAGCTGTAGATTGTAATTTTCATGGGGATTGAACGGACTTTCGCGGGGGTTCCTCGGTTAGAATTGACACGCCTTGGCGCTCATGGTGCGTCGCGCGGCGACGCACGCCATTATAGCAAAGGACTTTTCTTTTACTTCCGGAACGAGGCGTTGGAATGTGTCCGCTTTGTCACTCATCGAAAATAATGAGGCGGGAAAAAGTTGCACACGAAGCAAAAGCGGATGGATAGTCCCATGGATACCCACGATGTTTTGAATGCGCTCCGCAAGAGGCGCGCTCCGGATTCCGGCGCGGCCGCAATCCCTAGTGTCCATCGTCACAAATTAAGTCGCTCAGCAACCGACAACACGTCATTGATTTATGCATAGAAGATCATCGAAGGAATTTGCGGTGCGCGGCACTAGGGAATGCCGGCCCTGCGCCGGATGCTGTGACGGTTGGGTACGGATGGTGATCGACGCGACACCCGTGTATCCCGGGCGCCCATGCCCACACAGCACGGGGGCGGGGTGCGATGACTATGAAAACCGCCCGGCGGACCCTTGCCGGGCGTTTCAGTGTGGCTGGGTGATTGAAAATAGCCCCCTGCCGGATTGGATGAAGCCCAGCGACGGGAAGGTCATCGTTCTTTTCGACAAGTTGAACTGGAACGGCTATCCCGTGGATCTCGCGGTCCCCGTGGGGGAAAAGATACCGCCGGAATCCCTGGCGTGGTTGGAGGCGTTTTCCAGGAAACACGGACGACCCCTGATGTATACGGAACAGGTGGTGGAAGCGGGCAGGTTTCAGAGGCAGCAACAGGTTTTCGGATACGGGCCGCCGGCGTTCCAACGGACGCTGCTCCGCTGGGAAAGGGAAGGGAAGCGGCTGTGGTAAAAAACTTAAGGGTTCTCCCTGCGTTTTCTTGGCGCACGCCTGAAAGATCCTGGTCCGTTGCGGCGGCCCCCCCAAATCACGGCCCACTTACGAGGCATCCTGTCCCGTTTCGATGCCACCCGCGCGGTCTGTCACGGGTGTGAACCAAAGAGCGATTTTTCGCCGGATCTGCCGGGGTCCCCGCCCCACTAAGGCTCGAGTACATCGCGCTCCGGCTTCGATCCATTCCGTCCGGGCTTGGATCTCTCCGGCCCGGGCTCGGATGGGTCCCGCCGGGGCCCCGATCCGTCCGGTTGTGGCTCCAACCCGTCGGACTCAAGCCCGGATCGGTCGGATTCGGGCTCGGGTCCGCCTCGTTGGCGCTCGAGTTTTTCCCGGTGAAGCTCGAATTCGATGGACCCGGGCTTGAATTCGTTGGACTCGAACTCGAATCGGTCGCACTGGGGCCCCGGCGTGGTGTGTCGAAGCCCCGGCACGCACCCCCCGGGCCGAGGTCCGTTACGGCAAGGCTCCGAAATGACCCGTTCAAGGTATCGACCTGGGGTCCGGATAAGCAAAAAACCCCCTCTCCGAACCGGGGTCCGGGGTGTGCAAGCCAAATGAATCAAAGATGATCGACCGTCCAAAAAAGGCCCTCCGAATCGCCATCGTTGCCGGCGAACCCTCGGGCGATCTGTTGGGCGCCGGGTTATTGCGGGCCATCACCCGGCAGTGGGAACGGGATTCGGTGGGGGGCCAATCCGGAATTCAGATAGAGGGCATCGGCGGGCCACGGATGATCGCGGCGGGTTGCCATTCCCTGGCGCCCATGGAACGGTTGTCGGTGGCGGGTCTGTCGGAGGCCCTCGCTCGCGTCCCGGAACTCCTTTCCCTTCGGAGCCGCCTTGCCCGGCGGTTCCGCGGCGCATCCCACCCTGTATTGCCGGATGTCTTCATCGGCATCGACGCCCCGGACTTCAACCTGTCCCTGGAGAGAACGCTGCGACGACGGGGTATCCCGGTGGTCCACTACGTCAGTCCCACCGTGTGGGCCTGGCGGGGCTACCGCATCAAGAAGATCGCCCGGGCGGTGGATTTGATGCTGACCCTCTTCCCCTTCGAGGCGGCGATCTACGCAAGACACGGGATACCGGCCCGCTTCGTGGGCCATCCCCTGGCCGACGCGATCCCGGAGGCCGGGCCGGATAGGGGGGAAGCCCGTCGGGAATTGGCCTTGCCGTCCGCCGGCAAGGTCGTGGCGTTGCTACCCGGAAGCCGCCTCAACGAAGTGAAGGCCATGGCCGTCCCCCTGCTCCAAACCGCCCGCTGGTTGACCCAGCGGCGCCCCGATCTCCGGTTCGTCGCGCCCTTCATCAATGGGGTGACCCGGGATTATTTCGAAAAGGCGCGGGCGCGGGTGGGCGGGGGGATCGCCATCACGGTCCTGGATAAACAGTCCCGCGCCGCCCTGGCGGCGGCGGACGCGGTGCTCGTTGCGGCGGGGACGGCCACCCTGGAGGCGTTACTCCTGCAACGCCCCATGGTCATCGCGCTGCGGGTCTCTCCCTTGACCTATCACATGGGCAAGGCCCTCGCCACCGTGGATGCCGTGGGGCTGCCCAACCTCCTGGCCGGACGCCCCCTGGCGCCGGAATTCCTACAAAAGGCGGTCATCCCGGAGAAACTCGGCCCGGCGGTGTTGGATATCCTGGAAAATCCCCGGGCCTGGACCCGGGCGCGGGCCGAGTTTCGACAGATCGGCGCCACCCTGCGCAAGGGCGCGGATGAATCGGCGGCGGCCGCGGTGCTGGGGTTATTGGCGTCCCGAAAACGACTTTTGGAGGAAACCACACCATGACAGAGCCCTCGGCCCAAGCGGCCCCATTGACCCGCGTCCTTTGGGCGCGGATCGAGCCCCTTTTCGATAAAATCCTCTCCCACCCCTTCATCACGGGGCTCACCGATGGCGGCCTGCAACCGGCATCGTTCCGGTTCTACATCATCCAGGACGCGCTGTACCTCCGGGATTTTGCCCGGGCGCTCTCCCTCGCCGCGGCAAAGGCCCCCACCGATGAGGCCATGATGATGTTCAACGAACACGCCGCCGGCGTGGTGAAGGTGGAACAGTTATTGCATGAGGGGTTTTTCAAGGATTGGGGACTGACCGAAGCGGATGTCCGGGAAACCCCCATGGCCCCCACCAATCTGGCCTACACCCGCTATATGATCGCCGTTGCCTATGACCGACCCTTTCATGAGATCCTGGCAATGCTGCTGCCCTGCTATTGGATCTATTGGGAGGTGGGGAAGGCCTTGCAGGAAAACGGGTCGCGGGAAGCGCTCTATCAACGTTGGATCGACACGTATGGCGGAGAGGCATTCGGGGAATCCGTCCAATCCGTGCTGGCCCTCGCGGATCGGATCGCCGCCCACCTCGGGGCGTTGGAGCGGGAGGCCATGGCCCGGCATTTCATCACGACCAGCCGATATGAATGGATGTTTTGGGAAATGGGCTATCGACAGGAACAATGGCCAGTGTCACCGATTTGACGATGGCGGGAAACAGAAACAATGATCGAACGAAATGAAACACGCACCCATTACCGGGTATTGACCATCGCCGGCTCCGACAGCGGCGGGGGCGCCGGCATCCAGGCCGATATCAAGACCTTCTCCGCCCTCGGCTGTTATGGTATGTCCGTCATCACCGCCCTGACGGCGCAAAATACCCGGGGCGTCACCGGCATCCATCCGGTCCCCCTCCCCTTCGTCGCCCGGCAGATCGCGGCCGTGCTCACGGACATCGGCGCCGATGCCGTCAAGATCGGGATGCTCCATTCCGCGGAGCTGGTCGAGGTCGTCGCGTCCTCGCTCCGGGCCCACAACCCGAGGAATATCGTCCTGGACCCGGTCATGGTGGCGCAAAGCGGGGACAGGCTTTCCGGAGACGACACCATCGAGGCCCTCAAAAAACACCTGATGCCCCTGGCGGATGTGCTCACCCCCAACATTCCCGAGGCGGAAATGCTGCTCGATCGTGAATTGAGAAGCCCGGAAGACCTGCGCCAGGGGGCGAGGGAACTGGCCGAGTACGGCAGTCGAAGCGTCCTCATCAAGGGCGGGCATTCCATGGAAGAGGACACCAGTACCGATCTGCTGTATCTGGCCGCCGAGGATCGTTTCGTAACCCTGACGGACCAGCGGGTAGAGACCCGTAACAACCATGGCACCGGCTGCACGTTATCGTCCGCGATTGCCGGTTTCCTGGCAAAAGGCCATAACATCCAAGCGGCGGTGGAAAAGGCCAAGTCCTACATCGGCCAGGCCATCCGGGCCGGGGCCGAATACACCCTCGGCCAGGGGGGGGGGCCTGTGCATCATTTCTTCGAGTATTGGTAACTTGCAAGGAAATTGCGGTGCGCAACGGACTGCCTCGTTATCGAAAAGGACACCTCGATAGCAATAGGGGGTCAACGGATTTTCCCGATAAATCCCTCTTCGGATCACACCCAAGGGTACGTGTTCGGGATAAAAACCTTTATAATTCCGCGGAACTCAAACCGTCAGGAAGAACCTCCACCATGTCCCCACCGCTATTTACCAACTTCGATCCCGATTTCAACGCATTCCTGACCCGGACTGCCGCGTCCACGGACAATATCCACTGGTCGGTTGCCCGTAATTTTCTGTTGGACGAAGGCGTCGGTCGGGAGCGGGCCCAGTGCTACAAAAAGCATGGCGTCATGATGGGCCATGGGGATGCGGCAGCCTGGCGCGGCAAACATACGGGGTATCTCCAGGCCGAAGTTTCCATACAGAGCGATGATTTCGGACCCCCCGATTCCGTCGATCCGGATGAGGACACCTGCCCTGAGACCTTCCGTTTTCCACGGATGCCCTTCTCTTCGTTGGGCGATGATTTGGATGCCTACCTGGTGCGGGTTGAACATATCGATACCCTGGCGAGGGAATTGGTCAAACGATGGAACGGAGCGATCAGTGAATCGGAATCCTGTGAAAAGGTCCTGGCGTGGGCAAAAGGCGCGTTGATGAACGACCCACGGGCCTCCCAGGACCTGGACGGGCTTTTCAAACAGTTTTCGAAGGGAAGAGATCTCTGCCCCGTGTTCGCCGGGGTTTGGGCGGATGTTTCCGACCTGTTCGGTGACGCGCCCGAGGGCGATGTTCCCGGTTGGGCCGATAGTTTGCGGGATCGCCTGGGCCTTCAACACCACGATCCCAAACAGCCGAATGACGGCATCGATGTCTTGGTTTTCCGCTATCCCGTCCATGCCGTTCCCCGTTTATCGAATCCGGGCGATCGACAACGCCCGCTGGTAGCGCCCTGCGTTCTGGATGGGGACCTTTCCGATGCATTTCTCCCTTCCCCCCGGGCATCCGATACCGGGCATACCGTGGATCTGGCGGGCGCTCGTTCCTGTGACGGGCTGACCCGGGAGATCCTGCATCCCGCCATGCGCCTTCGGGCCAAATACCTCTTTCGCGTCGGCGCCATTACCCGTCCGGTTGCCCCGGATGTCATTGGCGTACAGCGCGGCCTGCATCTGTCCTATTTGCGGGAATTGTTCCATTATTCGACGTACGCCCAACACACCGACGGAGACCTGCTGTGATAACGGGGACTCTCCATCCACACCTCCGGGAATATTTCCAGGGCAGCGTCATCCCGCCGTGGTTGCGGGACTTCCATGACGGCCCGGAGACGGCCCTGCACGACTTGCTGCGGGGCGCGGCCCCCCTGGGGCACCTGAGCGGTTCCGAGCCGGATGAATTATTGCTGAACTGGCTGCGGGGGTTCGGGCCGGAAAGCCCCTATGCCCGAATGCTGGATTCGGCCCTTGTCCATTGGATCGATCGCCATTGGGGGGAGCCCCTGTTGCCGGGCGCCCACGGGAACGCCACCCTGACGGCCCAGGCCTGGGTATGGGCCCTGGACACCCTCGCCGCGTCTCCCGCCATGGGTCCGGGAGGTAGCGCCCCGCCTCGGGAATATCCCTTGTTCCGGGCCGCCGCCCTGTTGCGGGAGCGAGTACGCCACGATCGCCATTTTCTGGACGCCATGACCGAGGGACGGGCGCGCGACCCTCAGGGGCGCGCCTGGGTCGCCATGGCCATGCACCAGAGGGATCGGCAATTGTTGGAAGAATGGTGGCGGTTGGTTTCCCTGCCCCCCGACCAGCCCTGGTATCGGGGCCAGCATGGACTGACCGGTCTTGGCCGTTTGCCGCCCAAGGACCCTGCCCGCGCCGGCGGTTTCAATAAGGAACTGGCGGAGGGGCTGGGGCGTCTCGGGGAGGCCCTGTGGCGGCGGGCCGAGGAAGGCTGGCTGCCGGAGGATGTCGCGTATGAGGAATTTTCATCCCTTGCCCATCTCGCCATGGCGGGCAGCGCCTTTTCCGATCGCTGGCGCGGCTATTGGCGTCACCTGGTCCGGCGGCGGAAGGACGAGGGGTTTGTCGCGTGGCTGCCGATCCCGCCGTCCGAGTTGCAAAAGTCCGTGCGAGGAACAGGCCAATGGTCTGAACCGGACCCCGCTTGGGCGGATCGCGCCAAGGCATTGGCAAGGGACATGAGGCAACCCGCCCGGGCAACCCTCGAACAGGCCGACAAACTGCTGGCCGAACAGCGCCATTATGCCGACCTGACGGGCGATACCCATTTCCTGGTCCGTACTGCCTGCCACTTCTCCGGTGGCGTGCGCGCCGCCAACCCGGAACAGGCCCTTGCCTGGGCGAAGATGGCCAGGGCCACCGATCCCTGGAATGCCTATAGCTGGACCAACGAGGCCGCCGCCCTGGTCGCCCTGGGCAAGGATACCCAGGCCCTCGCCCGGTATAGCGAGGCGATCCTGCGTTTCCCCAATGACGCCGTGGCCCGCACTGGCCGGGAAGGTGTGTTGCGGGCGTTGCAGCAGCAGGGACGTACGGCGGGCATAAAGCAGGCGTTTCCCACACCTGGGGAAACAACCCGGTTCGATGATCCCATTCGGACCGAGATAGGACAAAACACCGCGTCTTTATCGGAGAATCAGGAAGGGCAAACGACAACCGGCTACCTTTCCGTGGCAAGCACGGAGGAACCCTATGTCGTCATGAACCGCGAAGAAATCACTCTGCTGACCACCGACGCCTACCTCCTTCGCGGCTGGGCGAGGAGAGGGGGAGAGGACGATCCTTTGCTCGGCACCGGGGTCCATCGGGAAAATGCCCGCCGGCTGTTGGAAAAATTATCGACCCAAAGCGATCGCGACCCCCTGGCTGCCGGGGAATCCGGCATGTTGTCACTTGCCACCGGTGATCGTCAGCGGGCGTTGGATTTGTTACGGGCGGCCGTCAAACGTTTCCCCGGCAGCCCACGGGTACGCTACGCCCTGGCCCGCGCCGAACGCGAGGAGGCCATTGCCGCGGCGGATTCTTCGGCCATGACAACGAGGCAATGGAAAAAACTCGTTCGCCTGGACCGGCATCTCCTCCCCCTGGAATGGTTGGGGCCTTTGCTGCTTGCCGCTCGCCTCTCCCACTCGGATGGAGAATTACAAAAAAACCTGGGTCGGTTGGCGGTCTGGTTGTCTCCGAAGTTTACTCGGGCCGGGGATAAGGACGGTTCCGGTCTGCCTTTCTATACTTGGTGGGGCAGTACCGTCTATGCCTTCCTATTCGGCGCCGCCACGGTGCAAGACCCATCGGATCCGCCGGATATGCAAGAGATCCGCGGGCGCCTGCAAGGCAACTACAGAGAACTGGTCACCAAGGAAGAAGAACTCGTCTATCGCCACGCGCGTCGATGACCTGTCCTCCCAGGGGTTGTAAAAGCATCTCCAATTCGTGGACGCGGTTCCCGATTGTGGCCACAATGCGCGAAAGGTCCGAAAATCGGGGCCGGCTGATCTCCGTTCCGCAATGATGTTGCGGGGCAAAGTCATTGCGGAACAAGACCCATGCCAAAACCCAAAAAGAACCGTCCCGCGAACACCATCGCCCTCAACAAAAAGGTTCGCCACGACTATTTCATCGAGGAACGCCTGGAGGCGGGGATCGCCCTGGAAGGGTGGGAGGTAAAAAGCCTGCGCGCGGGCCGGATACAACTCAGTGAGAGCTACGTGGTGCTAAAACGCGGCGAGGTATGGCTCATCGGTGCCCATATCTCGGCCCTGCCCACCGCCTCTACCCATATAACACCCGATCCGGTCCGAACCCGCAAGCTCCTGTTGCATCGGCGAGAGATCGCCCGTCTCACCGGCGCGGTGGAGCGCAGCGGCTATACCCTGGTGCCGACGGCGATGTATTGGAAACAGGGACGCGCCAAGCTGGAGATCGGCCTCGTCAAGGGCAAGAAGAAATTCGACAAACGGGCTGCCGAGAAAGACCGAGACTGGGCGCGGGAGAAGCAGCGAATCTTCAAGACAGAGAAGCTCTCGATCTGAATCGGGGATATCGCCGAATGCGGCGTTGGTATTCGCCACAGCCGAACAGCGGCCTGGAAGATGATCCATCGAGCGGGTTTGGCTTTAAGCGCTGCGGATTTGTTTGGCCAGCGCCTTTTGAAGGCCGGAGAGGGTCCGGCTAACCGCGACCGGGTAGGGCGGGTTCGCAGGCGCGAGCGCCCGGATTCGCGGGGGAAGACGGCTCGCCTGTTCCTCGGCATAACCCCGCGCGGATTCGAGATCGATTCGCCCCCCCTCGGGCAGGCGATTACCCGCCTTCATGACCTGTACGAGCAGCGGACGGGCTCCGGGATGATCCGGGGCACCTTCATCGGCCCGCGCGATCACATCGCGCACATCTTCTTCCCCTTCCCCAATGCGGAAAAGCTGTTTGCGACCGGGTAGCACCGGCTTACCGCTCGATAGCTTCAACCGTCCCCGACCGGCATATTCGCAAAGCTTGTAGACGATATCCAGGCTGGGGGCATCGCTCGAAACACCCATTTCGGTGCCAACGCCAAAACCATCGATAGGGGCGTCCGCCGACACGAGTTCAGCGATGGCGTTTTCCTCGAGACCGCCGCTGACAAAGATCTCTACCTTGTCGAGGGCCGCTTCATCGAGTATCCGGCGGGCCTGTCGCGAGAGTGATGAGAGATCGCCGGAATCGAGACGTATCGCCTTGATTGCAAAATTCCCACCCGGCGAGGTCGCCAGGTCGACAACGTTTCGCACACCGGCAAGCGTATCGTAGGTATCGACCAGCAGCACCGTATCGGGATAAAGCCCTGCAAAAGCGCGAAAGGCCGATGCTTCATCTCCGTGTACCTGTATGTAGCTGTGCGCCATGGTGCCGGCAATCGGCAAATCATACTGCTTGCCGGCAAGGACATTCGATGTGGCGGAAACACCGCCGATATAGAACGCGCGAGCGGCCTTGAGCGCGGCGTCGAGCCCATGTATTCGACGAGAGCCGAAGTCGATAACAGGACGACCTTGTGCCGCAGTTACCACGCGTTGCGCCTTCGAGGCCAGCATGGTCTGCAGATGAATTTGATTCATCAAGAAGGTTTCCACGACCTGGGCCTGGGGAAGCGGCGCCACCACCTCCAGGATCGGCTCATTGGCGAATACGGGCGTCCCTTCGGGCACGGCGTAAACGTCGCCCATGAAGTGGAAATCCTGCAACCAAACGAGGAAACGATCGGAGAATTTCCCCGTCGAGGCCAGATAGGCGAGGTCATCATCACTGAAACGAAAGTCTTCCAAAAATTCAAGCGCGGTATCCAGTCCGCAGGCCAGCAGGAAATTCCTTCGGACGGGCAGGCGGCGGACAAACAGGCTAAAGACAGCGATATCCGCCATCTCTTCCTCGAAATAGGCCTGTAGCATTGTCAGTTCATAGAGATCGGTAAAAAGCGCAACCCCTTGCCGCCCAAGGTCTTCACGCACGGAATTCTTCGGGATATCTTTTCTGTTCGGATTCATGAAACTCGACTATCGGATTAATATAACGCGAATTCAAGTCGCAAGTGCAACAGTTGGATCGATGTTGAAAAATAGCT
>CAZQHJ010000016.1:0-3170 GCA_964593225.1 uncultured Thiotrichales bacterium
CCGTGCTCCTCTTACTTTGGTCGGTATGAGAAAGCCACGATGCTACCGCGGCTTGTCTCTTTACCAACACTGTAAGGTTGCACTTACGAGTTGAATCCAAGCTTCTTTTCTTCTTAGAGAAGTAAGGAAACAGAACTCAAAAACATCATACAAGGAGCGTGTCTAAAAATTCCCGGTCGTCACGAGGCGGCAGCCCGATTTCGCGCCTTGTACAACCCAGCGGGCCACGATTCGGGGGCCGTCGGGCGTATTTTCTACTTGGGGGAGAACAAAAAGGTACGCGCGCTTCGCGTGCGCGGATTCGTCACGCCGGCCTTTCTGAGCGGCGCTCCGAGGGTTATCTATCGTGAAAACCCTCGCGGGAGACAAGCGATATCGAAGCGCCGCCGGGAGCGCCGGTCGAGAGGCCCGCATAAAAAATCGCCCCTCGTAAAAGCGGCTCCTTATGAAAGAACGGGATATATCCCTCCCCCTTAAACCCCGAGCGCCCGGAGGCAACCGGATCGCCATCGCTATCGCTATTCTTCCACGTATCGCGGGCATGGCCCACTCCCGGCAATGGAAAAGCCATTTGAGTATTGGCCCGGGACGTGGGCCGTGCCCGCGATACGTGGAAGAATAGCGATAGCCAGCGGGAAAACCCGCGCAATGGGGGGTAAGCCATCATGCAATTCCTGGACGAAGAATCCAAAATACTGGATCCGGTCCGGAATATGGCCCGGGGCCTGACCGACAACAGTCTTATCTACCCCAGCCCGGCCATTAATGTCCTGGATCTGGGCAAGAGCATCAATGCCTGCGAGCGGGCGAAGGCGGATATTATGGCCGCCCAGTCGGTCCTGAAGCAGGCCTTCGACGCGAAGGATACGGCCATGGTGGCGCTGACGGAGCAACTGAAGCGCAATATCCGCTATGCGGAGAATACGGTGGGCAATAGGGCAGCTTTAGCTTGATGCCACAAACGCTGACGCTATCGACGCCCCATTTGTTCAGTGCCCTTCCTCTTCCTCCATAAAGAGCATCCCCGCCTCGCCTTCCCAATAGCCATTGCACCAACCCCTGGGACCGGGCGGTGGCAGGGCATCCAGCGCGGCCCGGACCGTGGTCTCGCCGCTGAGCGCCCCGTGAAAGGCCCGGACCACCGCCGCCATGTCCTGGGACTGGGGGACGATGCGCAGGATGTCCACCTTCAAGTCGCGAAGCGTCTCCAGGGCCATCAACAGATTGCAGGGCCCCGCCGATTGCACCTGGATGCCGTTGATGGTGAAGAGGGCCTGGGCCTCCTGGGTCGCGAGCGGCAGGCCGTCCGGGTAATTGCCGCAACAGAAATCGCACTGGTCCTTGGGGCGGTTGTGGGCGCGGGCGGCAAAACAGCGGGCGGAAAAGGCCAGGGGCAGGCGGCCGTAGACGAACACCTCGGTCTCGATCCCCGCGGGCCGCGTCTCTTGGAGATCCGCCAGGGTGGTCCGTGGCAACTCCGGAGGCATGACCCAACGCATGGCCCCCAGCGCCGACAGCAGGGAGAGGGCGCCGACGTTGTAGGCGTTGATGTGCGGGCCGATGATAAAGGGGGTGGGCGTCGGGGCGGGTTCGGCAGGTTCCGTCAACAGCCGGATGGCCCCCACGTCGTTGGCCTCCACCGGAAAGACGCCATTGGCGCAAATGCGGGCCAATGTGGCGAGTTCCGAGTCGGCCTCCAACAGGGCCATGGTGGAAAGCACCACCTGTTTCCCAGCCTCGGTAAGCCGCTGGCCGATGGTCAGCCAGTCCTCCAGGGCGAGGATCCGGCGCTTGCCGCAGATGGTCTCGCCCAGATAGACGATATCCACCGGCCAGTCGGCGACCCGGTCATAGAAGGCGGAAATGGCGTCCGCGGACCAGAAATAGGGGATGGGGGCTAGGGCGAGTTTCATGGGAGATAGATTGCCATATCGCGCAGCGCGTTATTGCCACGGCCTGTGCAATGCGCCGAGGGTATGGCTGCGACCCTCGGAGAGGCGATCCAGGGCCTCGGTCCAGGCGGGCTTGACGGTGAAACCGTCCGGATTGGCGAGGCAGGCGTCCATGGCCTGGCGCAACACGCCCGTGACCTTGGCCACATAGGCGGGGCTCCGCTGGCGTCCTTCCACCTTGAGGGCGGCGACCCCCATGTGCAGCAACTCGGGTAGAACCGAGAGGGCGTTCAGGCTGGTGGGTTCCTCGATGGCGTGGAAGGTGCTGCCCTGTACCTCATATCGTCCCTTGCACAGGGTGGGGTAGCCGGCGGGCTCGCCGGGCCGGAAACGATCAATGAGCACACCGTTCAAGCGTGTCTGGCGTCCATCGGGGGTTTCCTCCCAGCGCACGGCCCGGGGGGGAGAACAGACCCCATGGGTGTTGGCCGAGCGACCGGTGACGAAAGAAGACAGGGTGCAACGCCCCTCCACCATGACGCACAGGCTCCCGAAGGCGAAGACCTCGATCTCGATATGGGTGCTGGTGATGAGCTGCTCGACCTGGCGCAGGGACAGCACCCGGGGTAAGACGACGCGCCGGATGCCGAACTGTTTGGCGAAAAAGGCAATGGCATGGTGATTGGTGGCGGACGCCTGCACGGACAGATGCAGGCGAAGGGCCGGGTAGGTCTTCGTCGCGAAACCGAGCAGGCCCATATCGGCCAGGATGACGGCGTCCACACCGACCCGGACGGCCCGGTCCAGGGCCTCGATGGCGGTTTCCCAGGTGTTCGGCTGGGGAAAGACATTGAGCGCCACGTACACCTGCGCACCCCGTTGATGGGCGTAATCGACGCCGCGCGCGGCCTGGTCGGCGTCGAAATTGAGCCCTGGGAAAGTACGAGCGTTGGTCCCGTCCCGAAAGCCGATATAGACGGCATCAGCGCCGTTATCCACCGCCGCGCGCAGGGCGGGCAGAGAGCCGGCGGGGCAGATCAGATGCATTGATTTTTCCCGATGATGGTCCGATTTTAGTCGGAATGCCCGGAATGCTGCTCCGGATTTTCCGGAGCCGGACTGTCCAAAGCCCGATCTTCCGGAGAAGATATCGCGGCGATCTCCTGTTCCGAGAGACCGGTGATCTGTTGGATGGCGGATACGGAAAGACCGGTCCGAGATGCCTTCGACACGATCTCCCGCATTGCCTCCCGAATGCCTTCCCGACGCCCTCGTTCG
>CAZQHJ010000016.1:3270-25491 GCA_964593225.1 uncultured Thiotrichales bacterium
AGTCCTTGTTCGAGTCCTTGTTCGAGTCCTTGTTCGAGTCCTTGTTCGAGTCCTTGTTCGAGTCCTTTCTCGAGTCCTTTCTCGAGTCCTTGCTCGAGTCCCTGTTTTTGGGCCAGTCGCAACGAACTTTTCTGGATATAGATCCAGTCCCGCTTTCTGTGTTGCAGCTCCAGCTCTTCCGGGCTCATGTTGGCTTCATTGATGATGGCGAATGCCCTGGCCAGTTCGGGTTCCATATTTTCCGGGATGAGCTCCAAACTACCCGCGTTCTTGATGAAGTAGAGCCATTTGTCCTGCCGGGTCTCCAATTCATGCAATCGCTTGTCGAACTTGGGTAACTCGAAAAACACCAACGCGATGTCGTCGTTGTACTCGATGAGGCATTCCTTTTCCACCAGCTTGAAATCGTGACGCACCCTGTCGTCCTCGAACATGGAAAAATCCGTCAGGGTCAGGGCGATGACGGGGTTGAGCAGGGTGTAGTTCTCCCCGGCGCCCAATTGGACGGCATAGTTCTTGGCGGCATTGTATAAGATGCGTTTCTCGAACCCCTCCACATTGAGCACCTGCATCTCGATGATGACCCGACTGCCGTCATCCAGGGATGCCTTGACATCCACGTAGGTGTCTTTCATCCCCTTGAGCAGGGGGATATTGTAGGGGTCGACGATGGTGAGATCCGTGAGATGACGTCCATTCGGAAAATCCAGCACCGCGTTCAGGAAGCTCAACAAGATATCCTTGGAATCCTCGCTGCCGAAGACCTTTTTGAACGCAAAGTCGGTTTTTACATCCAGAAATTTCATGGGTTACCACTATCCCCAGGTTACGAATACGTCGCTCGGGACTATTCGCAAATATAACAAACCTCCGGTCCGTCCGTCACTTGCGGGCGATCCCGCTCGGCATTGACGAGGCAGAGGAATCCGAACGGCTCTTTGGCATCAAAGGGGTTACGGAGCTGGTGAGGTTCGTCCGGCGAGATATAGATCACATCGCCGAAACCCACGTGATAGATGCAGCGCCCGAGCTGGGCTTCTCCTCGACCCCGGACCGGGATGACCACGTGCTCGTGCCGGTGTTTTTCCAAGGTGGTGTAGCCACCGACCGCAACCTCGAAATAACGCACGTGAAAGCGTGGCGATTCCCCTCGTTTGCCGATGAGTTCCTGGCGGGTGATGCCCTTCCAGGTCTCGGTATCGGCTTTGTAGGCCTTGATGTCCATATCTTGCCAGGTGAAATCCCCGAGATGACGGATGACTTTGGAATGATTGCCAATGAGCGGCGGGTGGAGGGGAGGGATGTCGGAATCTTGCATATCAAACCATTTTTTCGACGATGTCGACGAATTTTCGGCAACCCTTGACCAGATCCCCCTCGTGCCGGTGAAGGTCGCCGCCGATGAGGAGGATACATTCGTTGCCGTAGAACCGGATCAGCTCCGGGACCCGCTCCAAGTTCATGCCGCCGGCAGGGGCGGGCAGGATGGTTTTTATATTACCCATGGGGCTGGCGACAGCCTCGGCGATGTCGCGGCATTCGGCCTCGGTGAACGAGAACCGTCCCCCATAACTGGGGAAGATACACGCATCCGCGCCGGCGAGGCGGTTGATTCGACCATGGAGCACGCCGTGGGCAATGCCGCTTGCGGGGTGTACGGTGAAGGAACCGAGGAACGCGGGATGGCTCAATATGGGGAGCGCAAGGGCATCGTCGTCGGCCAGGGCGCGCATGGCGTCGAATCCGGCAAGTCCTGGGGCGATCACGACCCCACCGGTGCCCGAGGTCTTCGCAAAGTAGGCCCGCGCTTCGAGTTCGCCCGCCGGGGCGGTGATGTTGGCGAAATACAGACAGTTTCCACCGGTTCGCACGTTTGCCTCGCGCACCGCATCGGCGCATCGGGCGACCCGATCCCGGAAACGGCAAAAGGGTTGATCGGTCAGACCGTGGTCATCCTTGATCATATCCAGGCCCCCCAGGGCAAAGCGGCCCGCCAGATTGGCAAGTTCCTTGGCTTCGAGCCCCAAGGGTTTCAGCGCCGTGGCCAGCAACGGACGTTCAGGCACGTCGAGGATTTGCCGCAAACCCGTGCGCCCGAACCGGGGACCTCGGTACGCCGAGAGCAATCCGTCCGGCAGCGTGAGCCCCACCAGCCGAATGCCGGGCTTGAGGCTGATGTTTCCGAACAGGACGTTGAGGAGTTGCGTCAGTTCGCTGCACGCCGCCTCCCTGGGAAACGCGATGGTCGCTTCCACCGTGCGGCCCCCCGTTTCGTTCAACGAGACCACCTTCCCCACGATGCCGCCCAGGATGTCTTCGCGATCGATGAGGTCCTTGGGAAACTCCACGGTCTGTTCGACACAGATGTCCTCGGCCCGCGCCGAGGCCTCTCCCACCGCCCCCGTCAGGCGATACACCGCCCGAATCCGCTCGCCGGTCAGTTGCAGTCTATCGGTAGGGGGCATGGGGGGACTTGAGGCGATGTGGGATCGGTGTCGGCATCATGGGGCTGATTCGATGGATTGAAAACCCTGTTCGACACCGAGCAACACCCCCCTGCCGGGTGCCGCGCCGCCTGAGTTCCTGTTCGATACCGTTCAGGACGCGCCACTTCCAGGCGCACCAGTCGGGGGCCAGTAACAGATCCCTGGACGCGGTCCCGGTCAGCCGGTGAAAAACCACGTGCGGAGGGGTCCGTTCCACCAGGTCGGCGGCAATGGCGATATAGGCCTCCAGGGCGAGCGGCGTGTAGTCACCCCGCCGCCACTGGTTCGCAAGCCGGGTGCCTTTGACGACATGCAGTGGGTGGAGTTTGAGGCCTTCCACGGTCTCGTCCAGCACCCGTTCCAGGGTGGCGAGCACATGCCATGGGCCCTCTCCCGGCAGTCCCGCGATGAGGTGGGCGCAGACGGGCAGCCCCCGTCCGTGGGCGGCCCGGACCGCCTGCCGGTATTCGGCAAAACCATGCCCCCGATTCACCCGTTCCAGTGTCTCGTCGAAGGCCGATTGCAATCCCAGTTCCAGCCATACCTCCAGGCCGCGATCCCGATAGTCGGCCAATAGGTCCAGGATGGGCGGGGGGATGCAATCGGGCCGGGTGCCCACGGAGAGCCCCACCACATCGGACTCTTCCAGGGCCTCGTCGTACAGGGCGCGCAGTTTGTCCACGTCCGCGTAGGTGTTGGTATAGGCCTGGAAGTAGGCGATGTACCGGTGCGCGCCCGTCCGCTTTCGGATGACCCGCCGCCCGGCGGCGATTTGTTCGGCGACGGGTGGCGTCCGATTGCTGTTGGGGTTGAAGGAGGCGTTGTTGCAGAAGGTGCAGCCGCCCCGGCCCTTGAGGCCATCCCGGTTGGGACAGGTGAAGCCGGCGTTGATGGCCACTTTGTGGACCCGCTGGCCGTATCGCTTGAGTAGGAACTGGCCGAATGTGTGAACGCGGTCGGCGAGTGCCGCACCCGGCAGTGCCGCGCGCGGCAATGTTCTTCGATTCGGATCTTCCGGGTAATCGGTGGATCGTTGCCGGTCGTCGAGCGGGATATCCATGGCGTGGGGTACGGGTGCGATTTGCCGATCCGCATCCCCCCCGGGTGGTGAGAGCGCGTGCGAGGGGGGTGTCACGGAAGGCGGGCGTTTTTCATGACCACCGGGGTCCGTTCGGTGGGAATCGCTCTCGTGAGGGTATTCCATCTTCATCCATCGCCACTACAAAAAAGATGCGACCCACGAAGGACACGAAAAGCACGAAAAGCGCCCCCACAGTCTCTCTTTCGTGTTTTTTCGTGCCTTTCGTGGGTATTATTTTTTGGACTCTCGTCCTTAAAGGTCCCGACGGTCGCCTTATCCCTTGCTCTTCGGACGCGCTGGCACCCACAGCAGGGCCTCGCCGTCCACGCACTGGGTGTCGCCCACGAACTGGTCGGTCTTCAATGTTACCTTGCCCTTGGGGTTGATGTCCGTGATCTTGATGACGGTGGTCACGGTGTCGCCGATATTCACGGGCGCGATGAACTTGACGCTCTGGCTCATGTACAGGCAGCCCGGACCCGGCAGTTTGGCCGCCAGCGTGCCGGTGATGTGGGACATGGTCAGCATCCCGTGGACGATCCGTTTGCCGAAGCGCTCCTTGCTGGCGAAGTCATCGCTGAAATGGGTTGGGTTGAGATCCCCGGATATCCCCCCGAACAGTTCCACCGCCGCCTCGGTGATGGTCCTGGAGGACACAGCGGTCTGTCCCACCGTGAGATCTTCCAGCCAATAGCCGTGGAGTTCATTGAAGCCATCGAGTTCGTCGAATTTGCTCATTCATTCATCCTCTTTAAAATAATCGTCGTAATCTGAAAGTAATCCTAACTTTAGTCACATTACTCGGTAATGTGACATTCAGTGGAAATCCTTATCCTATCCGAATCCGAACGCCGCGCGTTTGGATGCCGAGTGGATTTTGCAATGTACTCGACCCGGATACGGGTGATCAAGACGAATAAGTTTTAAGGAATAAAATGACAAAAACAACCGTTGGCGGCATGGATGCGCTGCGCTATTCCCTGGGCGTGGCGCGCCGGGTCGGAGTCGCTGCCTCCTTGCGGGCGTTGCACGCCCGAAACACCTGTAAGACCTGCGCCTTCGGCACCGGGGGACAAAAGGGCGGGATGCGCAACGAGGCCGGGCGCTTTCCCGAGGTCTGTAAAAAGAACCTGCAATCCCAGCTGACGGACCTGCAGGCGGCCATGCCGGCGGCGCTTTTCCCCCAATACAGCCTCGCGGATTTGCGTAAATTGGGCGAACGCGGTGAGTTGGAACACCTGGGCCGCCTGACCGCGCCCTTATACAAGCCGGCGGGCGACAGTCACTATCGGCCCATGGAAATGGAAACGGCCCTACGGAAAGCCGCATCCTGGCTGAGGGAGACCGACCCGCGGCGGAGTTTCTTTTACGCCTCCGGGCGCTCTTCCATGGAGGCGGCCTTTCTGTTGCAGCTCTTCGCCCGCGCCTTCGGCGCCCCTCACATCAACAACTGCGCCTATTATTGCCATCAGGCCTCCGGCGTCGGCCTGAGCGCCAGTATCGGCAGCGGCGCCGCCACCGTGCGTCTGTCCGATCTCGGGCAAAGCGACCTGTTCGTGCTCATGGGCGCCAACCCGGCCTCCAACCATCCGCGTTTCATCAAGGAACTGGTGGCGTGTCGTCGCCGTGGCGGCCAGGTTATCGTCATCAATCCGGCCAAGGAGCCGGGCCTTGTGAATTTCACCCTGCCCAGTGACTGGCGTTCCATGATGGCCGGCGGCTCCCAGGTGGCGTCCTTGTATCTCCAGGTCCGTATCGGTGGGGACATCGCCTTATTAAAGGGCATGGCCAAGGCCTGCCTGGAACAGGAGGGATCGGACCGGACCTTCATCGAGGAACACACGGAAGGGTTCGCGGCCTACGAGCAAGACATTGCCCGAACCGACTGGGCCCTCATCGAGGCGCATTCCGGCCTCGCCCGAGGGGAGATCGAGGCCGCCGCGCGGGTTTATTGCCAATCGAAAAGGACGATATTCGCCTGGGGCATGGGGATCACCCAGCATCTCCATGGCGTCGACAATGTCCAATCCATTATCGACTTGGCCTTGTTGCGGGGCATGGTGGGCAAAGCGGGCGCCGGTCTCCTGCCATTGCGGGGACACAGCAACATCCAGGGCGTGGGCTCCATGGGCATGACGCCCACGTTGAAGGCGGCGGTATTGCGCAATTTCGAGGAAAAACTGGGACTGCCCCCATCCGCGGACCCCACCGGACAGACCGGCTTGGATCCCGTGGGTTGTCTGTCGGCGGCCCATGAAGGCGCCATGGATTTCGCCTTCCTCCTGGGGGGCAACCTCTTCGGGGCCAGCCCGGATTCGGCCTTCACCGAGCGGGCCCTGGGGCGCATCCCCCGGAAGCTCTTTCTCACGCCCACACTGAACAGCGGTCATGCGCGCGGCGTGGCCCAAAGCGAGGTCTTGATCCTGCCCGTGGCGGTGCGGGACGAAGAGGAACAGCCCACCACCCAGGAATCCATGTTCAGCTATGTGCGGATCAGCGAGGGGGGCATCCGTCGTTTTCCGTCATTGCTCTCCGAGGTGGCCATCATCGCTCGCCTGGCCTCGGAACGGATCCCCGCCGAGGTCCTGGATTTTTCCGCCTTCCGGCGACACGAAAACATTCGCCGGGCCATCGCCGAGACCATCCCCGGATTCCAGGGGATGGAACAGGTGGACGAGGGGCGCTCGGAGTTTCACGTTGCCGGGCGCGCCTTTCACCGACCCCGCTTCCCCACCGAAACCGGCAAGGCCCGGTTTCGCGTCGTTGCCGTCCCGGCGGGGCAAGCCGCGTATTCATCCGCGCCACCAATCCATCCCTCACTTCATTCCTCGACAACCGGCAATGACCAACCGATTGCACAGCCTGCGATTGCGCGGGGAAACATAACCGAGGAAAGTCGCCGCGCGCGGCGCTATACCATGGGCTCCGTGCGCGGCGAGGGACAGTTCAACACCATTATCTACGAGCCCGAAGACCGCTACCGCGGGCAGCGGGAACGCCAGGTGGTGCTCATGAATGGCGATGACATACGCCGGGAGGGTCTCCGGGAAGGGGATCGGGTGACCCTGCGCAACGCCACAGGGACCCTGGCGGGGCTCCGAGTCCGGGAATATTCACTGCCGCCGGGGAACCTCCAGACCTACTTCCCGGAGGCCAATGTCCTGATCCCCCACGCCACCGACCCGCGCGGCAAGACGCCCTCCTATAAATCCGTCGCCGTTGAGCTGGCGCCGGAGTCAACCGCCTTTCCTTAAGCATTCGGGAGGGCGCCGGGCATGGGGCGCTACGCGCTATCGGCCGTACCGCACTGTGATATCGTGCGTTTTTCGGGATATCCTTAGCGCGGGAGGCCGAAATGGTGAGCCGGATCGTGATATTCGAAGTTTCGAATACGGTATTCGAGGTTTGGAATGCGGAATTCGAAGCATCGAATATCACGTTTGAAATTTCAAACGTCGTATTCGAAATTTTGAATAGGGCATTCAAGGCTTCGAAGACCGTATTCGAAACTTCGAATGTGATATTCCGAATTCCGACTATTGCATTCGAAGCCTGGAATACGCTGCTCGAAATCCGGATATGCCCTATTCCGGGCTATCCGATCATCCATTCCGAGACGCGTATCACGGTGGGAGGCCGGACTGTCCTGGACGGGCTTCCCAACGGCAGGGTCGCTGCCCGTTCCATAGGACCCCTGGTAGGTGAGCCGGGGTGGGAAGGCGGATAGGGGAATCGCCTTCCCGGTGGAGAGACAGGTTTGCGCGCCACGCCGGGACTTCATTCCATGATAGTCCCTATCCGTATCGGGCGCGCCGCTGCCGGTGATTGAAACCTGCCTCTATCGGGCAGGACACTAGCGGAGGATGGGCGGAAAAACAAACGGGAACCTCCCCCCGCGACAAAAGGCCGGGCCAAGAAGAACGGCGCGGTTCGCTTGGCTGGAAAGGACAACCCCATGGAAGGGTCGATTCCGGGATAGGGATGAAATAGCGCGCATCGTCTATAATACAACCTATTATTTCGTATCGGAAAAACAAGAATCCCGGGAAATCCGGCGCCGGAATCGGGGCCCATCCCGTTCAGGTCCCGGCGCGAAGCGCTAACCAATGACATATCCGAACGCGTGGCGTTCGGACTGATGCCCCATGTGTTTTCGACACATAAGATGAATGACCCGTTCCAAGTCTCCATACCCCGAACGGCCCATTGGCCATGGAGGCGACCCTCGAGAATTCAAAGCCACTAGCCAAACCCGGAGTCATCCCATCATGGACAGCAAAAAATCCCCCATCGAAGGCAGGCTACTGGCCGCCCTGGATAAAATAGACCGACCCGACACCGTGTGCGCGGGCGGGGATTTACCCCTCGTCATGCCGGGGTTGAGGGTGGCGGGGGTGGGCCTCATCAGCCTGCCGCCAGGTCCCGAACAGGCCTCCGCCCTCATCGCCCGCTGCCGGCAGGCCCCCTATGGCAAGGGGACACAGACGCTGGTGGACACCGACGTGCGCCGGACCTGGGAGATGGACCCGGACGCCTTCCAACTGACCAATCCCAAATGGGAAACCCTCCTGGCCGACATCCTCGCCCATATCGGGACCGAATTCGGACTGGCCGATGGCGCGCTGACCGCGCATCTCTACAAGCTTCTCGTCTACGAGACGGGCGGCTTCTTCCTGCCGCATCAGGATGGCGAAAAACTGGACGGCATGGTCGCCACCCTGGTGATCGCCCTGCCCGCCCTCCATGAAGGGGGCGAGTTGATCGTCTCCCACGATGGCGCTCAACACCGGCTAACGTTCCCGGGCGCCGCCTCCGGCAACGAATTGAGCTATGCCGCCTTCTACGCCGATTGCCGGCACGAAGTGACGCCCATCCGAAGCGGCCATCGGCTGTGCCTCACCTACAACCTGACCCTGGCCGGGGCCGAGGCCGAAGGCCGACGCGCCGCGCCCACCGGCGAGCCCGCCATCGGGACGATGACCGGGATACTGAAGGACTGGCTCGGGGACCCGATGCGGGAAAAGATGGCCGTGCTCCTGGCGCATGAATACACCCGGGACGGATTGACGCCGGCCACCCTCAAGGGCATCGATCGCGCCCGGACCGAGGTGTTGTTCGAGGCCGCCCGGCGCGCCGAGTGCATCGGTCATCTCGCCCTGGTCACCCTTTGGCAGACGGGGGACGCCGAGTACGCGGAGCATTCGTACCGCCGGCGCCGACACTGGGACGAGGATGCCCATGGCAGTGGCGAGCCCGGCGATTACGAGATGGGGGAGATCATCGATGAGACTCTCTCCGCCGATCACTGGACGGACCGGGAGGGCAACAAGGTCGATCTCGGGGAAATCGCCCTGGATGCGTCGGAGGTCATTACCCGCCGCCCCCTGCAAGAGGATGAACCCGGCGAAGAAGAATTCGAGGGCTATACCGGCAACGCGGGCATGACGCTGGATCGCTGGTACCATCGCGGGGCGGTGGTGATCTGGCCCCGGGAACGCCATTACGCCATCCTGTGCCAAGCGGGCATGGACGCCGCCATCGGCGGTCTTCGGGCCATGGTGGCGACTTGGCGAGAGGACTCGGACGCATCCCAAGGGTCCCCGGAGCAATCCCCTTCCAATCCGCAATGGCGGGCCTGCCGCGATTTCGCGACGGCCATCATGACGTCCTGGGAACCGGTGCTTTCCTTTGGGGGATGGGCCGCGAACCGGCGGGAATCCGGGCGCGCCGACCTCATGGGGCTGCTGGTGGACCTGGACGACCCGGCGCTGGTGGATCGGTGCCTGCGTGAGATCATGCCTGGGGATGCGTGGGTCCAGGTAACCCCCGCCTTCCCCGAATTTTGCCGGCGTCACGGCTGGTCGAACCTGGCGGCGGCCATCACGGCGGTATTCGATGCCGATGACGGGAAAATGATCGTCCGAAATGCCGCCTTGTTGCGCATCCTCTGTCTGCACCGGGATACGGATGAGGATCGCCTTGCCCTGTGCCGCGCCCTGGCCGAGCAAATGGTCGATCTCGTCATCGCCCTGGATGGCAAGCCGGTGGGAAACATGCCGGGGATGAAAGACCGACGGGTCGTCCTGTTGGCCAACCTGGTAGAGGCCCTGGGGGTCATCGACGCCGACGCCCCATTCGCCCGTCTCACCGAGCACGCCCTGGCGCGCCGTGACGGATACGACCTCACCGACGCCCATTTGGCCGCCCTCTTCGGCCTGGAATCCTGGCTGGTCCGCCGACGGCCCGAACCTCATTCCGCCATCGCCCGTTGGTTGCGCCAGTGCCGGAGTGCCTTGACGGACATCGTGGCGGACCCACCCCAAGCGCCGGACGATTACCGACGCCCCGCCAAGCTGCCCTGCGACTGCGGCGATTGCCTCGTCCTCGGCAGATTCCTGGCCGATCCCAAGGCGTCGACGGCCCGTTTCCCCCTGGCGAAGCCAAGACGGCAACACCTGCACCGGATCATCGATGACAACCACTGCGACGTGACCCACGTCACCGAGCGCCAGGGGCGTCCCTTCACATTGGTGTGCGAAAAGACCACCGCCTCCTACGAAGCGGCGCGCAAGCGCCACCAACGGGACGAAAAGAATCTGCGCCGTCTCGACGCGCTGATGGAGAGGTTGGGGGAGTGAGAGACCGTGAAAGGCCCGGTCTCGGAATCGATCACGCTCGGACATAAATCCGAACACACAGCGTTCGGATTTATGTCATTTACTAGCGCTTCGCGCCGGAACCCGAACGGGACGGGCTCCGTTCCGCCACCGGGTTTTCCAGGATTTTTGTTTTTCCGATACGTTAAAAAACAGGATTGTAGAGGATATTATCCATGAACATCGCGATTTTCGGCGGGACCGGTTATCTCGGCTCGTATCTGGTGGACGCCCTCATCGATCAGGGCCATGAACCGGTGCTCCTGACGCGCCCCGACCAGGGACGCAAGACCGGCGCCGACCCGCACCGGTACCGAACGATACCCGGGCATCTCCACGACAAAGAGGCCATGCGCCGGGTCATCTTCGAATCCGAGGCCGTTATCTACAACGTGGGCATCCTGCGGGAATTCCCCCATCGCGGGATCACCTTCCAAGCCTTGCAATACGAGGGGGCCCGAGACGCCATGGACATGGCCGCCGAGCTTGGCGTCCGGCGTTTCTTCCTCACCAGCGCCAACGGCGCAAGGGCGGATGGAACGCCCTATCAGCGCACCAAGTACCTCGCCGAGGAGCACCTCCATGCCAGCGGGCTCGCCGGGACGGTCTTTCGGCCCAGCGTCATCTTCGGCGACCCCCGGGGGCGCGGGGAGTTCGCGACCCAACTGTGCGAGGAGATCATCCGCCCGCCCATACCCGCGCCGCTTTTCCATCCGGGCATGCGATTGACCGAGGCCGGGCGGTTTCGTCTCTCCCCCATCCATGTCAAGGATGTCGTCGAAATATACATCAAGGCCCTGACGGACCCTGACGCCATCGGCAAGACCTACCCCCTCTGCGGACCCGACGCCTTGGAATGGCGCGCCATCCTCAAGACCATCGGGCGGGCCGTGGGACGCAACAAATGGACCGTGCCGGTACCGGTCTTTCCGTTGAAAATCGCCGCCGGGCTCCTGGATCGGTTCAGCGCCTTTCCCATAACCCGCGACCAGCTGACCATGCTGCTGGAAGGCAATACGGGCGATTCCTCCGCCGTTTTCGAGACCTACGGGATGACCCCGACCCCGTTCGACGAACGGACACTGGCCTATCTGAACTAGTCCCGGCGTCCCCGCCGGGATGGCGGAAGAGGCCGCCCAACGGGGGTGGCTATGGAACGGACTCGCTATCCATAGCGATACCTTGGCAGCTCATGGGGATAGTGTTGGCGTGATCCGACCCGCCGCGTTCCACCGGTCGGGGATATCCCGTCACGCGTCCATCGCCGCGGGTCTCGTCAGGGCGATAAGGCGACCGGAGCCCGGTTGCAGCGTCCGCCAGTCCCATGGCAAGCCCATATGGGCGAGGGTGGCCGTCGGCAGGACCTTGCCATCGGGCGAGGCTTCGATGTCGGGACCGCACAGGTAGGCCAACAGCCGTTCGAGCCCCGGATTGTGGCCGACCAATAGCACCCGCGGCGCCTGTTCGGGACATTCGCCCAATACTGTCAGGAGCGTTTGGAGGCTGGCCTCATAGACCCGTTCCTCCCAATGGATAGGCACCCCCTCGATACCCAGTCCTTTACAGACCGCCCTTGCGGTCTCCCCCGCGCGGGTCGCGAGTGAAGCGATGATGAGATCCGGTCGCAGACCCTGCCGGTCCAACCAGTGTCCCACGCGGGGCGCATCCCGAAGGCCCCGTTTGGAGAGGGGTCTTCCATAGTCCGAGTCCGCCCCGGTGTTCCAATCCGATTTCGCGTGCCGAAGCAGCAATAGTTCTCTGGAATTCATTGTGGCAATCTACCTTCTACGAAAAGTTTTGGAGAGTTTACAGCGGGACTTGGACGAATGGATGATCTATTAACCTGAGTTCTGGATAAGGGAAGAGGGAAGAAATAGGGTAGCTCTTGGTGCTGAACTGTGTGTGGCACGGTTCGGTTACGCAACAAACCTCAAAAGGTACCTTAGAATGGGTATAGCAAAGATAACAGAGCTTGATTTAGTTGGACTATATCACGAACCGCGCATCGGCAGAAATCCGAAGACAGGCGAACTGGTGGATATCCCCGGGCGGTATGTCCCCTACTTCAGGCCGGGAAAGGAACTGCGTCAGCGCGTCGACGAGACTGGAAGGCGAGATTGAATACCTGAAACGCCGTAGAATCGGGTCCGCATACTACCCTCCTGTACCAGCGATTTATGGGAGATCTGCCTGACTCTGCGCCGATTCTTCCCTTATCGTCTGAAACCGTGGTACACGATCCGGCTTGCAAGGGATTGATGGTTGCAAGAAAAATAAGAAATGGAGTGCTGACTGTCAAACCGGTTGCCGTATCGCGGATTTATCCTTACTTATCAATGAGTTGTGAATCGCGTTTTGTACTACGAAAACGCGAGATCCGGCCAGATAAGGCATGAAATTGTGGTACACATCAATGTGAAGTAGATCCTTATCATGAACTCTTGGGGAACCGGAGCATTAACAGGAGACTCAATACACAGGTCAAGGCCACGGTCGTATCAGGTGCGATCCTGTCCCCTGACACTGTGTCGTAGATTACCACTCGCCAGAACGCCAACGCCCCGATCATACTGATGAGAATCCGCGTAAGTCCCTCATCCACACGAAGGGACAGGTGTAGCAGCTGGCACAGCGGATAGGCAACCAACCAGGATAGCAGAACCAGCAGGGGATTGATTAACTGCTCCAGCGAACCGTAGACATGTGCGGGGGCGTAACGATTCAGGATATTCACCGCAACACCTGCCATGGCCCACCATATCGCGACCCACATCCCTCCCCTCAGAGCACTCCCGAGCAATAGTCGTAGCCCGGTTCCAGTGGGGCTGAGCAGCAGCGCGACACCCACTGCACCCAACACGTATCCAGCGGTGTTCATTGATCGAGTTCCGCGATAGCGGTGCGGATCACTCCCACACATGCGCTCGCAGGGACGCTATCCAGCGCTTGCATCACCGCCATTTTGACTCTGTCCTGGCGGGTGACGTGGGCAAGTGTCGCGGTTTGCAACAGCCGCCACTGACCCCCAGGGGTGTAGAGAGAGATAACCGGCTGCCTAGTCCGATTTACGGATTCATCCTGCAGCATGCGACTGAGATAATGCGACACATTGCCGGTCAGTTGAGCACAGGGAGCGGCATCGGAGAGATCAAGCACCAGATCGGTCAACTCCCGCACCTTCCGTGCACAGTTGCCACTATTCACCCTGCCGCGATGTGCGAGCAGCCAGTTGACTACGCGCTGTACGCGTATTGAGAAGAAGCTGGGATCCAGTCGCTGGGCTGCCACCAACAATCGTTCAGCACGTTGCCAATCTTCGCTACTGCGTGCCCGTTGTGACAGCTCGTAAGCACGCAGAAAGAACCTGTCGGCGCGGAGGGCAGGTGCTACCCGGTCGTCCGGGCGGACCTTGGTGAGGGTGTGAGTAAAGCGTTGTGTGTCTCCGAACATAAGGCTCGTGAGCAGTAATTGGTTCTCGACCGCCGCCCGCTGGTTGGCATCCAATTTCTCATTGGCCAGTACCGCCTCGATTCGCCGTAGCGCTGCATCGGTATCGTCCAAAAACGCCGCTGCGGCTAAAGTTTGGCGCTGCTCTAGGCTCCACTGCAACTGTGGTGCCGTCTGTCGCATGAGCGCCGAATACCCGAACCGGACCCTTCGATCGGGTACACACCCCCGTTCCTGCTGTGCGTTAGCCCGTTTCACATCGATCAACGTCGTCTCTGGTTCAATATACCGGATGATGCGCAACCCCTGTCGTTGCCAGTGGCCGTCACCAGGAGCGGCACCGGACGGCGGAGCCAGCGCGGATACCGATAGAAACAGGAATAGAGTTGCCACGCGCCTAACCATCTTCTCTACCTGAATATCGTCTCGAAACGAAAGCTGTTCGGTTGCAACGAGATTGGAATATTTACCCTGCCTTTAGCGCTTGCGGTCGGCAGCGGGATTAGCCGGTACCGTAGGCCGCACGTATCGGCAAAGGCGACAAACTCCGGCAGGTCGATCTTCTCCGAGCGCATCACCAGTACACTCAACAGGTTGCGGCGAAAAGCGCTCCAGGTCTGCTCGTCGATGGGGCAACCACCATCCTGAGTGCGTACCGCTGGTACGGTGGCGCGCACCCACTGCGACGGGAGCACCCCCCCCACGGTGCCTATGTTGAGGGAGAAGGACTCAGGCGCGTTGCGATCCGACAAAACGGTAATATTTTCAAAGTGTGCGTCGCTGCTCACCATCTTCTCGGGCGTCACCATGGCGACGCTGAAATGCTCCATTTCCAGCACCTGCAGCTGCCGACTGTCCAAAAAAGCGTAGCTGGTGCGCTCGGGAATGGGACCCCAACTGGGTGGGATTGCCGCTGCGGTTTCGATGATCTGTCCGGTGGATACCGGCTCTACGCGAGGCGTTTCCCGGTTGAGAGCGAAAGTGACGAACACGAACAGCACCAGCACCGAGGCAAAGAAGGCAACAGACACATCGACGGAAACCGGGCTATCGTCATTCATGAGCGCCATCCTGGCGGATAATGTGGTTGATGATCTGCAGTCCCAGTGTGGGTACTGCGGCCTCATGGGGGTCATTGCTCAGGTGGTGATAGCGCGACAACAAGCGCATCGTGGCAGTGGCAAAACAAGTGGCCGTCAAGGGACGGTCGGGGGCAGGAGCCAGGGCAACGGTCAGCATGGGCTTGGCGGGCAGTTCCATGGCAGCCACGGCCCGAGCCATCCCGGTTTGATCGCTGACGGTGTGAATGGTGGTGCCCGGGCGCAGCGTACCTGCTTCCTTGCGGAAGGCCACTGCGCTAGCCGGGAAGAGCGCGAATTCCGCGCTCCCAGCGTCGGGCTCCGAGCAAAGCATCACCAAATCCGCCTGCACCAGCAAGGGTGTAGGCGAATCCGGTGAAGCCAACGTCAACACAACCAGCAGGGTCGCGGTGGCAGAGACGAACAGGTCCGTCATCGCCAGCATCAGGACGCCACCGGTAGCTGCTTTCCCGGTGGCGCCACTCATGAATGACGTATTTCCGCAAGTTTGCGCAGGCACATCAATGACACCGCCGCCCCGAGCCCCAGGAAGGTGGTGTCGAAGGCGGTGCTGAGCCCGGCGATCAAAACGCCGGGTTCATTGTCCCGCATGGCGCCCTCCAACCCGGACACCGCCAGGGATACACCAACGATAGTGCCAATGAATCCGAGGGAGGTGAACAGGGTCTGTGCCCAGACGGCGAAACGGTCGTAGGCCGCCACGGTCACACCCTCCCGGTCGAGCATCGACAGAAGCAGGAAGTGTGGAAACACCGCCAACCACCCGGACAGCAACAAAAGTTGGTACAGGTTGTCCAGCGAGCGTCCGAACACAGCCGCCAGATATGAGGGCGACTGGGACTGGAGCATGGCCAGTTCACTCAACTGGCCGCGCCCGGCCAAGAAGATCCCCGCTAGCAGTAAGGTCCAGGCCAGGGCATGGCGCACTATCGTCGCCTGCGGATTGTCAGCTGATACGCTCAACAGCACCCCTAATTACTCACGGTGTCGAAATAGCCCCAACCACTTTCTCCTGGATCTCCTGAGCAATGCTGACAATATTTTCGAATTCGCCCAAGCTGTTCTTGAATATCTCGATGGCGGCTTCGATGTGACCGATCTGCCTGATCAGCACCAAGTTTTCCTGATGATCCTCCAGGGCGCGCATGATGTTGCGGGCCTGAATCACCGCCGCCGCACGGCGTCGGTCAATGCTTTGCAACTCATTGAGATCATTCTTCAATCTCGCAGCAATCTTCTCAAACACCGGGTCGCCTTTGGCCTTCACTGAGGCGATCAGGTTGCTGGTGTGTTTCTCGAACGCATTGAGCTCTGCGTGGTAGTCCGAGTTGACATCCATTTGGTCGGTCATCCGCTTCAGATCATCAAGCATCTTCTGCACCTCCTCGCCGGTTTTTTCGATGGCGTCGGAGCGCTGATGCAGTTCTTCTATCATCTGCGGGTAGGTTTTGGCTCTTTCATTCATTTGGTCGAGCAGTTGGCCAATTTTTTCATTGAGGACATTCAGGTGCTCGCTGCTCATTGCATCTGGCCGAGCGCTCTGCTGGGCCAGGGAGCTTGTGCTCACCAAGCCGATCAATACAGCGGCCATGGCCGCTCCGAACAATTTGCTGGTTTTCATATATATCTCTATCTCTCTTGATGGCTAAATATTCCAACTGGAATGTTGTTCCGGTTCGTTACCCCGTACCGTCCCGCATCATTTGCTTTTACAAAAACGGACATGCAGTGTTCCCAAAGCCAGGATCTGCGGTCCAGCCGCCTTCAGCTTTTCGACGGACTGGATAAGCGTCACACGTAAGGGGTCGAGCTTTTCCAAGTGTGCGCTGGTGGTACGGATCAGGTTGTCGTGCAGAATATCCGTAGTTTGGTCGATGGTGCTTGTGGAAGCCTTCTTCAGCCACTCCTCGATCTCACCGGCGCAGCCTTCTATTTGCTTGGCTTTGCTTTGCAGCGAGACGAACACCTGCCCTTCCTGGGTCGCCTGCTCGTAATACCTGGACAGATCATCCCGGCTGTACCCACACAGTACCTCACCGGTCTGTACATTGAGATCCAGCGCGAGGATCTTATCGAATTTCTGCAAAGTTGCTTTGATCGATTCTGTTAGCTTACCCGCGTCGTCGATCAAAGTCGGCACGTTCGGGGTGCATTTCGGGAATTGGCTGGCGATATCGTCGGCCACCTCCTGCTGGCATTTGATCTTCGGGAACAATCCGGTGACATGCGCGCACTGATCCTCCGGCGTCACGTTCTGCACTGCGTTCGCTACCATAGACGGGCATGTCGCATCATCCCGTGGACTGTTGGGGGGCAGTATGGAGATGCAGTACCCCCAGTTCTTATCCCTGAAATCCTTATCTTCGGCACACACCATGGCACATGTCTCTTGGCACTGCTGCCGCACCTTGTTATCCGAACAGGCGTCGCGAGATTCTGCCACTCTGGGAGAAAGGGGATCAGGGGAGACGGAATAGCTCGTTGCTGACAACAGCATCAGCAGAATGACGATCAACGTTTTTTTCATTGATGCCCCTCTTTTGTGTTTACTGCTCATTGCGCGAACCATGTTGCCGTGTACACCAATTCTAAACTTATGACTCAGGCCAAATGTCCATACCCGAAGCCATCGATAACGGCTAGCGCCCGGTTCCCGACCCGTGTTAGCGGTTAACACGAACCGACCAAGCGGCTTGTTTCTATCCGACAAACCGCTTGCCGGGTCACGACAGGCGGTTTATCGGGTTAGGACACGCAGCTTCTTGGCGGCGCAAGCGCGTGGCCTGTGTCCTCTCATTCGGTCTTTCTCTATCTCCTATTTCGGCTTTTTCCGAAATGCCTCCCATGCCGCCGGTTCCAGCTCCACCGCCCCGTTTTTGAGCGCCCATTCCCGGAAACCTCTGGGTGTGTTCTTGACGCCGATAATGTTGGCGTCATCGATGGATTCGATGGCTTGCCAGTTTTCGATATCCCCAAGATTCGCCCCAGAGAGGTTTGCTCCCAAAAGCCTCGCCCCGGAGAGGTCTGCTCCCCCAAACCACGCCCCGGAAAAGTCTGCCCCCTGAAGCCATGCCCCGGAAAGGTTTGCCTTCCAAAGCCCCGCCCCGGAAAGGTCTGCATCCAAAAGCCCCGCCCCGGAGAGGTCTGCTTCCTCAAGCCCCGCCCCGGAGAGGTCTGCTCCATTCAGTTGTGCCTCGGGGAGGTCCGCTTTCGGAAGCTCCGCCCCGGAGAGGTCTGCTCGTTGGAGCCTCGCCCTGGAGAGGTCTGCTTGTTGGAGTTTTGCCCCGGAGAGGTTTGCTTCATTCAGTCGCGCCTCGGGGAGGTCCGCTCCCCAAAGCTCCGCCCGGGAAAGGTTTGCCTTCCAAAGCCCCGCCCCGGAAAGGTCTGCTTCCTGAAGCCGCGCCCTGGAAAGGTCGACTCTTACAAGCACTTTCCCCGCCAGGCTACCCTTCCAGTCCTCAAGGATTTCTTTCGTCCACTGCACAATCTCCGGGTTCCGTTGCTTGCCAAGGAAAAAAGTGGTCAGGGCGAAGTTGCCCTCGAAGGGCCACAGCAGACTCGGCTCACGGGGCATCTCCATCCGCTGAATGCGGGCAATCCGTTCGATGAGCTGCTTCAATGCCTCGTCGTTGGTGGTAGCAAGCTGAGAGGCCAACGCCCCCATGCGGTTCTCCACCCGGTCCAGGGACGACTCGTAATAGGTGGCGGCGATGCCGTACAGGGCCACGTAGATGCCGATGAACCAGAGAACCAGGGTCGGCGGCTTCTCGTAGTCCGAGGCGTTGGGCCGCCGGGGCCAGTGCATCTCGACGATGTGTCGCAGACCGGAGAAGTTGTACAGGCCCCAAGGGGTCAGATGCAGATACAGGAGCCGAAGCCCCGCCAGCGCCGAAAGCAAAAGACCCCAACCGGCCTTTTGCAATGCCGCCAGACGCGATTCGGGGGCTGCCTCGCAACGGTCGGGAGATTTTTTCACGAGCTCTCAGTACACGCGCGTATCATACGATTTGGTAATCCAGGTTCACTGGTCTTACCCGAGCATTCTCACTATTGACAGTCTGCAGGTTTAGTTGGTGCATTGGGAGTGCCGGGAAGTGCTCCCTTAGGACCTTAAGGCTTCTCTCATAGCTGTGCGTAACCATCAAAACAGTGACTCCCTGCTCCTGGACAAGACAAGCCAGTTCGGAAAGCTTCCAGTCGAACGCGTCGGAATCAAGATTATTGGTCGGTTCGTCGGCGAAGATGATCCGCGGCGATCCGGTCACGGCCCGGTGCAATGCCAGTTTCTGTCTTTGCCCTCCCGACAGCGCCGAGGGACTTTTCTTGAGTTTATCTAGCAATTCCGGCTCCAGGGCATCGATGTCGACCTTAGGGTCAAGGCCGCCGAGAAGCCGCCGGAAGATCAGGTTCTCCTCCACGGTGTGACCGTCGATCAGGTGCCCCCCCTGGGGTAGGAACCCGAAACAGCGCTGTCTGAGCCGGGCCGTGGGGTCAGACAGTGACCATGTCCGGGAACGGGTTCTGAACAGCTTCCAGTAGTCGTGCTCACGGCTACGGTCGGACAGGTGCTCGTAGAACCTGATGCTGGGCATCCTTACTGTACTCGCCCTTGTCCAGGGTGGCCAGCATGTGGGTCAGCGTACTTTTACCGACGCCATTGCTGCCGGTGATGAATACGAACTCGCCACGGTTGATGCGGATGCCGTCGGAACCGCCGGCATAGGTGAATCGAATGCTTTTTTCTTTGCCGAAACGTTTGGTCAGCGAACCGAATACAAGCAATATCCGATCTTCCATGCTGTCTCCTGAACACCTGGCGAAGCTTCGCTCCAAACCGACAAAGTATGATTTGACATCAATTGCGAAGCTGAGCGGGAAATAAACAAATTAGCTGCCTTATCAT
Source organism: uncultured Thiotrichales bacterium (assembly GCA_964593225.1). GTDB lineage: Bacteria > Pseudomonadota > Gammaproteobacteria > HK1 > HK1 > JABDQX01. The sequence continues at coordinate 22,944 of CAZQHJ010000016.1, forward strand.
CAGGCGCGATAGGAAACCATCTCGGCGGGTTCCATGAGGTTGATGAACACGATGGCTGGAACCACATACCCCACCACGGCGGCGACACTTAGCCCAGCAAACAGACCTCCTACCTCGGGGATGCCCATCAGTTGAGCCAAGGACAGACCCTGTGAGGAAAGTCCGACATGGATCAGCAACGCCAGTACAAACGCCAACAGGGTAAATAACAGGGACTGAATGAGGAAGACCATAACGAACAGCCGTGCCGACGCCCCCTGCTCCCGGAGTACGCCGATACGATAGACCCGTGAATGCAACACTACGGCGTTGTAGAGGGCAAGAATGACCGCCAGGGCGATAGCGGCGCTTGTGAACAAACCGCTCAGCCGCTGAAGCATCGCCTGGTTGGACAGTGCGGTGCCCAACACCTCCAGGATCTCGCTGTGCACTTTTTGGTCGACCTGCCGGTTGATGAACCCCCGCAACGCGGGTATCAGCCGGTTTTGCACTCCATCCATGAGCACCAGTTTTTGATTGAGGTAGAGCATCGCCCCATCATACCGCGACAGTTCGACCGGTTCGCCGTCACCATCGAAGTGGACCTGACCGACGCTCGGCGGAAGAGACGCAAAGTCAGCGAGAATGTCCATGCGCCGTGGAATGGTGAACCTGCGGTAGGGAAGTTCATCGAGGACCACAACGGGGAAAGTAACATTTCCCTGGGGGTCGTTGTGACCGTAATCGTCCTTCTGCGTCCCTATTGTGCGCGGCCATGGTTTGGCGTAACCGAGGCTTTCCATCAGTTGGCCGGACATGATGATGCCGTTGACGTTACGAAGTTCGTTCCATCTCCACTTCTCACCGGCGGCCTCGCGGAGCCCATCGAGCAGGCGCTCGTTTCGCCGCTCCGAATTGACGAAATCGAGTACCAACCCCTTGAAGCCGCTCACCTGTTGGTTCTTGCTGTCGAGGAAGCTGAGATACCCGTTGCTGTACACCGACACCGACTCGAACACGGGCTCTTGGCCTAGCGGCGACCCGGCGGTATTGGGAAGGAGGGTATCTAGGGTCAGGTTGCGCCAATAAGCGGGCTCGTGCGGATCGGCGCCGTCGCCGGTTCCACCTTCGGATCCGTACATGTAGCCTTCGATGAGAATCGCCATGTAGGGGCTATTGGCCACCTCGGCCATCCCGTCCCGCAAGACATGCTCTTCGCTCACTATCCACAGCCCGCCCCAGGCGATGAGCAACAACAAGAGAAGACTGCCGAGTTGGGGAAATAGATAGAACAACAGCTTGCGGCGATCACCGTCGCCAGCCGGCCAGTTCTCCCGAAGCAGCAGCCGGGATATAAGATTAGCGGTATTCCGAAAAGACATGCGCGGATTCCCTATATTCATGTTCTATCGGGTATGGGAAACAGTTCTTCGGGATAGAGCCAGTAGTAGATGACACCGCTGATGTCGGTAAACCGGCGCGGGTGTTGTTGGTCACCCAGCAGAGGGTTGAGGGATCTCACAGCCTCCTCCATACGGGACAGGAAATGCATCCATTTATCATTATTGCGGCAGTATTCTTCGATCAGTTTATGCTTCCCCATATAGCTTTTTTGCTCATCCACTGACAGTGAACTCCATTTGTCGATATCGGCGTCGGTGATCAGGTCCAGGTGCAAATGCAGCAATTCCCCCAGCAGGGCCGTCAACGACTCTGCAACAAGCCTTTTGTGTGTAGCCTGACTGCATGTCCGGTCGTACTGATTTAAGTTAGTCATATTGGTGATGATCTTGCCCAGCTCTCTCTGGCTAATCAGTAGCACCGGCCGCAGCAACTTACGGTCGCCATCTTCCTCGGCGATGTAGAGCTCCGAGTAAGCGAGTTCCGGGCGTTGCGCCAACATCCCGGACAGTTCAGGCATCTGCTTTCTCATCTGCCGGATCCGGTGCTGAAAGATACTCAGGGCGATATCGCCATGTCTTCTCATCTCCGCCTCGGCTTCCGGTAGATTGAGCCGGCCCTGGCGAAGTTTCCGGAGAGTACCGACCATCTCCGTGGCGCCCGTGAGGTATTCGCCGGTCGATTCCGCCAATACGGTGCCAAGGTTGTTGTTGGTCAGGCTCCTCACCTGGGTGGTGAGCGTATTCCCATCCCTTTTCGCCAACTCGGCCATCTGCTCGATGAAGCCGCACATGGAGATGCGTTCATACGATCTGGCATACTTGCCCGCAGCGGCCCCGGCGACAGCGGTGGGGCCGTACATTTCGGCAATTTGGGTTTGCCACTGTTCCTCATTGCAGATCGCGCCCAGTTTGCTCAGTTGCCCGAGCTGCTTATAGTCGTCGTCCTTGAGTGGATGGTTGAAGTGTATGGGAAAGAGGGCGATCTCCTTTTGCTGCAACTGGGTGCGAGTTTCCTCCCTAGCCGAATCGAGATCCTCGCTGTTGTCACCCGCATCACCCAAAACGAACATGACCCGCAAGGAATCCGGGTGCTGGAAATGCGGCTTCCAGGCCAGGGCAACCGAATGAAACTGTTTTCCAATTGACATTGACGTATTTTGTTGCCG